>NZ_JMLT01000022.1:0-93207 GCF_000686865.1 Paenibacillus sp. UNC217MF | reverse complement strand
GTGGCAGATTGCTCCGCCTTTCTCATCTCCCTCATGCGAGGAAAATGCCTATCTGGTATTAGCTCACGTTTCCGTGGGTTATCCCAGTCTTATGGGCAGGTTACCTACGTGTTACTCACCCGTCCGCCGCTAACCATCAGGAGTGCAAGCACTCCTTCAAGTCCGCTCGACTTGCATGTATTAGGCACGCCGCCAGCGTTCGTCCTGAGCCAGGATCAAACTCTCCGTTAAAGTTAAGTTTGAACTGCTCATATCTTTTGACGAGGTATTGCTACCTCATTCACAAACGTTGCTCGTTGTTCAGTTTTCAAAGAACAATCTCAGTCAGCAACCAATTTCTTAGTTACTTTCTTTTTCTCACCGCTTTGTCAGCGGCGACTTTTATATCTTATCATTTCGTTCATTTCTTGTCAACACTTTTTTAAAACTTTTTTTTCAATCTCTTTTCGAGACTGTTTTTTGTTTTAAGTTTGTTAACTCATGTCCGAAGCGACATTGATTAATGTATCATAAAGACAAGGGGTGCGTCAACCACTAAATACCTACCATTTTAAGGGAAATGACAAGCGCGAGTCCCGGGATACCCAGAAGCCCCACTCCTGTTAATGTGGCAGGGTTGATAGGTACATGGATTCCCGCTATCCACCCCGTCGAATTCACGATGTACAACAGCGCAAATGCGCTAACTCCATGAAGAAGAAAGGTTATGATACCACGCCATGCCAGCCGCTGACGAAATAGCACAATGAACAATCCAGCTATGGACACAATGAGCAGACCAACCAACAGCATTTTCATCACTATAATACCTCCCCTAACCGCAATGCATGCATCCCTACGCGCTTGGCTCTCTTCATCAGCATGGCAATCCGCTTCTCAGCTGCCTCAAGCGTCGAGATCGCATAATCCACCTCATCTGTACCTAGTGCATGCTCAAATCGCACACAAGCCATTCTCCACTCCGCAACCGCATTACGGATATCCCTCATAAGAAGCTGCTGCTCAGACAACATTAACCCATACTCACGCTTGTCCCTATTTCGCATGAACCAGTTCTTCATACGTTTCCACATGAGTTCCCCTCCCCACATTCACTTTAGTCATGAATATGAACGTCGGGACAAGACTAGAACCTCTTTATGAGCTGCTTCGACCATGCGAGACAGCACTCTAATGAACAGGAATATCAATCATCCTCTTATAGATAACAAAAAAAGCCCTCGATATTCGAGAGCTTCTATATCAAATCATGAAGAAACAACATTTTAGGCCTGCTCACGATGGAGATCCACCATTACAGAACATCCCTCCGGCCTTCTAACGCCTTAGACAAGGTCACCTCATCGGCGTATTCGAGGTCACCACCCACAGGAAGTCCATGAGCAATTCTCGTTACACGAATGCCAAACGGCTTCACAAGCCGCGAAATATACATCGCTGTTGCTTCCCCTTCAATATTTGGATTCGTAGCCAAAATCAATTCTTTGACCCGCTCATCACTCAAACGCTTAAGCAGCTCAGCAAGACGTATATCCTCTGGGCCTACTCCCTCCATTGGTGATATCGCGCCCTGTAGCACATGGTAATACCCCATGAACTCTTTCGTTCGCTCCATCGCAACCAAATCCTTCGTTTCCTGAACAACACACATTACTGAGGCGTCACGTGTCTTATCCGAGCAGATACGGCAAGGATCAATATCTGTAATATTGCAGCACACAGAGCAGTAGTGCAGGTTCCGCTTCACATTAACGAGCGCCTTTGCAAAATCAATAACGTCATCTTCCTGCATGCGGAGTACATGGAACGCAAGACGAGCCGCTGTCTTCGGCCCAATACCGGGCAAATGTGTAAATGCCTCGATCAACTTGGCGATCGGTTCTGGATAATACAATGCGGGCTCTCCTTTACGATAGCTTAATCAACGAACTCAACATCGTCTCACATCAAAAAATGTCCCCTAAATGGTAGAAACGGCATATACCAGAATCGGTATATGCCTCACATTCGTGTTTCTCTACATTAGAACAAGCCAGGAATTTTCATTCCGCCTGTGAATTTAGACATGTCGTCATTTGCCATGTCTTCTGCTTTAGTCAACGCATCGTTAACTGCAGTAATAACAAGGTCTTGAAGCATTTCGATATCTTCTGCATCTACTACTTCTGGTTTGATGGAGATGCTAAGCAGTTTTTTGTGGCCGTTAACCTCTACAGTAACAGCTCCACCGCCAGATGTACCAGTTGTTTTCTTTTCAGCCAACTCTTCTTGAGCTTTCAACATTTGTTCTTGCATCTTTTTAACTTGTTTCATCATTTGGTTCATATTGTTCATCGCCGTGAATCTCCTTTTTTCTCCATTTAAGATAAGTTACTCTTTTATGACAACGAGATCTTCTCCAAATAACTGGATTGCCTCGTCAATCCATGGTTCTTGAGAATGATTGCGGCCTTCTTGGCCCTCTGGCTCCAGTTGGAACTCTTGCTCTTCCTTATCCTCTGTCTGGGCGGCTGCAGCCTCCCAGTCCTTGAGCATCATCGTATCCATCTGGTATGTCTTGCCGAAGGTCTCGGATAGCACTTGCTCAATCACCTGCTTGTTAGTCGGCTTCTCCGTCGTATCACGATGAATCGAATTTTTGAAACCGATAAGAATTCGATCCTCTAGACATGATACAGGCTCACCGTTAACCAGCCAAGCATGAATGGTAACACCGGCTTCCTTCACTCGCTGAAGCACTTGTCCCCAATTCCCTCGAATGCGATTGAATTCGGCGCTGTTATGATTCGCAAGGTACCGTGTGAACTGCGGTGGCTGTTTAGAGAACTTGGATACGTGTCCAGATGGGCGAGTCGCAGCAGGCGTACGCTCATGCGTTACCTGTTCCTGACGACCTCCACCTGACTTCATCAGCTGTTCAACCTTCGTCTCTAAGGACGTAATCTGTTGACGCAAATGTTGCAGGGAGGATGAATGTTCCATTCCATCCTGCCGAACCTCTCCCTGAGCGGAATCCCCAGTGTCCGTATAATGATTCATCGGACGCTGTCCTGAAGCTGCCAATTGAAGCAGCGCGACTTCGAATAAAGTCTGCGGCTGCACAGCATACTTCATATCCGTCTGGTATCGATTCAGCGTATCAATGATATGAAATAGACGACTCTCTGTGAATCCCTCCGCCATTTCACGGAAAGACTCTACGCGAGTCAACCGGTCCGTTAGCGCATCCCCGCTCGGCACCATCTTCATCATAAGCAGATCTCGGAAAAAGTACAACAGGCTTTCCATGCACTTATCCGCACTCTTGCCTTCCTGCATCAACTGCTCAACCACCGAAAGAACAGAACCTACATCACCCGCCTGTACTGCTCGGGCAAGCTCCGCAAACCTCTCTTCGGGCATACCTCCTGTAATGTCCAATACCTGTTGATAGGTAATGGCTCCATCAGTAAAGGAGGCAGCTTGATCCAGCAAGCTGATCGCATCACGCATCCCGCCATCAGACAGCTTCGCAATATAAGTCAAACTGTCATGGTCTGCCTGGATGCTCTCTTCTTCGCACACCTGAGCCAAGCGCTGTACTTGCTCAGCAAGTGAAACTCGACGAAAGTCAAATCGCTGGCAACGCGAAATAATCGTGGCCGGAAGTCGATGCGGCTCCGTTGTCGCCAAGATGAACATCACATGCGCTGGCGGCTCTTCTAACGTCTTCAACAAGGCGTTAAAAGCTTCTGTCGTCAACATGTGTACTTCGTCAATGATGTACACTTTGTAGCGAACTTCCGTTGGCGCATACTTCACCTTTTCGCGAAGATCGCGAATTTCCTCTACGCCGCGATTCGATGCAGCATCGATTTCCACTACATCCATCACCGCGCCAGCTGTTATGCGCCGACACGCTTCACAAGCGTTGCAAGGCTCCGGGCCTGGCCCTTGTTCGCAGTTGACAGCCTTCGCCAGTATTTTCGCCGCACTTGTCTTCCCGGTTCCTCTTGGACCGCTGAACAAATATGCATGCGAAAAACGCTGCTCCCGCAGCGAATTTTGCAGCGTTTGAATAATATGCTGTTGTCCGACCATGTCTTGAAATGACTGTGGTCTCCATGCGCGATACAATGCGATATGAGCCATGATGCAACCTCGAAAACGTTTTTACTTATTATACTATATCATAACCTCTAAAAAAACAGCCATTCCCTCTCTTTGGAAAAGAGAGGCGTCCGTCACTGCTGCTATGAACCCTGATAAGGGACAGCGAGCGTGAATGTCGTGCCAAACCCCTTGGATGAAACGCGTATCGTGCCTCCCAAATCATGGATAATCCGTTGGCATACCGATAATCCAAGCCCTGTCCCATTCTGCTTCGTGGTGAAGAAGGGATCGAATATCTTATCGACGAGGAACGCAGGAATTCCCGGCCCCGTATCATGGATATCAATCAACACACGCTGCTCCACACTATCCCGCTTCACACTTACCGTAAGTGTGCCACCCTCCACCATCGCCTCAATACCATTTTTGGCGATGTTGATGAACACTTGCTTCAGCAGCTCGCGATCGGCAACCACGTTCGGCACAGTCTCTCCCGCCTCGTATCGAACATGTACGCCGTGCAGCACTGCTTCACTCCGAATAATCGGCAAAATATCATTCATCACCTGATATACATTCACACGCTCAATCGTGACATGCTTCGGCTTGCTTAAGAGTAGAAACTCCCCAACCAACTCATTGATTCGGTTGATTTCGGTCAGCATGATCTCGGTGTAATGGACTTCCTTCGCCATTCCCTTGTCACGCAGCGTCTTCTTGAACATTTGCAGAAACCCCTTAATAGAGGTCAAGGGATTACGAATTTCATGAGCTGTGCCTGCGGCAATCTGTCCAATCATCGCCAGACGGTCGCTTCGCTGTACCTGCTCCTCCAACGAGCGCAAATTAGACACATCCTTGAATAGCACATAAGCACCTACGATCTGCTGCTGTTCATCACGCATGACATTCGAATCCATAAGAAGCTCATATCGATCCACACCATTGCACCAAGAGACAGCATGATTCCGCACACTCACACCTTCAAGCAGAGAACGTTGTACGAGATGATGCTCTGTAGGCATGTCACCAAATAGCTCATTGACCCGTCTCCCGAGCGCCTTCTCTCTCTCCCATCCCATCACTATGCACGCCATATCACTGATGTCTACCAATGTGAACTGATTATTCAGCAGCATGATCCCTAAATTCACATCCTGAATAAAAGCACCGGCGAATTGCTGCAGCAGGGTTAGTTCCGTATCCGCCGCCTGTACATTTGCTCCTTCATTGCAGGAATCAGACATAGAATTCTGCGCCAGAGCGCCGTGTAACGGCATGCTTGAATCGATCATACACTCACCTCTTTTTGCAGAAACGAAAATGAGATATCCGCTCACTTGCTGTTCACTCTAAACTTCGCCATCAGGCAATCTTTTTCCTGCTGTTTATATAATATGAACATGTATTCATATTTATTGAAACAAAAAAACACCGGTTATCCCGGTGTCCTCGTATGCACTATATGAACCGTGCACCTGTTATTGATAATTGCGATCCGAGCGGCACTTCTACACTACGACTCAGGCCAGGCTTCCCTCCGGCACATGAGCTCTCCTACTTATGGCTGCTTCCTTCCGGACCTGACCAAGTTCATAGGCACCCATTGCGGAGGACCCAGCCGTCAACACCGAGTGTAAACGCCAAACCCCACATCGACAAAACCTCTAACAGGAATTCAACCTCGCTACAGCGGATTGCGAGTTACAGGGCACCGCTACCTCCCCGTCTAGCACGGCATAACTTAGTATAGACGATTTGCTGCAAAAGTGCAACTGACGTCATTTGTTAACAGATATGGCATCTGCTTCTTCCTTACTGTCATCCGCATCTTCTTCCATTTGTTGCAAATACTTCAACAGCACACAAAGCAATGAACTCATAAGTCCAGATCCTAAATAAATCCACGGCGTAGCACCTGATACCGGATACAGCCATTGCAGTGCACAAGCTGATAACACCGCATATACCAGTACATAAATGACCCAGAATGAAGCAAGGGACACAGTCTTAGCCACCCAGATGAGCTCCAAAATGATAACCCCTACTAATGCGAAACTTGTGACAGCGAGACTGAGCCATGCCAGTACAACATTACCATCCGGCAGAACTGGCCACCCCCAAGCAGGAAGGGCCCTTGCAGCCAAGCGAAAAATACCGTATTCAACACCAACAACGAAGACAGTAGCAACCATCACAATGAATGCGTCTTTGAACAACGTACCCATTCCTCTTTGCACACGATGCCCAAATTGTTCCGATCGCGCATGCTTGCGCCGTTCACTCCACTCTCCTGCCGCAACAAATAGAACCCCCAAGAAAAGCGTGCTTCCGACGATGGACAAGGGCAGCTCACCCTTGATGATGTGCCATATAAATCCCAAACTAAGCTCAAACAACCTTTCGATCATGCCGTTCACGCTCCGCTCCTTCTACTGTGGCCCCAATTCAAAGTCCAAATTCACCGGTTCTTTGGGCATTGTATCATTTACCGCTGGTCCACCCGTAGTAGGTACAGATTCATCAACAATATCCAAGCGAAATCTATCCACCCAGACTTGACCCGGACCGCTTAATAGCACGCCAAATGCAATCGCCTCCGCATAAGGTGCAATATCAAGTACAACTTCATAGGGCCTCCATTCGGTCGTGCCACTAATCGGACGATTGTCCATGTTGTCGAAGTTAATAGGCACTTCATCCTTCCCGTCAATCCGCATCCACATGCCTGCCCATCCCTGCACGTCGTCCGTCTTCAGAAACGCTGATAAACGAAGGCGCTGTCCCACATAATTCTCAGCCTTGAACATTTGCATCAACGTGCCAAATCCTCGTGGATCCGCATCCACTCTTCCTTGAATGGTACCTGACGACCTCCCGCGATATACATGAACGCGATCAAGAGTAACGCTATATTGGTGCGGATACACACCTGTTATGATCCATCCCTGTGGAGCAGACTGCATCATCCCATATCCGGTATTCTCAGATTGATTGTTCTCATCCATTCGATGATCCCCCTCTGGCGTGTAAAAGCATCGGAAACCTTGGCGGTATACATGCGGTGTCATGCCATACCGCTGCTTAAAAGCACGAGTGAAGCTGTCTTGCCCAGAAAATTGATATTCTAATGCGATGTCCAGTATGCGCTTGTCCGTTGACAACAGCTCCACCGCAGCCCTTGCCAATCTGCGCTCCCGTAATAATGTCCCCACACTGACACCCACATGCCGCTGAAACACACGATTAAAGTGAAAACGGGAGACCGTGCAATGTTTCGCTATGTCTGCTGCATCCACGTCCTCTGTAATATGCAGTTCTATGTAGGCTATTGCTTCTTTGATCCATTTCTCGTGCTCCAGCCACATAGCCAGCCCCCCCAGTCATCTTGAGGCAATGCCAGCACATGCCTCGTAAATCCCCATTCCATTCAATCGTACCGTATGTACTCCCCTTTGTTTTGACATTTTGTGCGAAATCGAGTTCCGGACAGCAAACATCAAGTCAGGAAGGATAAAAATATACAAAAAAATGAACTCCCTTGGCTGTTGCCAGCAAGGGAGTCCATATCGTAAACAGACGTATTAGATACCGTATTTCTTTTTGAATCGATCCACACGACCACCAGCATCCAAGAACTTCTGCTTACCTGTGAAGAATGGATGGCAAGCGGAGCAAACCTCTACCTTCAAGTTCTCTTTAACGGAACCTGTTTCGAAAGAGTTGCCGCATGCGCAAGTTACAGTCGTAATGAAGTATTTCGGTTGAATTGCTTCTTTCACTCGAATTCACCTCTTTCCGCCCTGAGCCCTTTGCGTGCCCAGAGTATATAAAAACACATGAATGGATTATAGCATGTTTGCATCTAGTTCGCAATCTCATGTTATAACCATATTCTTGTCCGCCATAACAGCGAACGAGCGCTTAGGAGCTCACAGAGCTGCTGCGTGTTCTGCGCGGAGGCGGGGTTGGTGTTCCGCTCGTATCAAGTGCTGCAAGGAACTCTTCGTTCGTCTTCGAATCACGCATCTTCTTCAAGAATTGATCCACGAATTCCGGAGACTCGTTCATGTTCTTACGAATTGCCCACAGCTTATCAAGCTCTTCCTTCGACAACAGCATTTCCTCGCGACGTGTACCCGAGCGACGAATATCGATAGCCGGGAAGATACGGCGTTCAGCCAGCTTACGATCCAGATGAAGCTCCATATTACCCGTACCTTTAAATTCTTCATAAATGATGTCATCCATACGTGATCCTGTCTCAACGAGTGCCGTTGCCAAGATCGTCAAGCTTCCACCCTCTTCAATGTTGCGGGCAGAACCGAAGAAGCGCTTTGGACGATGGAAGGAAGCTGGATCAATACCACCAGACAACGTACGGCCAGACGGCGGAACCACGAGGTTGTATGCTCGCGCCAAGCGCGTAATACTGTCAAGCAGGATAACAACATCCTTCTTATGTTCCACGAGACGCAGTGCACGCTCCAGAACAAGTTCTGTTACCTTGATGTGGTTCTCAGGCACTTCATCAAATGTGGATGCTACAACCTCACCTTTTACAGAACGCTGCATATCCGTTACTTCTTCCGGACGCTCATCAATAAGCAGAACGAACAGTTCAATCTCAGGATGGTTGGTCGAGATGCTATTTGCAATCTCCTTCAGAAGCAATGTCTTACCTGCCTTAGGAGGGGCGACGATTAGCCCGCGTTGTCCAAGACCAACAGGTGCGAGCATGTCCATAATGCGTGTGGACACTTTGTTGGAAGCCATCTCAAGCACAAGTTTCTTCTCTGGATATAGCGGCGTCAGGGCCGGGAAGTGCAAGCGTTGAGCTGCTTCATCCGGATTCTCACCATTGACGGCGTTAATCTGAAGCAATCCGAAATAGCGTTCGTTCTCTTTTGGCGGACGGCATTTTCCTGATACAAGATCACCAGTACGCAAATCAAATCTGCGAATCTGAGATTGAGAGATATAAATATCTTCCGAGCTAGGCAAATAGTTAATAGGACGCAAGAAGCCGAAGCCCTCTGGAAGGATGTCCAATACTCCCTCCATAAACATGAAGCCGCCTTGTTCCGCCTGCGCGCGCAAGATAGCAAATATTAATTCTTTTTTCTTCATTTGACCATAGCCAGGAATCTGAAATTGTTTTGCTAGTTTATATAGCTCGGTCAGCTTCTTCGTTTCCAAATCGGAAATTTGTAAATCCATGAATACAACTCCTATTCTGTTGATAAATACAAATGATGTCAGAAGGATAAGTCCATTGTGAAATCGTTACGTATAAACGCAGCGGCGTGTCAACATGAGATATGAAGGCTGGTTGATACAATGAGATGGTGGACAGATAACAGATGGGAACCATTCGGTCTGGGTAAAAGATAGCCGTTGAAGCGAAGCACTTATGGAAGTGATGGTGCTAAACGCTGCAGCCTCTCCAAGGAATAGAAAGGGAAATACTCTTCGTACGTTCAATCCTGCCAAAAAGTTGCATTTTCTTCTGTATCCGAAAGAGAATGCTCCACTTCCACTCTCTTTCGGACACAGTCCAATACACAAACGACGAATACTAGATGAAATTCCGCACAGCCACATGAGCAGGGCGCATCATGGGGCGCATCGCCACACCTTAACTGACGATCGCGAAATGATCATTATCCTATTTTTACCCTATTACCGTCGAATTATTCCGTCTGACGCCATACATCAGCGCCTAAATTCCGCAAATTTGTGACTAGGTTGTCATAGCCACGGTCAATATACTCTACGCCGGAGATTTCAGTAATGCCATCCGCTACTGTTAGTCCTGCAATGACAAGCGATGCTCCCGCACGCAAATCCTCTGCTTTCACTTTCGCGGCATGCAACTTGGTTCCTTCAATGACAGCAGAGCGACCTTCTACACGGATTTTGGCTCCCATGCGAAGCAACTCAGGCACATTCTTAAATCGATTGCTATATACGAGATCGGACAGCATACTTACACCAGTTGCTTGCGTGAGCAAGCTTATCATCGGTGATTGAAGATCGGTTGCGAACCCTGGATATACAAGCGCCTTTACATCGATAGACTCGTAGTCAGGCTGGCCAAGCACGCGAAGGGATTCGTCCCCTTCTACGACTTGCACACCCATTTCCTCCAGCTTCGCCGTAAGTGCTTCCAAGTGCTTAGGGATAATATTGTCGATGAGAATATCGCCGCGCGTTGCAGCAGCAGCGATCATATAGGTTCCTGCTTGAATGCGATCCGGAATGATAGAATGACGGCAGCCATGCAGCCCTTCTACACCTTCAATACGAATCGATTCTGTACCAGCACCCTTGATTTTGGCACCCATTGCATTGAGCAGGGTCGCCACATCTATAATTTCAGGCTCTTTGGCCGCATTTTCGATAATGGTGATGCCTTTGGCTCGGGAAGCCGCAAGCATAATATTAATGGTTGCTCCTACACTAACCACATCGAGGTAGATTTTGGCGCCGCGCAATTCACGCGCCGAAATATGGATCGCTCCATGTTCATTGGTTACCGTAGCACCCAATGCTTCGAATCCTTTAATATGCTGATCAATCGGACGGGGTTCAAAGTTGCATCCTCCAGGCATGCCTATAGTTGCTTCGCCAAAGCGGCCGAGCAAGGCGCCCATTAAATAATAAGAGGCCCGCAATTTCTTCACAGGTCCGTTATACATCGGCATCGAAATCATGCTAGATGGATCAATTCGCAAGGCAGAACCTTCCCAGCTTGCCTCTCCACCGAGTTCGGTAATAATCTCCGTATAGGTTGCAACATCACTTAATGCAGGCAAGTTATCGAGCACTACTTCACTCTCTGCTAAAATCGCCGCAGGAATGAGTGCGACTGCACTGTTCTTCGCACCGCTGATCTGCACAGTGCCACGCAGCGGCCGCCCACCGCAAATCATTAACTTTTCCATCACAAGCTAAGTTCCCCCCACGCCGCGCCTATCACAGGTTCGGCTCGCCCATATGCTTTATTGGATTCATGTTCATTCATCATAACGCTAAATAATCGCAAAAAAGGGAAGAACACCGGCGAACCGGTGCTTTTCCCGCATTCGTAAACATAAATATGAGTATCGATTATGCTTGGTTGTTGGATCCGAACAAGCGGATTTTGTTGCGAACAACTTCAACCATTGCATTGCGTGCTGGCGTCAAGTATTTGCGAGGGTCGATAACGTTCGCATCTTTAGCCAATGCTTCGCGGATAGCCGCTGTGCAAGCAACTTGGTTTTCTGTGTTCACGTTGATTTTACCTGCACCTGCTACGATCGCCTTGCGGATGGATTCGTCAGGTACACCGGAACCGCCGTGCAATACGACTGGAACTGGGATTTTGGAAGCTACTGCTTCAATGATATCGTAGTGAAGTTTAGGCTCGCCTTTGTACATGCCGTGAGCAGTACCAACAGCGATTGCAAGTGCATCTACGCCAGTTTCTTCGTAGAAGCGGATTGCTTCTTCTGGGTTAGCCAATTGAGCTGCATCTTCGTCTACGTGAAGATCGTCTTCAACACCGCCGATTGTACCCAATTCACCTTCAACGGATACGCCCATAGCGTGAGCTGCTTTAACGACTTCTTTAGTCAAACGGATGTTGTCTTCGTATGCATGGTGGGAACCATCAAACATAACGGAAGAGAATCCGGCACGAATACAAGCCATAGCTACTTCAAATGTGCTACCATGGTCAAGGTGCAAAGCGATTGGCAAGCCGGATTTCTTAGCAGCTGCCTCAGCCATTGCTACTGTGTACTCCATTCCCATGTAACGCAAAGCGCCTTCGGATACACCAAAGATAATTGGTGCGTTTTCTTCCATCGCCGCTTCTGTAATTGCTTGTGTGAATTCCAAGTTATTGATGTTGAACTGACCTACTGCAAATTTGTTTTCTTTTGCTTTAGGCAAGAACTCGTTCATCGAAACTAATGGCATGGTCTCCATCCTCCTAGGAAGTTGTTCGTCGTCTGTCTATCTAGATTATAGCCGACATCTTATACGGTGTTATTATATCACAATTGGGCGTGAAAAAGTAAACAACCTCTTGACAAAACAGCTACATTACGTTTACGGCTACCGCTTTCCCCGAAACCGCTGCCTCATTGGCCGCTTCCATCAATTTTGTCAGGTCCAGCGCCATTTTTACGTTGTCCATGCTCACTTCTCTGCACTGCACATGACCGACCCATTGCTCAAACATATTTGGGATCTGTTCATCAAATGGAACGATGTTCCATTCACCATCCCCCTCATTCAGTCGAATGCGTATTTGCTCATCCGGCATTCCGTACATAATGCTTCCTCTTGCACCATGAATCTCAATTATGAACGGGGATTGACCGGTAACAAACCCTGTTTCAGCAATTCCAATGGCACCTCCAGTATATTGGAGCAGCGCAACTGCGTTATCCTCTACTTCTTTACCCGTAACATAGCCATACGACGCAGTTACGGCCTCAGGCATACCCAACAGTGCACGGGTAATGTACATCGGATGACAGCCAAGATCAATCATTGCCCCACCGCCGCATTCCGCCCGGTTGTAGAAATGCTCTGGCAGCCATCCTGCCAGCGCTCCATTATGCGCCATACGCACACGGACAAGCGATACATCGCCTATAGCACCCTCTTCTACTATCCGACGCAGCGTAACAATATCGCGCTCACACAGCTTCCGAAGAGCAACATTCAACACAACACCATTGGCTTCCACAGCATTCACGATGCGTTCCGCTTCAGCTGACGTAAGCGCTAATACTTTCTCAGTGAAGATGTGCTTGCCAGCTTCCGCTGCCTTCACCATAATATCCTCGTGGAGGGAAGTCGGCGCTACTACGACAATCGCATCAATATCCTCTCTCAACAGCATGTCATCCAAGATCGGATAATAAGGCACATGATAACGTCCTGCATAGCGCTCTCCGCGCTTGGCATCTTCATCCCATATTCCAACTAGCTCTGTATCTGGATGATGAAGGATGAAATCTGTATACTCTTCTGCATGAACATGCCAATAACTACAAACTGCTACACGTATCATCATTAACACCCCTGTATGATCCCTTATTGTCTTACTGATGTTATTTTGCTTAGCAAGTATAGGCCAGGATTTAGACAACACGAGAAACGAGGAAAGCCCCTAATGGGGTCTCTGCTGAGCGCCCTCCACTAGAGGCATGTCCAATTCTTCGTTCTTCGTACCACATAGCAATAATCGAAGGCCTTCCTCCGACCTTGCTCGGATAACATTGAAGAAGGCCAGGGCATCCCCCGGCATGTTTCTTGTTTATCGTTCGTACGCCACTTCTAAGAAGGCATAGTCATCTGATTATTCGGCTGTCCCTGCTCTAATGTCATATTGACCGCAACCCTCATCTCATCGATGTCGAAAGGCTTCGTAAAGTGCATCAATGCTCCGAGGTCCGTAGCTTCCTTAATCATATCCAACTCGCCGTAAGCGGTCATCATAATCACATTCATATGCGGCTTCATCAACTTGATCTGCTTCAAAATTTCCAACCCATCCATGCCCGGTATCTTCATGTCCAACAGGACAATATCCGGCGACTCCTCTCTTACGATCTCAAGCGCCATCTTGCCATTGGAAGCTTGATAGGTCGTATATCCTTCGCTACTGAACACTTCCATGAGAAGAACCCGAATACCATTCTGATCATCGACAATCAATACTTTCTTATTACTCAACTGGTACCCCTCCCACCGCGTCTCACGAGCGAGTGTGCAGCATCCTCTAGTTCGAATGAGTTAATCTCTCACACTGCATGCTTATTTTACCACTCCACATGTACTGTACATATTCGCTTCTTTACAATAAAATCCTTCTTCTTTCAGGAAAAACATCACAACTCCCACATAAAAGCAAAAAAAGCGAAGACTCTCCAATTAGGAAAGCCTTCGCTTCATATATTTTATGCGTTATTATCCACGGTGCTTCATTGCCGCTTTGACGAATTCACGGAACAATGGCTGCGGACGGTTCGGACGAGAGATAAACTCTGGATGGAACTGAACAGCCAAGAACCATGGATGGCTTGGAAGCTCGACAATTTCCACCAGTCGGCCGTCTGGGGACGTACCGCTAATCTTCAATCCAGCACCTTCAATTACTTCACGATATTCATTGTTGAATTCATAGCGATGGCGGTGACGCTCGTACACCAGCTCATCATTGTAGCAAGACATAGCGAGTGATCCCTCTTGCAGCTTGCAAGGGTACAGACCAAGACGCATTGTGCCGCCCAAATCTTCAATATCCTTCTGCTCTGGAAGCAGATCGATAACCGGATATTCTGTTGCTGGGTTGATTTCGGAGCTGTTCGCGCCATTCAATGCTGCGATAGAGCGTGCATATTCAATAACCGCAACTTGCATACCAAGGCAAATACCGAAGAACGGAATTTGTTGTTCACGCGCATAGCGGATCGCTGTTACTTTACCTTCGATACCACGATCGCCAAATCCACCTGGTACCAAGATACCGTGTACACCCGACAACTCTGCATCTACGTTTTCTTCTGTAATCTCTTCTGCATTCACCCAACGGATATTGACTTCTGTATTTGCATCAATACCTGCGTGAGCCAATGCTTCTACGATAGACAAGTATGCATCATGAAGAGCAACATACTTACCAACGATTGCAATCTCAACTTGTCCTTGAAGCTGCTTCACACGGTCAACAAGCTTCGTCCATTCCACCATGTCTGGTTCTGGTGTTTGAAGCTTCAAATGATTTACAACATAATCATCCATTCCTTGCTCATGAAGCATCAATGGTACTTCATACAACGTGGAAGCGTCACGGCATTCTACAACCGCATTCGCATCAATGTCGCAGAACAAGGAAATCTTGCGCTTCATATCCTCTGCAAGCTCATGTTCTGTACGGCATACGAGCATATTCGGTTGAATACCGATGCTGCGCAATTCTTTGACACTGTGCTGTGTCGGCTTCGTTTTCACTTCGCCCGCAGCCTTGATGTAAGGGATCAAGGTAACGTGAATATACATCACGTTGTCACGGCCTACATCACTCTTAATTTGACGAATTGCTTCCAAGAACGGCAAGCTCTCGATATCGCCGACTGTGCCACCGATTTCGGTAATAACTACATCAGAGCCGGATTCCTTACCTGCACGGAATACGCGTTCTTTGATTTCATTTGTAATATGCGGAATAACTTGTACAGTTCCGCCAAGGTATTCACCGCGGCGTTCCTTTGAAATAACTGTAGAATACACTTTACCTGTTGTCACGTTGCTGTTCTTCGACAGGTTGATGTCGATGAAGCGCTCGTAGTGACCCAAGTCAAGGTCTGTCTCAGCTCCGTCATCTGTTACGAATACTTCGCCATGCTGATAAGGGCTCATTGTGCCCGGGTCAACGTTAATGTAAGGATCAAATTTTTGGATCGTTACTTTGAGCCCCCGATTTTTCAGCAATCTGCCCAGGGATGCAGCCGTAATCCCTTTACCAAGAGAAGAAACGACGCCGCCCGTTACAAAAATATACTTTGCCACTGGTGAAACCCTCCTATGATCAAGTGCATTCAAGACATGTTCTCGGGAGGCTTTGTCTGTAGAACAGGTTCGATACACGCGAGTTCCATAATCTCATGATGTTATCGTAACCCATTTATGCGATATTCATTGATGCAAAATGTCATTAAAAAAGCTCCTGTCTAAAATGTCCGGAAATGGTGTTCCGTAGTGGACGGGAGCTATTTTATACGAATCAAATTGTACCAATTGCAATCGGCAACAAAGCCATAAAAAACTGCAATTCGTATCCTAAAAAAACAAAAAAGTGACTCCCGTAGTGTCACGGGGCACTTTCTTCATATGTGAAAATGACTCTATTTAATTACGTGCAAATGCAAAGCCCATATGCTAGTTTACTCTGTAGGCATTCTCGTGTCAAGGGAGATCGAGTTGATTTTTCGCAGGGGCAGATTATATGGAAAATGCCGCTTACGTATCCCTCCTGAACATACCCCAATCAGCTAGGATATACAGGAAAAATAAGCAAGCGGCATTCTAAAATGCGAAATCAAATCCTGAAGAGGATCTTACATATCCTCTTCCCGGTCATCCTCTTCTTCGAAGTCATCGTTTTCTTCTTCGTTCAGATCCGCATCTTCTTCATCGATTTCCTCTTCGATGTCAACATCATCTTCTACATCAGAATCTTCATCCTCGAAGATCTCCTCTTCCTCTTCGCCATCTTCATCGACGAAGTCGAAGTCTTCTTCTTCATCATTGTTGAAGCTGTCGTCATCATCAGAGTAATCATCATCGTCGTCATCGTTAATGATGCGTGGACGAGGTGTACCCCCGGTCATCGCCTCTTCAGAACGGTCAACCGGATACCAGCGTTTCAATCCCCACAGGTTCTGGCCAACACAAGCAAAACGACCGTCAATGTTAATTTCCGTATATAACTGCGCAATGACATCGTTAATTTGCTCTTCGTTCAGACCCCGCAGCTTAGCGACTTCATTCATGAGATCGCGGTAATAGAAAGGCGTGTTGGCAGCTTTCAGTACCATGAAGGCAAGATCCACCATCGGTATTTCTTGCACTTTTTCAGGGTCTAATTTCAAATCCAGCGGTGTGCTCATTCGGACACATCCTCTCTCTCTAAAAAGTTCAAATTGCATTCACTTATCCATGTTCACACATAAGTAAACCCGATCTCAAGTGAAAATGCAAGTTTTCTTCCTATAGACGAGGAAATGCCACAAGTCGGACAAAAAATAGAAACGCGAAGGGAATCCCTTCGCGTTCGACTGTATCCGCACCCGATGAAGGCTCACGCCCCGTATCGGGTGTGCTAAGCCCTTCGTCGGCTCTTCTTCATACTATGTCCGTGGAAGTCTTTTGACACGGTGGAAGGCCTATCTTTCGCAAAAAAGGCATCTACCCCAGTCCACGCCGGGGTCTGATGCATACGATATGTAAAATTGTCTGTTCAAAAAGACGCTTCAACCGATCCACATTCTTTCGGGTTCACTTGATTATCATATGTACGCTTTTTGAACAACCGTTACAAAGGAACTGTCGGGAGGGACTCGACATTGGATATTACGGGCTTACTCCAGTTACTTATTCAAGGGCTCAGTACCACTAAGCCCTGCGAACGACAACTGCTCATCCGCTTCCGCACCCATGAACAGTATGAACAATGTTCCGAGGTGCTGCATGAACTCGAAGCAAGCAGATCTGAGCTTGCTGATATTCGCAAGGTTCCACTCATTGATGGCTGGGTATATCCGGCCAGAACGGACTTCGATTCCACCCTGCTATCGACCGCTTATGATGTTATCGTAGAAGAAGATATTCATCTCTCGATGCACGCCGTATCCCAGCGTCCTGTCAATTGGGAGCGCGGCATTCCTTGGGGGGTTAAGCACATCAAAGCACCCCAAGCTTGGAGCACGACTACCGGTTATCGTGTTCATATTGGTGTCATTGATACCGGGGCTGATTTCCACCATCCTGACCTTCGGCACTCGCTCACCCGCGGCATTAATCTGATCCAGCGCGGTTTGCCCCCACATGACGACAATGGCCACGGCACCCATATCGCAGGTACGATCGCCGCTGCCAATCAAATGTACGGCATTATCGGAGTGGCTCCTCGCGCCATTATTCATCCCGTTAAAGCATTCGATGAAAATGGAGCAGCCTTCGTATCTGATATTATCCAAGGCATTGATTGGTGTGTCCGCCATGGTATGAATATCATTAATATGAGCTTCGGCATGAAGACCCGCAGCAAGTCGCTGCTCACTGCTGTCACGAACGCTTATAATGCTGGCGTAACCGTTGTCGCCTCCTCTGGCAATGATGCGAAGCGGAAGTCTATTGATTACCCCGCCCGTTACTTGCAGACGATCTCGGTTGGAGCTACTGATCGAATTCGGAAAATTGCCTCCTTCAGCAACCGCGGCCGTTACGTCGACATTTATGCACCCGGTGATAAAATTGTATCTGCTTGGATCAAGGGCAAATATCATGAAATGAGCGGCACCTCAATGGCCACCTCACATGTAAGTGGCGCTATTGCTCTGCTGCTTGCCATGAAGCCTGGTCTCAAGCCTGGTGAAATCAAAACCTTGCTGCGACGATCGGCAAGTCCGATGCGAAGCCGGAATACTACTTCTCGTAGTTTAGGAGAAATCGATGTTATGCGCCTCCTTAAGGAAGCAGAACGCTGACGAGATCCGAACGGGAACAAACACGAGAATGGATGGAAACAAAACAAGGGCAGCCGAGCAAGTCGACTGTCCTTGAAGTTCATTCATGTAGTTGTGCTGTGGTCTAGGAGGCCATTACCGGATCTAGCTTCGTTCGAGGCGTGTTCCACAACTCTGTCCACTTCTTGATTGCAGAGATGAGGATGATGACTCCGAGCACCATCATAATAATTGACAACGATGCATTCAGAATGCTGTAGCCCTTATTAGTTGGATTCAAGTACACATTGGATATCATCCATATTCCCGCATAGTTAACGGTTACGAACAAGTAAGCGAGCGGCACAAGACAAGTAAGTGCATACCATCGCTTATCTGCAATCTTCATAATAACCGTAGCACCGATGATAAGACCGATGGAAGCCATCATCTGGTTCGATACCCCGAACAGTGCCCATACCGATCCAATATCGCCAGAGAAGAGCAGGTATCCCCACAAGAAGCAAGCAAGCGCACTAGCAAAGATGGAGCCAGGTACCCAATCTACTCGTTTCAATGGCTTATACACTTCTCCGAAGAAGTCTTGGATAATGTAGCGCGCCACACGTGTTCCCGCATCAATTGCGGTCAGGACGAATACCGCCTCGAACATGATAACAAATTGGAAGAAGTACGACGAAAGCGATTCGAACCATGGGAACTTCGTGAAAATGTACGTCATGCCAACTGCGAGTGTTACAGCTCCACCCGTGCGGCCTTCCAAGTTCAAACCGATCTCGCGCGCGAGATCCGGCAAATGAACCACATTCATGCCCAGCGTCTTAAACGCTTCTGGCGTTGAGTTAATTGCGAAGTAGTCAGCAGGCTGCAAGGCAGTTGCCGCTATAAGTGCCATAATCCCTACAACGCATTCGACCAGCATCGCGCCGAAGCCAACGACTTTAATATCGCTCCAGCGATCCAGCATTTTCGGTGTCGTACCCGATCCTACGAAGGCGTGGAAGCCAGAGATTGCTCCACAAGCTATCGTGATCGAAATGAACGGCCATACTGGGCCTGCCAGTATTGGGCCTCCACCGTTGATAAATTCAGTTACGGCTGGGAATGGAATATCAGGATTGATAATGAACACACCGACGATAAGAGCAATGAATACTCCGATCTTCATAAAGCTGCTCAAATAGTCGCGTGGTGCAAGGAGCAGCCATACAGGCAACGCTGCCGCAAAGAATGCATATATCGGCAAAATAATTGCCAGCGTCTTCATATCAAAGGTCAACCATTGGCCAAGCGCGGTACCTTGAATGTAGGGACCCATAAATACACCGACCATCAAAAGTACAAAACCAACGGTAGAGGCAAGCTTCAGATTGCCTGTCTTCTTGTACCAAATCCCAACCATCATGGCAATCGGGATCGTGATGCCTACCGAGAAGGTTCCCCATGGATTGTGTTCAAGCGCATGGAGCACTACCATCGACAGACCCGCCATCGTAATCGTAATAATGAACAGCATCGCTAGGCCCGTACAGAAGCCTGCCACTGGCCCAAGCTCATCCTTCGCTACCTCAGAGAGCGACTTGCCTTGCTTGCGCATGGAAGCGAACAATACAACCGCATCATGTACAGCACCGCCGATAACGGCACCGATCAACAACCAGAGCAGCCCTGGCAGATAACCGAACTGGGCAGCTAATATCGGACCAACTAACGGCCCTGCCGCAGCAATGGCTGCGAAGTGATGACCGAAGGTCACCCATTTATTCGTCGGCACATAATCCTTGCCGTCATTTAATTCGTGCGCCGGAGTAGGCTTGGAATCGTCTAACTTTAACACTTTGTTTGCCATAAATGTTCCGTAGAGGCGATAGGTGATCATCAAGATGCAAATCGAACCAATCACTATTGAAACCGCATTCATGATCGTCCACTCCTTTCGAGCTGTTGCTGTTATCTTACCTTATGAAAACAGCATTACCCTGTTTTCAAAGCAGAATGCCGCATGTCCATGATGAAGTGCACAAAAAAAGGATTGAAATGCAAACGATTTCAACCCCCTCTTCTACCTTATTCACCTTTTCTCCATCCCATACCAAAATCGATTGGATAATTGGTGAACACCATTATTATTTTAAAATCCTAGAAGCTGCTTAAGTTCCTTCATATAGGTACGACTCACGGGTAAGCTGGATCCGTCCTGCATCTTCAGTTGGCATGTGGAGTGGAACCATGGCTCAATCTCTACAATGCGATCCACATTCACCAAGTAGGCACGATGCACACGAATAATGGATGGGTGAATCAGCTTCCGCTCCAGTACACTAAGTGGTTCTCCTACACGATAGCGCTGTTCTGTCGTTGCGACGACTGTCTTTCCCTCTTCAAACCCGATGTACACGATGCGATCCACATGCAGAACAACAATGCGCTCATCCACCGTCGTAATGGCAAGCCGCTCTACCCGTTCTGTCGGGGTAGACCGGGAATGTGATATTACCTCATTCTGCATCAATGTAACTGAACGCGAGCCCTGCTTCTCCAGCTTCTCGACGGTTAGCTGAATGCGCTGCTCATCGAACGGCTTTAAAATATAGTCAGCAGCGTTCAACTCAAAAGCACGCAGCGCATATTCATCATACGCCGTTGCGAATACAATCGCAGGTGGCTCATCCAACGCGCCCAACCGTTCTGCTGCCTCCAACCCACTCGCTTCGGCAAGTTGAATATCGAGAAATACGACGTCCGGACGTAGCGCCCCTATGCGCTTCAACGCCTCTTCCATCGATTCTGCCTCTCCTACAACGTCAACCCGCTTCGTCCGGCGAAGCAGATAACAGAGTTCGTCACGAGCTAGCGGCTCATCATCCACGATAAATACTTTCAACATCGATGTCCCCCCGTTCGCTATAATGAATCGGCAACGTAATCGTGACCGATGTCCCTTCTCTAAGTGTACTATCGATTTGAATCGAGCCCCTGCTTCCATACAGTTCTTCTATTCGCTTCACAATATTGCACAGCGCTGTGCCTGTTCCTTCTGCAGACGGAACCGCCTCATTGCCAAGCGCGGCCATGGACTCTGGTGCTATGCCCTTCCCATTATCCTTGGTCGTAATCGTCACGCTAGCTCCATTCACCTGCGCCCGAATCGATACTATTCCTTGCGACAAAGTAAATCCCTTGGAGAAGGCATGCCGAATCGCATTCTCCACCAGTGGCTGAAGCGTGAATGGCGGTATTAGTACGTCCATAAGAGAACCGTCAATGTCCGTCTCTACGACATATTTGCCGGGGAATCTCGCCTGTTCCAATGACAAATACGCTTCCACATGCTCTAATTCCTTGTGCAGCGGGATAAGCATCTTACGTGCGCCCTGCAGATTGCTGCGGAAAAACACACTGAGCTGCTGCAGCAATTTGCGCGCCTTCTCCGAATCGGTGCGGCAGAGAACGGATATGGTATTGAAGGCATTAAATAGAAAGTGCGGGTGAACCTGAGCTTGCAGCGCCTTGATCTCCGCATCCTTCAGCAGCCGACTCTGCCGTTCTGCTTCCGCCAATTCCAACTGGGTGGAGAACAGCTTGCCAAGACCCTCTGCAAGCTCTCGTTCTACTCGATCCAGCCGTGAGGGCTGCTTGAAGTACAGCTTCAATGTGCCCACCGTACGGTCATGCACCTTAAGTGGTAATACGTATGCAGCTTGCAAAGGACAACTCGGCTCGAAACACTGAATCTCTTCTCGTGAGGATGCCTTATGAACAATGCCCTCCTCCAGCACTTGCTTCGTCAACTGCGTGGATATTCCATTCAACGGCACATGATGGTCGTCCCCCGCGCCCACGTGCGCAAGAATGTGATGCTCATCTGTAATGGAGATCGCGTCAGCATTCGTACCTTTCCATATGATCAACGCCGCTTCTCGGCATGAATCGCTATTTAACCCTTGACGGAAAAACGGCAAGGTCTGATCGGCGATATGAAGAGCGTTATGGGTCAACAGCGCCCGAGAGCGCTCCTCTTCCTCATAGATGGATTGAATAATCAGCATGAATAATAGAATGCCGAATCCATTGACCGCGACCATCGGCACACTAATCAGCTTGACGAGTTCCCAAGCAGAGCTCCAAGGTTCCGCTACGAGCAAGATGGTGCCCATCTGCGCACACTCCATCCCTATGCCGATCAACGCTGCATGCCATGCAGCATGCTTGCCTTGAATCATACGAAAGCGCTTTCCAACGAGCCCAGTGATAATACCGGCCATTATCGTCGATATCCCACAAGCAGCAGCGGTATATCCGCCAAGCGATAGGCGATGCAAGCCCGCAATTAACCCAACACCTGTTCCGACAAATGGACCGCCAAGCAGTCCTCCAATGACAACACCCATAATGCGTGTATTCGCAATGGCACTCCCCGTCTCTATATCCATATGCCAAGCTTGCGAATATACCGAGCTATTATGGATTTGCACACCAGTATAGTTGCTGATTACCCCAAACGCGCCGAACACGAAGATCAGCAGCCATTTCTCAGCTGTACCGTGTTCATTATGAACAATATGTCGAAATGACTTCATACGCGACAACACAAATGCGATGATCAGTAATACGCCAACCCGCTCGATCATCAGCGGAAGCAGATACAGCATCCTCGTCACCTACTTTCTCTCTAGCTCGATCCTCTCGATGGTTCTTGGTCTTATTTTACCGAACAACTAACTATTGTGGGAACAAGAAAAGCGTCCTGCAAGCTAGTTTCAGCTCACAGGACGCTCTATATTAGGCAATGAACATTGTAACTCTCGTTAGGCGCTGTCTTACATCTGTTCTGGAGCAGACACGCCAACCAGACGGAGTACGTTCGCAATTGTTGTACGAACAGCGCCGAGCAATGCTAGACGAGCTTGTGTCTGCTCTGCATCCTCTGTAATGACACGCTCTGCTCTGTAGTAGCTGTGGAAGAGCGATGCCAGCTCGTACACATAACGAACCAAACGATGTGGCGCATAGTCGCGGGCAGCAACCGCAATCTCTTCTGGAAGCTCACCCAGCTTGCGAAGCAGGTCGAATTCATGCTCAGCCGTCAGCTTCGCCAAATTCAACTCATTCAACGGCTGCAACGCAACCCCTTGTTCTTCCGCCTGACGGTAAATGCTGCAAATACGCGCATGCGCATACTGTACGTAATAGACAGGGTTCTCATTGGATGTTGAGATCGCCAAGTCCATATCAAAGTCAAGGTGGGAATCCATCGAACGCATTGTGAAGAAGTAACGGATTGCATCAACGCCCACTTCATCCATCAAATCTTCCATGGTTACGGCTTTCCCTGTACGCTTGGACATTTTCACTTTCTCGCCATCTTGGAACAAGCTAACCATTTGCGCGATCAACACGACCAGCTTATCTGGATCATTACCGAGTGCTTCCATAGCCGCCTTCATACGTGGGATGTATCCATGGTGGTCAGCACCCCAAATGTTAATCATTTTGTCAAAGCCACGGCCGTATTTATCCATATGATACGAAATATCTGGAGTCAGGTACGTGTAAGAACCATCATTCTTCACCAATACGCGATCCTTGTCATCGCCGAATGTCGTTGTGCGCAGCCATGTTGCACCTTCATGCTCGAATACATGTCCGCTTGCACGAAGCGCATCCAGCGCCTTCGTCACTTCATTGTTCTCGTATAGCGATGTCTCGCTGAACCATACATCGAACGGAACACGGAAGCGATTCAAGTCGCGCTTGATTTTATCCAATTCCTTTGAGAGACCGTAAGTACGGAAATAACGCTCGCGCTCTTCTTCAGACAAGGACAACAGACGATCGCCCTCTGCTTGAACAAGCTCTTCCGCAAAGCCCTTAATATCTACACCGTGATATCCATCTTCCGGCATTTCTGCATCCTGTCCCAATGTTTGCTTATAGCGGCATTCAATCGATTTCGCAAGATTGTTCACTTGGTTCCCTGCATCGTTAATATAATATTCGCGCGTTACTTCATAACCCGCGTAATCAAGCAGGTTGCACAATGCATCGCCGACAGCCGCACCACGTGCGTGTCCAAGATGAAGGCTTCCTGTAGGGTTCGCAGATACGAACTCTACCTGTACGCGCTGACCGCTGCCAGCCGCAATCCGTCCGTAATCGCTGCCTTTTTCATTCACTTCGTGCAAGATGTCGTAAAGATAGCTCTTGTTCACACGGAAATTAATAAATCCAGGTCCAGCGATCTCTGCGCTTTCAATGGAAGCCGCTTCTTTGTTCAGGTTCTCGATGATCGCTTCAGCAATTTGGCGTGGATTGCGCTTCGCAATGCGCGTCAACTGCATAGCTGCATTGGATGCCAGATCACCGTGCGTCTTATCCTTCGGCACCTCAATAACGAACGCAGGAATATCCTCGCGCGCTACAAGACCTGCCTGTACGATTGCATCCTCAATTGCTTGCTTCACTTGATTGTTTACTCGTTCCATTACACTGCTCATATGTCTCGTTCCTCCTGCATCTTATCGTTCATGCCTGTTTCAGGCGGGTGTAATACGTAATCGAATATTGAATTTTCCCGTGCAGCGTTCTTCTATATATAATTGATACGACCACGCTATACGCAATTCGTCGAATTGTAGCGGCCCTTCGAACGGCCAAGGCTTGTCCCAAGACAGCTTCGATGTCGCTGTTGTTAGAGGAAAGCGAATCGCAGATGAACGATAGTAACCGTTCTGTCTCGCTCCAAGAGCAAATGTCTGCTCTGCTTCAACCTGTCCTCTACGCGTTAGCTTTACCTGGTTCTCACTCACCTTCAGTGTAACCTGTGTACGGCTCGCATCTTCGGCAGAATCACTTCGTCGCTTCACCCGCTCCGGCTGGGACTGAGTCTCGGTATAGCGAATATAGAAATGTGAACCCTTCCGATATAAATCGCCCCGTACGTGCTCCGTGACCCGTTCATCATCTTGTCGGCTGTCAATCGTGATAAGAACCGGCAATCTATCAGCCGCTTCCCTCTGATGCTCCGTCATTGTCAAGCTCCATTCTCCAAAGTCTGATTTCTAAATTATCCGGTATACGCCCGCCTTTTGCAACCTCCTTTTCCTATTTGCGCCCTAGGGATGCAGCTATGCATAGCAGGGACAATAAACCGACAATCTATGGCATAATACGATAACTTACGAATTTGTAAGGTTATACCTCAAGAAAGACGTGGAAATTCGAATCTTCCCTCAATTATAATAATTGTAGTAAATGATTCCTCGATTGTCCGCTGCTGCATAATTGCTCAGCTTATGTCATTATTTCGAGGAATATGGGGGCGATTTATGGTGGAATGGACGGTACTTCTAACTTGGTTAACAAACCATAGCGACTGGCTGCTCCTGATAACGCTCGTACTCCACCTAGCTTCGTCAGTATGGGTTGTTATCAACAGTATCCGCATTGAACACTCTGTCTTCTTTACAGTCGGCATGACGACCATTGTGGTCATCGCTCCGCTGTTCGGGCTATGCATTTATATGATGATTCGAAACACAAAACGAACCGCACATCGCAACCACCGTAGACGTACAGGAACCTCTGCAGTCTAACGATGCGGAATAGAAAGGGAGCTGTCCTAGACAGCTCCTTTTTCACGTTATGATCTATGCTTTATCTATTTTTCTCCCATCTTCTCTCATGCTAATCTTGTTGATAGAGAAATCCAGTGTTTATATGAAGGAACCGCAACGCACAATCCATTTATTAGAGGAGTGACCCGACGTGCCCACCAAGTCAAGAAGGCGTACGCCAGTCGCCACAAGTTGGCGATGCGGCGGATGCTGTGCTTGTCGATGCAAGCTGCACAGCTGAAGCTGTCGCAAGGCGCCTACATCGACAAGCTGTCCTTCATCAGGGCAATATTGTGGCAGGTTCCTTGAAGCCGAATCAGGGACGGCCTGGTGCAGTCTATTTGTCATTCATTTATACAGATGCCGGCATTCGTAATGATGCTGGCATTTGCTGTTTTCACACCGATACAAAAGGAATATTTGTCCATTGTCGTGAATTATAATAAACTGTACTCAGTTATACAAAATACATACAAATAGGTGAATGTCTGTGAACCCTTCCTTATTAGGCATTTCGAGTGTGTCCTTCCTGCTCGTTGCCGCATTGACCCCACTGCTCATCTGGGGATTGCGGACACTGAAGCTGACGCAGCCAATTCGAGCCGAGCTTCCGCCCGATCATCAAGCTAAGCGCGGTACACCGCTGATGGCCGGCCTTATTCTGATTATCGGTGTAATTACCTCTGTCTCCTATCACCCATCGCCAATGACGATGTTTCTGGCAGCGACGTTTCTGCTATTCGGTTCCGTTGGTCTAATGGATGACTTGAAGAAGGCCGTATTTCAGGATCCCTCCGGGATATCGGGCAAAGCGAAACTTGTCTTCCAATTCTCCTTTACCGGAGTTCTGTTGTACGTGCTCATTCAGCATTTTGACGTCAGTACGACCATTGTGCTTGGGGGCGGGCTAACGCTCGATCTTCCTCTACTCGTGTATGTGCCAATTATGGTACTGTTCGTGGTAGGTTCGGCAAATGCAATTAACTTTACAGATGGTCTGGATGGGTTGCTTATCAATGTGTCGATCCCGACTTATTTCTTCTTCTTCCTCATATCCGATCATATGGAAGTGAAGATGTTCTCGCTCATCATGATTGCCTGTCTGCTTGGACTGTTCATTTATAATATTTATCCTGCGCGTGCATTCATGGGGGATACCGGATCGCTCGCCATCGGCGGCTCCCTGTCATTCCTTGCGGTACTCGAGAAGGTAGAGATCCTGATTCCGGTTCTCTTCTTCGTCTACTTCGCAGAACAACTGTCTGTTATTCTACAAGTATGGTACTACCGCAGAACGAAGCTGAGAATGTTCCGAATGGCGCCCATCCACTATCATTACTCGCTCAAATACGGCTGGAGTGAGAACAAGATCGTCGTTATCTTTGGCTTCATCTCGTGGGTCGGAGTGGGGATATGCTGGTTAGCTTGGAAGTTTCTCTTATCTTAACAGTCGTTGCACACGAAAGCCCCGCAGCCTTTTGAGGCGGTAGGGCTTCTGTTCATTTTGCCATTTCGTTAGGACGCCATAAACTTATCTGTGAATTCCCATACTTTATTCCAATATACCGCTCCAGCAAGATGAGCGCCTCCGTGTCCTGCACCCTTGATCACCAGCAGATCCTTCTCGACATTTGCCGCATCATATAACTCATGAACCATTTCATATGGAACGAACATGTCGGAATCCCCGTGAATGAATAGAATAGGAGTCTTGCTCTTTGCTACTTGCTTCAAGGCAGAGGCTTCCTGCAAGTCATAACCGGCTCTAATATTAGCGACCACATTGGAAGCCGTCATAATCGGGAAGGCAGGCAAATGAAATAGCCGTTTCAATTGGTAGCTGAATTCATCGTAAGCCGACGTGTACCCACAGTCCTCGACAATCACCTTGACATTCGCAGGAAGTTCTTCTCCCGAGGTCATCATAACCGTCGCTCCTCCCATGGAGACCCCATACAGGGCAATTTGAGACTCGGGGTTAGCTTCGACGATTTGGCGAATCCAACCCATCATGTCTAGTCGATCATGCCAGCCCATTCCAATATAGGAGCCCTCGCTCTTTCCATGTCCTCGTAAGTCGACGAGCAGTACATGATAGCCTTTATCATAGAATCTCTTGACCGCATACGACATCTGCTTACCGGAGCTCGTATAGCCATGAACGACAATGGCCCACCTATTCGTGGGATTCTCTTGCCGATACTCATAGCCCTGCAGCTTCAAACCATCGAAGGAAGCTAACGTGACCTCATCGTGATGCTTCGTTTCGATCCATTCTTTTGCCACCTCATTTCCTTGCGTCTCCAGTCCATCTACTTGCATCGTCGGAACCGCACGATCAAGATCCGGATTGTTGTCGAGGAACGGACGCTCCGTCTCCGGATTAAGCGCTATGTTGTAAAAATGATTCCCTATGAATCCTAATGCAACGATGATAATAATGAATACGGTTGTGATCGAAATAAGTAAAATCTTCATCTTACTCATTCTCATCCTCCCTTTCTCTATATTTTAAAGGGGACCGTAACGCATGTCTAAGCCCTGCCCTTTTGCTGCTTCTTACAAAAACAAGCGCACTTCCTCTGCTGCATGCAGATTCCGTGCGCTTGGACGATGCTGCTTTGTTACAGACTACATTACTTTACGAACCCGAGCAGCATCTCACGAATGATTTTGCTCGCCGTAATCGGCGTTTGCTCGGTTGGGTCGTAGATTGGCGCAACTTCCACCAAGTCACATCCAATAATATTGGCTTCCGAACGGGCAATCGAATGAACCGCTTCAAGCAATTCCTTCGACGTAATGCCCCCCGCTTCTGCCGTTCCTGTTCCCGGTGCGCAGCTTGGATCAAGCACGTCAATATCGATCGTGACATAGACCGGACGGCCAGCCAGCTCAGGCAGAACCTTCTTCAGAGGCTCAGCTACTTCGAACGGGAAGAAATTGATGTTCTCGCGAGCATACGTCCACTCTTCACGCGAACCAGAGCGGATGCCGAACTGGTACACGTTCTTGCCGCCGATCATCTCAGCAGCCTTGCGGATTGGTGTGGAGTGAGACAAAGGCTCACCCTCATACTGCTCCCGCAAGTCAGCGTGCGCATCAATATGAATAATAGCGAGATCAGGGTATTTCTTGTACACCTCTTGCAGGACAGGCCATGTCACTAGGTGCTCCCCGCCAAGGCCGATTGGGAACTTCCCATCGCCCAGCAGCTTGCCTACGAATTCCCCGATGATATCCAGGCTCTTCGCCGCATTGCCGAATGGCAGCAGCAAGTCGCCTGCATCGAAGTAATTCAATTCCTCAATGCTTCTATCGAGATACGGGCTGTACTCTTCCAAGCCTACCGATGCTTCGCGGATACGGCCTGGGCCGAAACGCGATCCTGGGCGGAAGGACACCGTGTAATCCATTGGCATGCCATAAATGACGGCCTTTGCTCCCTCGTAATCATCAGAGCTGCAAATGAACACATTGCCCGAATATTTTTGATCTATTTTCATTGTCTTCGCTCCTCCTTCTTCCTGCACTATCTTATTTGCACAGATCCTCTACAAATTTAGGCAGACAGAAGGCTGCTTTGTGCAGACGAGAAGAGTAGTACTTCGTCTCCATTTCTGGAATCTGTGCTTCGTCCACTTGCAGCGGATCGTGCTGCTTGCTGCCCATTGTGAACGTCCAGAGACCGCTCGGATAGGTCGGAATATTCGCACCATACACGCGTACGATCGGGAAGATTTCCTTCACGTCACGGTTCACCTGCTGGATCAAGTCCGCCTTGAACCAAGGGTTATCCGTCTGCGCTACGAACAGGCCATCTTCCTTCAAAGCATCATAGATTCCTTGGTAGAAGCCGCGCTCGAACAACGGTGCCGCAGGGCCTACCGGCTCTGTGGAGTCGACCATAATAACGTCGTATTCATTTTTGCTGTTCAAAATATGCATGTATCCATCATTCACGATAACTTCTACACGCGGGTTGTCCAGTTCGCCCGCAATTTCAGGCAAGTACTGCTTGGAGTATTCGATGACTTTGCCGTCGATTTCAACGAGAACTGCCTTCTCTACTCCAGGGTGCTTCATGATTTCGCGGATAACTCCGCCGTCGCCGCCGCCGACGACAAGTACTTTTTTCGGATTCGGATGAGTTACAAGGGCCGGGTGTGCCACCATCTCATGGTATACGAACTCGTCTTTGATCGTCGTCATAACCATGCCATCCAATACGAGCATCCGTCCAAATTCTTCGGTATCCAGCATCGCTAAATGCTGAAACGGCGTTTGCTCCTCCACGAATGTTTCGCGGATTTTTGCCGTAATGCCAAAGGTAGGCGTTTGCTTCTCTGTAAACCACAATTCCATAACATCAACCTTCTTTCATAATCATGGTATCGTTGGCTTAGTTCCCGAAATGCTCGTAATGGTTCCTATGTGTAACATTCGTAACACTTCATCTCCATTTTGCACCAAACACAAAGTATTATATCGGTTCCCCCCCAAAATGCAATCATTTTCCGAAGTCAAGTTGAATATTTGCACAATTTTCAGAGCTATTAGAGCTCTGAAAGCTGCTTTATCACTGGATTTTTGAAATTTTGACAAATGCTCTAGAATATTATGTTTTTCATAGTTTTAAACCCTTTTACAGTTTGTGAACGGTGAATTTATTCTAGCAAAAAGGAATAACCTTCCTCCTCTTTTTCCATACTGAATGGTAACCACAAAATGGCCTGATGACGGTCGAACAGGAGGCGCTGCCATGCAGCGGTTAAGCGGCAAAAAGACTGAGAAAAAGAGGAAGCGCGGGTGGCGGCTATGGCTGAAAATCATTGGCGGTTCAATCGCGCTCCTCCTAGGTGCTTGCGGCATCCTGCTCGGGTATCTATATATGACGGATCTGCCTGTGTCTGATATGCAGAAGCCCTCCTTCATTTATGACAGCCAGGGGGCGGAACTTACATCACTAACAAGCGGGCAGAAGCAGCAGCATCCGGTTACGCTGACCGATATCGCTCCGGACGTCATTCATGCAACCATTGCCACAGAGGATCGGCAATTCTACCGTCATGTCGGGATCGACTTCAAAGGAATTGCTCGCGCAATGCTCGTCAATATCGAATCAATGTCCAAAAAACAAGGCGCCAGCACCTTGACACAGCAGCTTGCCCGCAACCTGTATCTCAACCACGATCGGACATGGGCTCGCAAGGTGAAGGAAGCGCAATATGCACTTCAACTGGAGATGAAATACAGCAAGGACGATATTTTGGAGCAGTATTTGAATCAGGTATATTACGGCCATGGCGCATACGGTATCGAGGCTGCCGCTCAGCTCTATTTTGGCAAGAAGGCTCGTGACCTAACGCTGGCAGAGAGTGCAATTCTTGCAGGCATTCCACGCGGCCCAAGCTATTATTCTCCCTATTTCAATATGAAAAATGCGAAGGACAGACAAAAGGTTGTGCTTCAGGGCATGGTGGAGACCGGATACATCACCCAAGAGCAGGCACAGCAGGCCTACAATGAAACGCTGGCCATTCGACCGAGGGAGGAGCGAAGCGAGCTGCTTGTTGCCCCCTATTTCCGCGATTATGTCCGGCAGGAGCTCGATTCACTCGGCATTTCGGATCAAGCAATCGAAGCAGGGGGTCTGCGTGTATATACAACACTGGATAAACGGGCACAGGCGGCAGCAGAGCAGGCTGTCGCCAAGTATATTCCTGCAGAAGGGGATTTGCAGGCTGCGCTTATCTCGATCGATCCACGCAACGGCTATTTGAAGGCGATGGTTGGCGGCAAGAATTATCGGCTAAATCAGTATAATCGTGTATTCGCCAATACGCGCCAGCCTGGATCATCCTTCAAGCCGCTGGTCTATCTAGCAGCACTCGAGAAGCGAGCCATCACAGCGGCGACTCACTTCATCAGTCAGCCGACTTCATTCACATATGACAATGGCAGACAGCAATATAAGCCAAGTAATTATGGCGGCAAATATTATGGCGAGATTGATCTGCGCCGCGCCATTGCTGTGTCAGACAATATTTATGCGGTAAGTACCATTATGCAGATTGGCCCTGAGCAGGTGATCTCCCTTGCGCGGCGGCTTGGCATCGACAGTGACATGAAGCCACTCCCCTCTCTTGCGCTAGGTACATTCCCAGTAAGTCCGCTAGAGATGGCAGCCGCATACGGTGTGTTCAGTAATCAAGGCAAGCGTGTGATCCCCCGCTCCGTCTTGAAGGTCACCGACAGCGGCGGCAGTGTCCTATACGAGGCTCCACCGATTCAACAGGAGCAGGTGGTCAATCCAGCAGATGCGTATGTGCTCACCAGCCTGATGGAGAGCGTATTCGAAACCGGTGGAACAGGCAGCCGCGTAGCGACCAGCATGAAACGCCCTGTCGCCGGCAAGACAGGAACGACAGATACGGACGCTTGGATCGTCGGATATACGCCGGAACTCTCAACTGCCGTCTGGGTCGGCTACGACAAGGACAGAATGATATCCGTTACGGAATCTCATAAGGCAGCGCCTATATTCGCTGAATATACCGAACAGGCATTGTCCAACGTCCCACCTAAAATATTTGCCGTTCCGGACAATGTAGTTAGCGTCTATATTGATCCGGATACTGGGAAGCTCGCAGGAGATAACTGCCCGAATAAACGCCTGGAGACATTCGTAAGTGGAACCGAGCCCACCGCTTGGTGCGATCTTCATGTTCAATCCCCGACAGACCAGAGGAAAGACGAAGAGAAGCGACCAACGAAAGAGCTTGAGAAACGTTCGTGGTGGCAGCACTTGAAGCGCTGGTGGGGGGATTAAGGAACGGTATCTATGTGAAACGAGGCTGTCCCGGAGTCCCAGCAATTTGATGACCTATATCGATAGGAACACGTATGAAAAAAAGACGCTTCCCTTCCCACGAATCCAGTGGTTTAGGAAGCGTCTTTCTATTTCTAGTGGGCTGATTCCATTGTTATTGACACTGTGGAACAGCGGATTCCATTGTTTGTTGATTTCTAGGCAAATCCACTATTCCTCCATAGATAACCACCCAGCATACAACTCTTCCAGTTGCTGCCGCAGTTCTTGCTGCTTGGCCATCAATAGCGTCCAATCTACCTCCTGATCGGTCTGCATGGACAAGGCAGCCATCTCCTCGTCCAGTTGTCGCAGCTGCTCCTCTACTAGCGCAATGTCCCGCTCCCATTGGGGTGCAGTCTGTCCCTTCCGCGTCACTTGCTTTGGAAGCACGTCATCTGCATGTCTCTTAGCAGGATCGCCTGCCTTCGAATCTTGCTGCTGCGACTTCTTCTCTACCGTGTTCACATCCGTATGTGCACCAGTAGACACCACCCCCAGCTGCCGTGAGTGATCCATCCAGGTCTGCAGCTTATCCCGGCATTCATCATAGTTCCCAATATGCACAGACAATCTTGCCTGCTCCAGCACCCACAGCTTGCTTACAACCCGATTAATGAAATAACGATCATGCGAGATAACCAGAAGTGTACCTGGAAAGTTCTCCAACGCTTCCTCCAATGCTTCTCTGGAGTCGATATCCAAATGGTTGGTTGGCTCATCGAGTAGGAGCAAATTCGGCTTCCGGTACATGAGCAGAGCCAATCGAAGTCTGCTCCATTCTCCTCCTGACAGCTGCGCAATTCGCTTGAACACATCCGCTCCATAGAACAGGAATCTAGCCAGTTCTCCCCTAGCCTCTCCCTCTTCCATGGCCACTTCCTCACAGAAATATCGAAGAACCGTCTTATTTTCGGAAGGCGGAGCTTCCTCCTGCGCCAAATAGCCAACCTCCACACGCGAACCGACTCGGAGATTTCCGCCATCTGGATCAACCTGGCCAAGCAGCATCTTCATCAAGGTACTCTTCCCAGCACCATTGCTGCCAAGCAATGCTGTACGCTCGCCGTACAGCAGAAGCCCGCTCACCCCGCTAAGCAGCTTGCGCTCCCCATATGCCTTCGTAACCCCATCCAGTACGAGCACTTGCTTGCCAGAACGATCCTCCTGCTTCAGCTTCAAATCCATCGTCTTCCGCTCCAATATCGGACGCTTGAGCTTCTCCATACGATCGAGCGCCTTCTGCATCGATGCTGCCCGGCGATGAAATCCTGGATTCGGCGGATTCGCACGATTCCCCCATTCGATCAGCTGCTTAATTGTATCCTGCATCTTCTTAATCTTCTTCTGCTGCTCTTGATAGCTAGCGAATTGCTGCAGCAGCCGTTCTTCCTTCTCCTTCTGATAGCCGGAATAGTTCGTATGATAAATGATCGCTTCCCCATCTTCGATCTCAATCATTTTGCCTGCAACTCGATCCAGGAAATAACGATCATGCGAGACAATCATAACTGCTCCCGAATAGGCCAGCAGGAAGGATTCCAGCCATTCGATGGCCGCCATATCCAAATGATTCGTTGGTTCATCAAGCAGCAGAATGTCAGGCTGCTTCAGGAGCAGCGCAGCCAGGCCGACCTTCGTCTTCTCTCCCCCAGATAACGAGGAGAAGGGGCGGCTATATTGCTCTTCCGCGATCCCGAGTCCTGCACTGATCCGCCGAATCGAGGCCTCCATTTCATAGCCGCCTGCCCGCTCGAATTGCTCCATCATCTGTCCATACTGCTGCAGAATATGGTTCAGTTTCTTCTCATCTGCAGAGATAGCAGGGTCGGACATGGTCACTTCCACTTGCTTCATTTCTTGCTCTAGGCGGCGCACTTCCGCATAACTCTCAGCCAATACATCATATACAGAAGCGGATTCATGGGCAGAAGGTACCTGATCGAGCAATCCAATTGTCGCGCCTTTGCGGATAAACAGATCCCCTTGATCCGGTGTGGATGCCCCGCTTAGCATCTGCAAAATTGTTGTCTTCCCCGTTCCATTGCGGCCAATCAGCCCGACTTTTTCTCCGTCTTTTACTTCAAATGACACATCTGAGAGCACCAAGTTTGCTCCGTAATATTTTTTCACATGCCATAGGCTAATGATCATGTCGATATCCCCCTCGGGGCGTGAGCAAGACGCTGCCTCCCGATCTGGAACAAAAAAGGCTGCAGGGAAAAATCCCTACAGCCCTAAATAAACCTAAATCCGATCAGGTTAAGGCAGGAGAGTCTTCACGCCGTATTGTCGTATTCGTATTAGTAAAAATAGACACACGTATCCCGTTGAGAGCTACATCATGAGTAATTCCAAACATTGCCATTGGCAGTTGGCTAATACGAATGTTCGGCGTATTGAAATTCATCTCCTACCTCACCTCCTGTTCCTGTTCTTCAGTCCGAAGAACATGTTATTCATATATATTACCACATTTTAGAATATCGGTAAAGGGACAGCTGGATACCCTGCCCAACCCCTACTTGCTTCCCTTAGGATCATCTTGATGTACAATGGTTATACCTAAGTTCATTCTTTTGTAATCTTTATCCATCGATGAACGTCTTCGTTTCTTGTAGAATAGGACTCGCATCGGATTATCATATCGGAGGGAACCAAGCATCATGAATTTGCGGGAACTTGAATATTTCAAGGCCGTTACTGAACAGCATAGCTTTACAAAAGCAGCTGAACAGCTGTATGTGTCCCAGCCTTGCATTACAGCCGCTGTAAATCGGCTGGAGGAATTTCTAGGTGTGCAATTGCTCGAACGCAATAAGAAGGAGAAGGCTGTGCATGTCACGCCGCAAGGGGCGTTATTTCTAGCCAGAGTCGATAACATTTTGTCTGAAATTGATGAAGCTATTGTAGAGGTTCGTAATTATAACAGCTCCAACATTCATTTTGGCTTGCCGCCAATTATCGGAGCCTATCTGTTCCCTTCCATGTTCGCTTACATAAGGAAGCGGTATCCGCATGTGCAATTTAAAGTAACCGAGTACGGTTCTCGCATTACAACAGAGCTGCTGCAAGAGGGTAAGCTGGATTTAGGCATTATCGGACAGGCAGATCAAGAACCAATCTCCGATCTCCATTCTGTGCTGCTCTATGAGGATCACTTAAACGTGTGTGTGCCTGACACTCACCCACTCGCGACTCGAGAGTCCATATCCATTGCTGAACTCAAGCATGAACATTTTATCGTGCTGACGGAAGCTTATGTACATCATGAACAACTGATGCTCGCTTGTGGAACATACGGATTCAAGCCGAATATTGTATTTGAATCAGATGAAATTCAAACCGTTAAGTCGATGGTAGCCAGTGGGGCAGGCATTTCCCTAATCGTCTCTATGGCGGTCAAAAATATGCCTGGTCTTGTAGCCATACCACTTGAGGATCCGTTGTACTTCTATATTTATTTATGCTGGAAGGAAGGACATCATCTGTCGCAAGACTGCCTCAGCATGATCGAGTGCATGCGCCAGCTCCCACTTCAAGAAGCATAACGCCGAACGGATAAATAACAGAGGACATAACTTCCATTTCGTTACTATAAATAAAATTTATTAGCTTATATGCGGAACGTATTTCCCTTTTCCCCACTAACGTAGCACAATGGTAGCATGGGGCTTGCGGGGCTTATGTTCAGCAGCGAGTCTCCTTGGAATGATAAACAGGGAGCTGATTGTAGTATGCCAGTCGCACTGGACATCAAAGAAGAGTCGTTACAACTTCATAAGAAGCTGCACGGCAAGATTGAAGTGACTAGCAAAATTGAGGTGACATCCCCAGAGGATCTGAGCCTTGTATATACACCAGGGGTGGCTGAATCATGCCGCCTGATTGCAAATGATGCGAATGCTGCTAACGAGTATACGTCACGCGGCAACATGATCGCCGTTGTGACAGACGGTTCGGCCGTTCTCGGCCTCGGCGACATCGGTCCCTATGCGGCTATGCCAGTCATGGAGGGCAAGTGCATGCTCTTCAAGCAGTTCGGCAATGTCGATGCCTTCCCAATCTGTCTATCCACGCAAAGTGTAGATGAGATCGTGAACATCGTCAAAAATATGGAGCCTACCTTCTCCGGTATTAATCTGGAGGACATATCGGCACCACGCTGCTTCGAAATTGAACGGCGCTTAAAGGAAGAAACGAATATCCCCGTCTTCCATGACGATCAGCATGGCACTGCTATCGTGCTGCTCTCTGCGTTAATCAATGCACTGAAAGTGGTAGATAAGCAGATGGAAGACGTACGCGTTGTCATCAATGGCGCCGGCTCTGCAGGCATTGCCATAGCGAAGCTGCTGTTGAAGGCAGGCATTCAGCATGTTGCCCTAGTGGATCTGAAGGGCGTAGTATGCGAAGGCGAGGAATGGATGAATCCTGCGCAGGCAGACATGGCGAAGGTAACGAATCGCGGACATCTACGCGGTACGCTGACCGATGTTGTACGCGGAGCAGATGTATTCATCGGGGTATCCGCACCGAAGGTGCTGACGCAGGAGCATGTGCGCTCCATGAATGTGAAGCCGATCGTATTTGCAATGGCGAATCCAACGCCGGAGATCTTCCCGGACGAAGCGCTTGCTGCTGGAGCGGCAGTAGTATGTACAGGTCGTTCGGACTTCCCGAACCAAGTGAACAACCTGCTCGCTTTCCCTGGCATCTTCCGCGGCGCACTCGATGTTCGTGCTATAGATATTACGGATGATATGAAGCTGGCGGCAGCCCGCGGTATTGCGGCTATCGTTACCGATGCAGAGCTCAGCCCGACGTATATTATCCCGAACCCGCTCGATAAGCGTGTCGTGCCTAGTGTCGCATCTGCGATTGCTCAGGTTGCGATCGAAACAGGAGTCGCACAGGTGAAGAAGATGCCTGTATATCGCGTCTAAGTCACCTTGTTGTAATGAGTGAACTCATCTCTATAATAATAGAAGGCCGCTGCACCGATCACGAGATCGGAATAGCGGCCTTCTTTAAATGTAAATGAATATGCTAGGCAAGCTGTGCCTTTACTTCTTTTGGCGTACGCTCCCACCACTCAGCATTGTGCGTCATAAGCAGCTCACGCAGCGCTGCCTTGTCTTCTGTATTCAGCTCTTCGACGAGCACGCGGCGCTTCATTGCATAGTCCATCCGATTGACGTGGTCTGCGAGCATCTTCCAACCGCGCTTCGCCTCCGTGTCGATCAGCATTTCACAAGCAGCCAAACCGCCGTAGAACGCACCTTCCGCAGAACGATCGACTGCCACCCATACGATCCAGCATTGGCGGCCATTCGGAACATCCTCTTTATTCGTAGAGAACTTAATTCCACGCTCCACCTTACTCTTCGCATGCATCGCGCCTAGATCGATGTACGCCGTTCCTTCATCGATGATGACGGGCGACACGTTGTTCAGATCGATACTACCCGAACCGAATCCTTTATGCTTACCACTGCTCATTACGTTCAATGCCAGCGGCTTCTTTACTTTCTTATCTGAAGATTCCATTTCGTCATGCGCTCCTTCCTTACCACGTACTCAAAATCATTTTCATTTTAGCTAATAATCTGCAAAAAGCCAACATATACATGCTGTAGATGCTTGTCAACGGGAGGTAAAAACGTATGACCCGAAGCAATGTATATCGCCGGCTTCTATTCACTGCCTTGTTCCTAGCCGCCTGCAGCTTCCTCCTCGTTCGGTTCTGGCCGTCTGGATCCGTTCCGTCCCTTGGACCCGAGGTGAACAAGCAGGCGGTTCAGGAACCCATTACGCAGCAAGCCGTGGAGACCCCCAATGCGGAGGTACTGAGTGAGCGTATTGCCGAATACCATATTGAAGTTAAACTGAATGAGTCCACACATACCCTTATCGGCAAGCAAACCGTAACTTGGACCAATCCTGGGAGATCGACTGTCAATGAACTGTTCTTCCACATGTATCCGAACGCTTTCCGTTCGCCCGATACCACCTTCATGAAGGAGTCTGGCGGAAAATTGCGGGAAGACAAGTTCCCTGCGGATGGATATGGCAGCATGACGCTAAAATCGTTATCCACGGTTGACGGTATGTCCCTAATGAACCGGGTACAGTACATTCAGCCAGATGACGGAAACGCGAAGGATGAGACGCTTCTGAAGCTGCGTCTTACCAAGCCAGTACGAAGTCAAGAGAAAGTCACACTTCGCATGGATTTTGAAGTAAAACTGCCGAAAATATTTGCACGTATGGGATACGCCGATAATTTCGTGATGGCTGGCCAATGGTTCCCTAAGATTGCTGCCTATGAAAAGGCAGGGGTACGCGGCCGGGCATCAGAAGGCTGGGATCTGCACCAATATCACGGTAATTCCGAATTTTACTCCAATTACGGCATTTACAGTGTACGCATTCAAGTACCCGACAATTACATCGTAGGCGCTACAGGCTTTCCAACGAAAACCCCTACGATAGCAGACAGAAAGAAATTTTATCAATTCTATGCGGATGATGTTCATGATTTCGCGTGGGCCGCATCTCCAAACTTTGTCTATTTTGAAGAGCCGTTCTCTTCTAGCCAAGTACCAGGGGTTCGTATCAAGCTATATTTAGACCCGAAGCATAAAGATTTGAAGGAGCGTTATTTCTACGCTGCGAAGACGGCGCTGTCCAAGTTCAGCGAATGGTACGGCAAATACCCGTACTCTACCTTGTCCATTATCGTGCCTCCTAAATTGGGCAACGGAGCTGGAGGAATGGAATACCCGACCTTGATTACAGCATTCGGTGCAGAAGATGAGAGTCCAGGTTACGATTTAGAACGTACCGTCGTTCATGAGATTGGACATCAATACTTTTATGGACTTCTCGCCTCAAACGAATTCGAGGAAGCATGGCTCGATGAAGGGTTCACTTCCTATGCAGAAGACAAGCTGATGGAGCAAGAATTCGGAGTACTTCCAAATAACGCAATACAAGCCAGCTACATCACAGATCCGGCTCCACTGAAGCTGAATGCATGGCGCTACAAAAATCAAAATCATTACGCAGAAAATGTGTACATGCGTGCCAAGCTGGTGCTGCTTGCAATCGAGAAGCAGGTCGGGGAAAAAATGATGAGCCGCATTATGAGAACTTATACGCAGAAGTACCGTTTCAAGTACCCAACTACATCAGACTTTCAGCGAGTCGTTGAGCAGGTAACTAACCGCAAGTGGAATGATTTCTTCCAACAATATGTGTACAACGGCATGATGGCAGACTTCGCCGTGGAGAACATTGATTCACGTACGATTGAATCGAATGGGTCTACCCAATATGAAGCGACTGTCTATATCCGCAAGCTCGGTGCCAATTATCCATCCATTCCGATCGTATTCGGATTCTTGGATGGCACGACGACTCGCAAGGGATGGAATGGAGAGGGAGACCGCATCCAATATACCGTCACCCATAAAGCGCCGCTCAGCTGGGTCATGGTTGATCCTCTATATTCGATTGTCGTTGAGAACAAGCACATCAATAATTATATGCGTGCTCATGTCGATGAACCTGTCCGTACACGAGTTAATTTATCCGTCATCAAGGTAATCGAAGCTGTTACGAACATTTTGGGGTGGTGATAGTGTGAAGGCTTATGTGCGTTCAGGCTGGAATTGGTGCAAAGAGCACATCTATATATGGGTCATTCTATTCTTGTACCAACTGTTATGGGGGTTCTTCCTCTATCGCTTCGTCGATGGAGTGGTAACACCTATCCTGCGCCGTTACCCAGATCCAGCACCTACCGAGATGAGCAGGCAGCTCTTTCTGACCGAAAGCCAGTTCTATCTAATGAAGACGAATGACTATTTCCCTTACTTATGGGCTATCCTCGGATTCGTTGCCGTCCATATGCTGCTTACCCCCTTCATTCACGCGGGTGTATTCCATGCTATGTCACGGCCCAAGCAGCAGGGGCTTGCCTTTTTCCAAGGGATCAAGCTCGCTTGGAAGCCAATGCTTGTCCTCTATCTACTCGAGACACTGCTCATTATCGCACCCGCTATATGGTTCGTTCCTTATGCGGCCCATGCCCTGTCCACATCGGCTTCTCTGTCTTCCTTACTCGTGGCAGTGGCACCGTTTGTAATCGCTTGGTTCATTGGCGGCTGGCTTGTTCATCAATTGTTCTTATTCCTTAACTTCGGCGCTGCCTCAGAAACACCGTTAATTCGATCTGTGACAGCCGGAACTCGTCGCTTGCTTCCCATTCTAGGATTGTCACTTCTCTTTATTGGTATCACTATTGGCGTAGGCATATTGTCCACAACGGCGGCGGCCGTGTTCACCGGAATTACCGCACTCATTATTCAACAGGCATTGCCTGCCATTATGACTATACTTAAAATGTGGGGATTGTCTGCACGCCACGCTGTCTGGCAGGAAGCAGAGCAACAGATGAAATAATGGGGGTTCTGATTGAACGCAATTTAGTTACAGAGTTATAAAGTTACAAAGTTACAAAGTTACAAAGGGTTACGATGATATTGAAGCAGCGTAACCTAACAAAATGAATTAAAAAACTTGTCTATCAGCGAAAAAAACGCTGATCTGACAAGTTTTTTTCGTGTCAAGGACAAAAAATATTTGTCAAAGGAATTTCCGTCTGTTACAATAAATCTAGATTTATTACAACTTTGTCATGAAAGCGGCACTAACTCTTGCAAAATTGTTACTATCGCACGCAGCAATACATATTCCAAAAACCAGAATGCCGAGTTTCCGGGCGGACCGGAAAGCGGGGGAACCAGTTTTTACGGGTGAATTGATCTTGTAACACAGGGATCATAGGGGTCCTTCAACCGAACCCTCCAGCTAACCTCGCAGGCACGGAAGGAGCTTTCCCTTTGAAGAAGAAGCTAGTGACAGCGGTGCTCGGACTGAGCGTTCTGTTTACTTCGTTCAGTGCAGGCAGCACATTCGCAGCATCCAAAATGGACAACACGATTGAAGGTTTGCTTGGCATTTCGTACAAGTATGGTGGTACAACAACGAAAGGCTTTGACTGCTCCGGATTTACGAAGTACGTGTTCGACAAGTTCGAAATTGATCTTCCTCGCACATCTTCGTCGCAATTTGACGCTGGTGAGAAAGTTAGCAAAGACGAGCTTCGTCCAGGAGACCTGGTCTTCTTTGACACAAGCGGCAGCAACGGTGTATCGCATGTCGGCATTTACGTAGGCGACAACAAATTTGCACACGCTTCGACAAGCAAGGGTACGCGCATCGACAGCCTTAGCATGGACTACTACGAGAAGCGCTATGTAGGTGCACGTCGTGTAATGAGCGAGAATGACTTCTCGTCTATCGCTACTGAAAATCAATAATATCAATAGTTTGATTGTTTACTGCACTCTTATAATGATATGAACGACTACATAACCCGATGAGAAGCGCTACGCGCCTTTTCGTCGGGTTGTTTCATGTTACCCTCATTATCCGCGCAAATCCAACTTCTTTATCCTATGCATCTCTGCATGTCAACGATTCGTGCTTTTATCTATCTTTACGAAATATTTCTTTTTCGGTTTCAACCATTCTCATCGCCATTAACGACACAAGGACATGCGCTTGTACGCATGTCCCAATATCTTGTCTGGATATTCACTATTTTTGCATAGACGCTTCTGATTTACTTGACTGACCCATTCGATTCTTGGAATTTCGCCTTAATCTCTTCTGGTGTGAGCCCATCCGCCTCCGCTCGATGCTTTTCTTCCTCGTGCTGAAGCTGAGTCTGACGATCCTCGACATGCTTCCCATTAATGTGATGTTTCTCGTGGAACAGTCGTCCTTTTATGCCTAATTTCTCGCGTAATTCCTGGTGAATTTGCTTGTTGGTCTTGCCTTCTGTCGAAATTCCGTGTTTCTTAGCTAGCAATTGAAGCTTCTTCTCGCGCAGCTGCTTCATTTCTGCACGAAGCTCCTTCATTTGTGCCTGTACTTGTTCTAATTGCTTATCCGTCTCCGTGCTCTGCTGATTCGGCTGTACAGCCTGAGATGAAGTGACCACTCGTACAGCAGCTTGCTCCCTGCTCTTATCTGTTGCAGCATCTAGCGCAGTTCTGCTTTGCGCTGCTGCAGGTGAAGCCATCAAGAGAAGCATTAGGCACGTCCACGCTGCTACGGTTGAATTGCGTTTCATAGGTTCCACCTCCTTATGTAAGGGATGGCTATAGTATGTTCGTAATTCCTGAAATGAAACTGAAAATAAGCTAAATATTCACTTAGAGAGAATGAAGCACTTACCCATTTATATTCTGGATGCTAATTGAGCCGACAATTCTCCATCAAGTATCTTCTGCATATATTCCAGCAGCAGTTCTTAATCCAGCCAGCCCTTCTCCCTGGCAGTTCGAATCGCCTCAATGCGCGTACCCGCTCCTACTTTGCTAATCGCATCCGACATATAGTTGCGCACCGTTCCATAGGATAAGAACAATTTGGCGCTAATATCCTGCATGGACAGTCCATTCTCAGCAAGCAACAGCACTTCCTTCTCCCTCGGGGACAACGGACAAGGGTCTTCCCACGCAGCCAACGTTAATTCGGGACTCATCACCCGCTTGCCTGCATATACCTGGCGAATGGCATCTGACAACTCGTCGCTTGGGCTGTCCTTGAGTAAATAACCGCCTACACTGGATGTCATTGCACGCTGGAGATAGCCTGAGCGAGCAAAGGTCGTCAGCATAATAATCCGACAGTCCAGCCCCTTCTTCTTGACTGCATCCGCGACATCCAGCCCCGTCATAAGCGGCATCTCAATATCCAATACCGCGATATCCGGCTGAAGTTCCTCTATAAGCGACAGCGCTACACTGCCATTCTCGGCCTGTCCAATCACTTCGATATCATCCTCAAGCGACAACAAGGTGGCGAGTGCACTTCGCAGCATCTGTTGGTCCTCTCCTAATATCACTCGAATCATGATGTACCTTTCCCCTTCCCATCGCGGATTACACGCGGAATGACTAACGATAATACCGTTCCCTTGTGGGCACCAGACTCTATAGCAAGCGTCCCGTCCACAAGCTGAAGCCGCTGTTTCAGTCCGGCCATGCCTGTCCCACTTGATTGCTTAAGCTGGTGCTCATCAATTCCGATGCCATCATCTGCAATCTCCAATCGAACCCTTGCCTCTTCCACCTCAACCCGAACCGAGCAATGCTTCGCCCGGCTGTGCCTGACGACATTCGTTAAGGTCTCCCGGAAGCACATGGCGAGAATCGTCTCCTGCAATGCTGATAATGGCAATCGGTCCACAATGCTTGGAGCTGCTGCTGAAGGGCTAATTCCCTCGCTGCGTTCCTGAAATTCCAGCTCAATTCCTGCGGCAGCGCATAGCTGCCTTCCATGCTCATATTCCTCTGCAAGCTTGACAATCTTCATTTCAGTTACGAGTTGGCGCATCTGCTTCAACGCCGCACGCGATGTTTCTTGAATCTCCCTTGCTTCAGCGATGGCCCGCTCTGGATTCCGTGTAATAAGCTTCTCTGTCACTTCACTCTTAAGCGTGATCAAGGACAACGTGTGTCCAAGTGTATCATGCAATTCGCGTGCAATGCGCTGGCGCTCTTCCTGCTGGGCCATCCGCTCGAGCTGTGAGGTCGCTGCCTGCAATCGTTCCGCCATCTGCTTGTATTGCCCAGCGGCACGCATGATGAATGGCATGACGAGCACACCGAATAATGGAGGAAGCAGCAGGGTATGCAGGGAAGACCATACGGCTACCGTATCCAAGCGTTGAGACAATCCGATTAAGATACCTACCGCCATGACGGCAGCTGTTCCTAAAATAATGGAGGTCTTCTGCCTGCTTATCATCTGCGCGATCATGAACACCATATAAGCATACATAGGGTGATAGAAAAGGATGAATACGAGAATAATTACAGCCTGAGCAGCCAACCACAGCAATGCCTGCTTCTCGTGCCGATACTGCAGCCAAAATGCGATCACTAGAAACAGAAGCAGCGTGAACCCCACCAATAGCTTGGTCGGAGTCTCACGCAGCAGGAAAAAGATGGGGACGCATAAGTTGACGAGGGAGATGTAAGGCTCCGCTCCCTCTTTTTCGGGAAATAATCTCTTCTTGACTACGTTCACTTACATCGCTTCCCGTCTGTTAAAGATATAACTCGATATTACCATGAAGATCATGCCACAGCCCAGAAGAATTACCCAATCCAGCAGGGCAGGACTTCCCCCAGCGAGCATATTCCATGCACCATGTGCATAGCGGTAGGATGGCAGCCATTCTCCAATAACTTGCATCCAGCTTGGCAATGTCTTCAGCGGCATCCACAAGCCTCCCATGATGGCAAATCCCATGAGCAAAATGTTCGCGACCGCAATGGAGGCATCCGCGCTCTTCATCGTTCCTAAAATAGAGCCGATCGCCAGGAATGGAATGCTTCCAAGCCACAGCCACAATCCGCATGTCACCCATTGTACAGCCGTCAGCTCAATGTGATAGGCAAAGTAGGCAGCAGGGAAAATGATGAGAATGACAAGCAAATGAACCAACATATGCGATACGATCTTAGCGCCAATCCATACCGACGGAGATAGTGGTGTCAGGCGAAGCAGACGTGTCCATCCATCACGACGCTCGTAAGCAAGGCGAATACCGAACTGACTCATTGCTGTGCCGATCAAGCTGAATGCTGTCATCGACATAAGTGAGAAGGCGCCATAGGTGGTCGATTCAATAGACTTCGATGCGCCATTTAAACTAGCGAATAAGAAATAAAAAGCGATTGGCATGACAAGTGAGAACAACAAGAAGAATGGACTGCGCATAATTCGTAAACTTTCTGCTTTGATTTGTGCTTGTAACATCGATCAATTCCCCCTATATATGATGATTTAAGGCACCCTCTGCCTCTATCGTTTATTTTCAGGCTTCAACTATATGCTTGCTTGAGTACGTGCAGCTTCATGAGATTTTGTTATTGATCGGAAAGCATCCTCAAGCTTAGCGGATTGGATATCAATATCGCTGACTCCCCAACCAGATTGCAAGAGTGCGGACAACACTTCGTCTGTACTGCGGACGTGAAGACGAATCCGACCTGATGCACGTTCGACCTTTACGACTCCCGGAAGCTGCATTAACGCTTCGTCCTGCTGTTCGACTTGAAGACGGAAGGACACTGTCCGCAGTGCCGTCTGTGCCTTGAGCTCCTGTGAGGTTCCGCTGGCCGCTACTGTACCTGCCGCAATAATCGCGATATGATCCGCCACTGCATCTGCTTCCTCCAAGTCATGCGTCGTAAGCACAACCGTCCGCCCATCGTTCGACAGAGCGCGAACCGTATCCCAGAAGCGACCACGCGCCTCCACATCCATGCCAACCGTCGGCTCATCAAGCAGGACAAGCTCTGGATTTCCAGCTAAGCTCTGCGCGAAGGCCAATCTGCGCCGTTGTCCACCGGATAACGATGTTGCGCGCCGCTTCGCTTCTCCGTGCAGACCTGATAAGTCAAGCAGTCTGGACAGTGGAAGTGGGTTGCGATAGTAGCTGCGGAACAGATTCAATACCTCTGCAACATTCAAGCCATCAGGAGCTTTCACATCCTGCATGAGCGCCCCTACTCTGTGGCGCAGTTCCCGTGTGCCTGCGGGCTGGCCAAGCACCTTAATCTCTCCTGATGTCGGCTTCTGCAACCCGAGGATCATGGAAATCGTCGTTGTCTTACCCGCTCCGTTCGGACCGAGCAGCGCGCTGATCTGTCCACGCTCGAAGCGAAGATTAATATTGTTCACGGCGCGAAAGCTGCCGAATTGCTTTATAAGGTTGGTACATTCGATTGCGTATGTCATCTATAATCATCCTTTGTCATTAAATTAGGAACCGTATGTGGTTCTATGATGCGGTCATTGTGTTGCGTGCAGCTTTCGGCTAACCAGTTAATCTTTCGAGATATGCTGCACGATGCTGTGCTGCTCAATTTCTGTTGCCCGTTGCCGTATCGCTTATGTTTGTATTGTACGGCAGGCACGCTTGAGCCAGTTAGTGTACGATGTCACCAACTGCATATGACAAATGTCAGGAATGAGGTGGCAGTATTCGAATTGCTGCGAGCCTCATTTTCTTCAAGGCCACTTTTTAAAGCAACCATTTATCCTGTGCCATAATTTTTGCAGCCCCGTCACAAAACGGCATGTCTGTCCGTTGTATAGGCAGAAAAGGAGAGATAGCATAAAAAAGATGTGGAAGCTAGGAATTGCACTGATACTGATCATTCCTTTGCTAGGTGGTTGCTACGGGGAACAACAACAAAATGAGAACTTGGAAAGTGAAAAAATCAAAGTCATGTACCATGATGAACCGTCGTTCTATAACGATTACGGGAATCTCTTCAAGATGAAGAACCCAAAAATCGAATTCGATGTCATTAGCATGAATAACGTGCTCGCAAATCGCGAGCAAAATGGCGCTTGGGACGATCATGCAGAATTGAAAAAATTAATTGAGACATACAAACCTGATGTGCTGCTGCTAAACGAGAATTTGTTCGAAGATTATGCGCGGCAGGAACGGCTGTACGACATCGAAACTATGATTGCGAAGGACAAATTCGATATTGACGCAATTTCTCCCGGACTTATCGAAATGATTAGAGGGAAAGGAGATGGCAAGTTATACGGATTAGCTCCGTCTTTTTATGCGGATGTCCTATATTTCAACCGCGATTTGTTCAAGCAGCATCATATTGATATGCCGACGAACAAGATGACCTGGAAGCAATTGTTTGAACTGTCGAGAAGATTCATCAACACGGGCACTGGCGAAAAGAAAATAGTTGGATTATATCAGGACTACGGTGTGGATCCAGATGTTACAGGAGATCGCGTCTTCCTCCGGGTTACGATTACTCGATGCAAAGGCAGACAGGCTGCTTATCAACTCAGACGGTTGGAAAGAAGCAATCAAACTCGTAACAAATGCCGTACGCGATAAATTCATCTACCTGCAGGCTTCAAATCAAAATAGCGAGGAGATGGCCGAAGCCTTTTATAGAGGTCAGGCTACGATGACAATCAATGGGCCTTGGCTTGCAAAAGAATTGAAAGCACGAGCTCTCTTCGACAGTGCATCGAAATCGTTCGAATGGGATATCGCCACAATGCCTGTTGACCCTTCCTCCCCAGATGAATCGGCAAATGTACATGTCTCGGAAATTTATGCGGTATCCGAAGACTCACCAAATAAGCAGGCGGCATGGGAGTTCGTCAAGTTCGTAAATAGCGCGGACATGGTTTCGGCCGCTTCACGGACGGCAAATGGAAAATTGCCCGCACGCTCTGGTGTGCTCAAAGATATTGAAGGCAAAAGCACGGAACCTTTCTATCTGCTTACGCCCAAAACAACGCCTTCTTTTGAGGAATCTCTAGGCAGTACAGCCGCTTCTAAAGAGTTCAATCAATTATTCCAACCTGTCTTATCAGAGGAACTGCAATCGATTATTGATGATAATCAGACCGTCGAGGAAGCGATAGCCGTGTTGGAAGTGAAGGGACAAGAAGCACTGCAAAAAGCAAAAAGCAAAAAAGCCGAAAAATAATGTACTGAAAAAGTGCTCTTATCACCCGAAAGTGAAGTTATACAATAAAAAGGTGTTATTAAGCCGGGCTGTATGAAAGGAGGATCCATACGGCTATGCCATCCAGCTCAGAATATCAAACTGTTGGGACTTTAGAACGTGCCATTGCTCAAGTCAAGTGCGGAGATAAAGAAGCGTACACCTTTATCATCCATCGATTTCAGAAACAAATTTATTTATATTGCTACTATTTGTTGGGCAGCAAGGAAGAAGCCGAGGACGCTGTTCAGGACATATTTATTAAAGGCTTTCAACGTATACACCTTTTCGAGCCTCAGGTATCTTTTTCAGCCTGGATATATAAGATCGCCTACAATCATTGCTTGGATATTTTGAACCGTAGAAGCAGGCTCCGAAAAATACTGTTCCTGCTGAAACGAGATCAAATCAATAATCAAGAACTTCCGTATGAAAATCTGGTTTATCAATTGCTGGACAAGCTTTCTGCAGAAGAGCGGCATATTTTGTTGTTAAGGGCCGTGGAAGAATATAGCTTCGATGAAATTAGCGAGATTATGGATTTAAAGCCATCGACAATTCGCAAAAAATATGAACGTTTGCGGAAAAAGCTGCTTCGCTATCAAGCCAATCCATTCACAGAGGAAGGAGGTCTTCATAAGCATGTCATCAAGCCATCGTAACGGTGTAGATAGCGAACAATTAGAGGCATGGATTCGCCAGACGCCGACAAATCCTGATTTTACGGGGCAAATTATGAGCCGATTGGACACTGGGTCTCTATTTGTTGATGCCTCACGTACAACACGTCGTAGTACAGCAGTTCGTTCCATTGTCACATCGATTGCTGCAGCAGCCGCTGCATTCGTCTTATTAATAGGGGGCTCCTTTCTGTCTCCCACGGTAGCCGAGTCAATGAGACATGTGCCGGGCGTGAGCAGTCTTTTTCGTTTTGCGGGAGATTTAGGTCTGCAGGCGGCCGACGAAAAAGGACTTGTCACCTCATCTGAGCAGAGCCTAACCCATCATGGTCTGACACTTTCGATTCCAGTAGCAGCCTATGACGGAGTACGAGTGGCAGTTGGTATTGAACGATCGAGCCTATCAGGGTTGCAGGAGAGCAGTAGCCGCAATACCTTGATGGAATCTTTGAGTGATATCCAACTCCTTATTGATGGAAAAAGTATTGCCGATTATGCATACAACCAGCACTCGGTTGGCATCATTACTGTCCCAGGGGAAAATGAAAATTCGGCAATCCTTATGTTCTCTGATATGCGAAATCAAGAAGGAATATCCTTGCCCGACAAGTTCGATTTAACGGTAAAGCTTACCGTGTCAGACATACAGGAGCCCTATCAAATGACGATTCCCGTTTCCATGCAATCAAATGATTCAGTCGTCATGAAGCCAAACATTTCGAAATCTAGCAGTCCATTCACCATCAAGTACAATAAAATAGAATTGACGCCGTTTACGACGAGTCTTGCTGCAAGGCTGGAAATATCGAAAGACGATCCGCTTACGGCCAACGATCTACCGTTTGGATTCGAAATCTACGATAATAAGGGGCGCACAGTCAAATTGCTAAACGGTTCAGGACTACATGAGGATAACGGGAAAACGATCCTGTTCAATTTGCTTTATCAGCCTTACGACCCTATTCCTACGTCTATTACGATCAAACCTTATATAAGTCTTATCAACGAGCATGATAAATCCCAATTCAAGCTTGGAGCAGACGGCCAACCACTCATCAAATATATCCCCGAGCTCGAAGTTACATTACCCGTTGAAACTCCAAAATAGAAAAGGAGAGAGCCCCACTGCTCTCTCCTTCCATCCTTATTTCATCCATTTATTCCGATTTCGCGTTCTCATTCCAATAATGATTATCTGGATAAATACGCTTGCCGAAAATTGCCGACCCAACCCGCACCAGTGTCGAGCCCTCCTCGATTGCCGTCTCGAAGTCTCCGGACATCCCCATCGACATAACTTCCATGCTGACATTCGGCAATGCAAGCTCCTCTGCTTCACGACGGATATTTTGCAGCAGCTTGAAGCATTTGCGCACCTTGTCTTGATCGTCAGTGAACAGCCCAATTGTCATGAGCCCCTTAATGCGGAGCGTGTCCAACTTGGCTACCTCTTGAATTAATGCGAGTGCATCCTCTGGGGCAGCACCGAACTTGCTATCCTCATACGACGTATTCACTTGGATAAGGATATCCATCGTGCGGCCTTCCTTTTGCAGCCGCTCATGGAGTGCCGTAGCCAGCTTCATGCGGTCAACGGATTGAACGCATGTTGCGAATTTGAGCACATCCTTGACCTTGTTTGTTTGCAAATGGCCGATAAAGTGGAAGTCTAGCGACGGATTAGCCGAGGTAAGCGGCTCCCGCTTCTGCAGCCCTTCCTGCACTTTATTTTCCCCAATTAAGTTCTCCCCTGCATCTAATGCCATCTGAATTCGTTCAACCGGAACTGTCTTCGTAACGAGCATCAGCTTCACTTCCTCGGGATTGCGCCCACTGCGCTTGCATGCCTGCTCGATACGCTCACGGATCACTCGTATGTTATGTTCAATATCGTTTAATTGCATCGTTATCACCACATTATTTTAGTATTTATGTCCATTCTAGCATACCTGTTCGGGTAAGGCTGTCACCTTCTGCACAATATAACGCTGAATCCGGCACCTCCCTTTCCATTTATTAGTTTCAACTTCTTGTGTTGATTTTATTTCCCTTATATATTAATATCGTAATATAACGATATAACGATTTATTAAGTGTATGAGTTCATGTACAAAATGAACCATTCCATCTTTTCACTTTCCTATAAATCAAAGGAGACATGATATGAATAACGACTATGAACGTTTTAATGATACTGCCGAGCTGTTAAAAGCTCTGGCACATCCTGTTCGCCTCTGTATCGTGAAGGGGCTGCTGGATAAGGGAAGCTGCAATGTATCCTTCATGCAGGACTGCCTAGGCTTGCCGCAATCGACGGTATCCCAACACCTACAGAAGCTGCGCAGCATGGGCATTGTAACCACACATCGCAACGGCCTAGAAGTGAACTATCGGGTAGAGAACGAGAAGGTAAAACAGTTCGTTGAAGCATTTTTCGGGGAGGAGACATCATGAGCAAAAAGGTATTGATCGTTGGAGGAGTAGCTGGAGGGGCTTCTGCCGCAGCACGTCTGCGCAGACTGGATGAGGATGCCCACATTGTCATGTTCGAGAGGGATGCTTATGTATCGTTCGCCAACTGCGGGCTTCCCTACTATATCGGAGATACCATTCAAGATCGCAACAAGCTGTTCGTGCAGACACCAGAAGCTATGCACCGCCGGTTCAATATCGATGTGCGCGTGCACAGCGAGGTCATCAGCATTGATACACAAGCGAAAAAGGTACGGGTACGCAGCAAAGAGAAAGGGGAATATGAGGAATCGTATGATTCACTGATTCTGTCCCCTGGTGCGAAGCCGGTACGTCCGTCTCTTCCTGGTATTGAGAGCGAGCGCATTTATACGCTTCGCAACATTCCGGATACGGATCGCGTGAAGACGCGCGTGATGGAAGGTGGCACCCGCTCTGCTGTCGTCATCGGCGGCGGATTCATCGGGGTGGAGATGGCCGAGAATTTGCGCGAAATTGGGCTGGACGTCACGTTGGTTGAGGCTGGACCAGCAATTCTTGCTCCATTTGACACAGAAATGGCCGGAATTCTGTCTAAGGAGATGGAACAGCACGGTACATCTCTCATTGTAAATGACCGCGTTCAATCGTTCCGTGATACGAACGGCGGGATTGAAACGCAGCTGGCCAGCGGCAAAGTGCTCACAAGCGACATGGTCATTCTCGCAATCGGGGTAGCACCTGATACGGGCTTTATTCGAGACAGTGGCATTGAGCTGGGGCCACGAGGTCACATCATTGTGAATGATTTTTTGCAGACCAATGTAGAAGACGTTTATGCCGTAGGAGACGCTGTTGAGGTTGTCGACTTCGTCAATGGGACGAAGACAGCGATCCCGCTTGCAGGGCCAGCCAACAAGCAAGGGCGTATCGCAGCAGACAATGTGAGCGGAATTGGCACTGCCTATAAAGGCTCGCAAGGAACATCTATCCTGAAGGTGTTCGGATTAACGGGTGCTGCAACAGGGAATAACGAAAAAACATTGCAACGATTAGGTTTGCCGTACAAGGTAACTTATGTGCATCCAAATTCCCATGCCGGGTACTATCCAGGTGCCAAGCCAATGACAATAAAGCTGATCTTTAATGAGGAAGGCAACGTACTAGGCAGCCAGATTGTCGGTTATGACGGTGTGGACAAACGGATGGACGTCATTGCTACGGTTATACGCTTAGGCGGCACCGTCACCGATCTTACGGAGCTTGAATTGTCCTATGCACCACCGTATTCTTCCGCTAAAGATCCCGTGAACATGGCCGGGTATACTGCCGAGAATATATGGACAGGAGCTGTGAACGCGTTTACGCCTGCCGATCTGGAACAGCGCGACCCACAAGCTACGATGCTTGTTGACGTGCGTACGGATATGGAGCATCAGAACGGTCATATTCCTAACTCCCTGTCTATTCCTGTAGATGAACTAAGAAGCCGTCTGAATGAGCTCGATCGGGAGAAAGAAATATGGGTCTACTGCCAAGTTGGTTTGCGCGGTTATACGGCGTCACGCATCCTAAGTCAGCATGGCTTCAAGGTGAAAAACTTAACGGGTGGATATAAGACATACCAGCATGCACAATATACCCCCGGACAGGTTACGCCGCCTGCCAGGCCTGACCAAGACACGTCTGGGAATCCGGTAAAAGAAAGCAATGAACAGAAAGATACACAGTACTCCTTCGATCGTACCCTGGACGCATGTGGTTTATGCTGCCCAGGGCCGCTCATGCAAGTGAAGCAGCATATGGATTTGCTGCAGGAAGGTCAAGTGCTGAAAGTAAATGCATCTGATCCCGGCTTCTATGAGGATATCCAAGCTTGGGTGGGCATGAGCAAGCAGGAGCTGCTGCATGTGCAGACACACACGGATGGGACGATTGAAGCCCATATACGCAAGCTGCCGCCTACCTCCGCGGAGGATTTGCAACAGGCAGACAATCGCAGTGTATCATCGGATCGCAGTACCATGGTCGTGTTCAGCGGCGATCTCGATAAAGCAATCGCCTCCTTCATTATTGCGAACGGAGCTGCTGCTTCGGGAAAGAAAGTGACTCTGTTCTTCACCTTCTGGGGTCTGAATATTTTGCGCAAGCCGAACAAGGTTCCCGTCAACAAGAGCTTCATCGGCAAAATGTTCGGTGCGATGATGCCACGAGGAAGCAAGAAGCTGGGCTTGTCGAAGATGAACATGATGGGTATCGGACCGAAAATGATTCGCTCAGTGATGAACAATAACAATGTATCTTCACTAGAAGAGTTGATTGAATCTGCGATCCAGCAGGGTGTCGAAATCGTTGCCTGCCAGATGTCGATGGACGTCATGGGCATTGCCCATGAGGAGCTTATCGACGGCGTTACCATCGGCGGCGTAGGCTACTATTTAGGCAAGGCTGATCAATCAGGCATTAATTTGTTTATTTAATATATCAATCAGAGCAATCAAATCGATAGGAAAACTCCAACTAAAGGAGGCTGCAGATCAACGATCTGCAGCCTTTTTACTTACTCTTCAGTTCCCTTTTCCCCATTTTCCAGCCACTCTATTTTAATGCTTCTTTGGTTTACACCCAAACCAGAAATCACCGGGTATTACCCCGAAGTCCATAAGTCAAGAGATACCTAGGTATTCACTATCTATGTTGATTCTGGCGGAAAACAGATGGCAGGCAATTTATTTTTTCTGCATTTTGGTATCTATAGCGTTTAATACCCCCCGCTTGCAGCTCTACTTCCAGACATCAGGTATACCACGTTTTTGTCGGCATCCAATGCAGCCCTCACTATCGTTGCTTCTGCCTTGGCGCCTTTGTCGTCCTTGTCGTACTTGAAGAAGCAGTAATCCCCAAATAAGTTATCCCTCTTCACTTCATATCCCGTAATGTCTATATTGAACAACTTTTTTGCCATCGGAGCAATCACTTCTTTTGCTTCTTTTACCGGAATCTCTTTGTCTGTCTTCACCTTTTCTGTCGTTTTATGAATTACATTAAGTACCTTGCCCGACTCTGCTTCTATCTCAACTAAAACACCGTTGCCTTCCAGTTCCCACTTAGATAGATTGATGTTGTTTTTAAAGTCAAATTCGCCAGGAATAAGTTTAGCTTCTGTAAAATTAAACTCTTGATCTAAAGCCGTTTTCACCGCGTCTGCTGCTGTTTTTAGCAATTTCCCTTCAATTTCTTGCGCCTCAACTTTAATCATGTATCCCATAGACTCTAGTTCCGACGATCCTTTGGATTTAACTAGAAGGACTTCAAAGTCTTTGCCCTTAAACGTATACCATACTTCCCCATTAAAAACAGCCTTCTTATCATCATACACTCGTATCGCTTTCACTTCATTTCCAAAAGCATATGTTTTTTTGGGATATCTCTTCTTTAGCTCTTGAATGGCCTTCTCCTGATCCTTTTTACTGATTTTATTGATTGGGACTAATCCAGAAACCGACCATACTCCACCTGTTTTAGTGCTATATTGGATTTTATATTTTCCGTCTACTGATTTAACCTCTGCATTCACTTTGTTTGAATCAATTATCATCTCGCCAACATCCTGCAACTTTATATCTTTCCCTGCAAATTGCTTTACCACTTTATTCAGCTTTTCTTTCATCGTCTTGTCGATTTGAACTTCCTTCTTATCCGATTTCTGCTGCTCTTGTACAGCCGCAGCAACGGGTGCGCTCGCTGCGTTGCTTTCCCTAGCATTAACCAATGTCACACTACCAAGCGCGAGAATCATTCCGATCCCCAGAATGGACAAGCGATAAGATTTTTTGTTGAATTGTTTGATCATCATAAGTCTCCTTTTCATTTCTTTATGTGTCGAGGACAAGCTGGCAAGCCCCGGCTGATGATGGCTGCCTGAAACATGCTCCAGTACATGAATAATGGTTTGTCCGTATGCTCTATTTTGCTGCGGATCCATCCGATCCAAGACGCATGCATCGCAAGCCATCTCCTGGGCCTGCCTTGCTTTATGTGCAGCAAGCCATATCAATGGATTGAACCAGTGGAGAATCAGGATGACGTGTATCACCCAATTCACAATCACATCCCGCCGCTGAATATGTGCGAACTCATGCGCCAGAATATATTGAAGCTGCTCCTTCTGTAGCGTGACGAGCAGACTTGGAGCAATAACGATCGCAGGTTTATGAAAACCGACTACGGCAGGTCCAGGAATCCGTTCCGATGCGACAAATCGTACGTTACGATTTATGCCCAATCGCTGCTTTGTCTCTTGAAACACGCCCGATAAAAAAGGCGTATCGATGACTCGGCCTGCACGCAGCGCCCGCTTTAATCGAAGCTGGTCGTATACCGTTTTCGCAGCAAGAAACAATCCCCCCGCAAGCCATACCAGCATAAGCCCATTGATAAACCCAAGTTGCTTGATCCGGTTCCACCAGAAACCGCGCCCCTGCACGGTCTCCGATTCATGGGATAGAGCAGGCATTTCCGAAGTTCCACCTGTTTCCGGCTGTACATATCGCTCACCATGCACCGCCACTTTACCTGCTCTCCCCGCGTCCCTCAAAACTTGGGGATCATGGGTCATCTGATGAATTCCAGGCGCTACATCCTTCAGAGAGAACACATTGTACAAGCTAAGCGAAGATTCCGGCGCCCAAGGAAGCAGCAGACGAATCGCCACAGGCAGCCAAATCAAATATTTCCATCTTGCTTCTAGCTTGTTTTTTAATAAAAATTGCAGGGTCAGGATTAGTAGAACCAGGATACCGGCCATAAATGATCCGCGAATCAACCAGCCAAAAAACGATAACAAGCTTGCATGTAATGTTGGGCCCATCAGCTATTTCTCTTTTCCGGCCCGCCGTCTATACAGCTTTCATCAAATAAAGCCTTCAGATCCTCAATTTCCTGCGCATTTAGCTTTTTATCGTCTAAAAAATTGGCCAGCATGGGCTTTAATGCACCGCCATATAACCTTTTTATAAAGGATCTGGTTTCAAACCGTAAGAATTCCTGCTCGCTAATAATGGGGTAGAATAGCTGGTTGCGCTTCGAACCCTTTTCCATCTTCGTACCAGCAGCTTCCTTCTGCACCAGCCGACTGAGGAATGTCCGAGTCGTATTCGGGCTCCAGCCCATTTTCTCTGCCATCAGCTTTACGACTTCGCCGGAAGGGCAATCCGGAATATCCCATAATACTCGCATAATTTCTAGCTCTGCATCCGTAATCGATGGTATTTGCTTCATGCATGTAACCTCCAAAGTCAATTTAATCAGACTACGTATGTAGTTGGAAAACAATGCTAGACTTGTAGTTTGATAAAATCCGAAGAAATGGAGATGCCGTGTTCGTATATACCACCTCCCTACCAGTATTAGTTTTTGGGTAAGCATGCGCTGAGTGCTCATCGTTAAAGGTGTAAAGATTTCTTCTCTGCCACTAGATCAACGATGAACAGCACTGCTGTTGAATGGCTACTTTTAATATTACGTTCTTTATATAGCACCCCCTTATGGTTATCATTAAAACTACAATTGTAGTCATGTATATACTACAGTTGTAGTTTTATGTTTGTCAATACCTTTGTTACGAAAATAACCCATCTTGCTATGCCTATTTGAAAGCGGGCTAAAGCTCAATTTGTTTCGGTTGCACAAAATACACAACATCAAAGAGCCATAGAGTGCTGCCTTCCACAGGCGGACATTCTATGGCTTTCCTATTTATCTTGAATTGCATCTACTCAGTGACCAAGTTCATTCCTGCATCGCATCGTATTCACTGCGCACTAAGCCAAAAATGAGTTCATCATGATATTGCCCCTTCGTAAATATCATCTCCCGAAGTCGCCCTTCCTGTAGGAACCCTAGGCGCTTGTGCAGCGCAATTGATGCCTCGTTGTACGCATATACATGCGCAATCACCTTGTGATAACGCAGCTCTTCGAAATAGTAACGGAGCAATACCTGAATTGCATCCGATGCATAGCCCTTACGCCAATGTTCTCGGAAGATCGATACGCCGTACTTGAATGTGCCGTTCCGCTTATCCACGCCATGCGTGTTCATTCCGCCCACCATTTCACCCGCAATCGTCTCAATGGCAAACCGAAATTGATCACTTTCCGGCACTGCAGCTGCCCGCTGGTCCGTCCATATTCGCGCACCCTCTTCGGATCTTGGAAAATGAACCTCATCGCATAATCGGGCAGTTTCCGTATCATAGTCATTGTTGTGGAACTTCTCCCAATCGCTTGGGACTATAGCGCGCAATCTAACCTTCCGTCCTTCCCAAATATGAAATACCATTTCGCTCCCCCTCATGGAAATTACTTCTCCATCATCTTGTTCATACATACCGCTTTAGTTGTTCTTAGCCTCTCTCCAGTGAAAATTCCGGATTGTCACCAAGATTTTGTTCCATCTTCTCGAAAGGTTGCCCCTTTAAGTAATGGTTAAAGAAATCAAGCGAGTATTCGTTAATGAGGCGATGTACAGGGCGTAAATTTACCCCTTCAGCCTTCTCGAGTAGAGGCGATAGCAGATAGAAGTCGCAGAAGGCTAAATGATCCATGTTTTTAATTTTCATCCAGTAGTTTCCTCCCTCTGCAACATGCTTATATCGTTCAAATATGTCACCGAAGTACTTGTATAAAGCTTTTCTCGTTGTACCTTGGGCAGCTGCTAACTGGTTTGCACCGGCAAGCGTTCTATCCGCACTCATCATCAACAACGGCTTCTTCACCCCGCCTTCCGGAATCCGGAGCTGACCAAATAAGCCGCCGTCCAAATTAATAGCTGCCTTAATTCTTGCGTCTGACATCAGCATTTGAACACTGGTTGCTCCACCGTAGGAATGACCGAACATACCGACGTTCTTCAAATCCATTCTTCCTGTAAAGCGATGGTCTGGATCGCCCTGTGCCAGCTTCTCCACTTGATTGACTACAAATTTGGCATCCTCCACCCATACCTTGTTCAGTTCATCCAAGTGCTCAACTGACGGATCCTGGGGAATAAAATTCGCAACGCGGCCATCATCGAACACCGATGTAATGCTATTATACGTGTGATCAATACCCACAACGATATACCCATAACTGACCAATTGTTCGATCTGGAAGGTGTTATGGCTCTTATGCCCACCCATTCCATGAGAAAACAGCAGTACTGGGTAAGCAGCTTCTTTACCGGATATCTCGGCATTTTCGATCGCATGTGTCTTGACGAATTTCATGCTTGTAAAAAACATTTTAGGCATATCGAAAGTTTGGCTGTACGCATTTACAAACACATCCGGATTAGATACATAAGGTGCGGTTTTTCCCTGTGCGCTCGAACTAACTGGATACCAAATTTGCACCATCAGTTCGCGCTTGTCACCCTTTTCTGGGGTAAGTGTTTCTTCACGCCGCTCATCCTTCCAATCATACGTTACTGTCCCAATCTTATACGGACCTGTAGGTTCTTCGAATGTGAACACCGGGAACAAGAGAGGCAGAAACACAGTGATAAGGGAATATAGCACTGCCAGCATAGCCACAAGAATTTGCTGAACTATGGACTTCTTTCCCTTCACTTCCTTCGATCTGAACAGATATCGTGCTGCAAGGATACAGATCGGCAGAAACGTTATCACATAGGCCGGAACCATCTCCCAACGCAGTCCCTCGATGAGTCCATGCAGCAGCACGAATATGGAAGATATGATGAAACTAATGAACAGCATTTGCTTTGTTTTGCTCCTTGCAAATAGCAGCCAACCAAGCAATAAAACATGAATGACGACTAACAGCAGTTCAAACGATCTCATAAGAATTGCACCCTCCCCATTTATGGCTTACAGCGGTGAATTTCAACATTAGATCCGTCTGTAAGGAGACATTCAAAACTTATAATTTATTCGTCATCCTCAACAATATGAACCCTGCTCAGGTGTTTAATGATACATAAATTTGAAATAATTGTAAATATTAATTAATTTTCTGTCGTGCTTGCCCTTCGGACTTTCCATGTTCCCGAATTCAAAGAACTTCACTTTTTTGATACCTACATACTGAAACAAGGCCCTTTTCATCAACACTTTATGCACATTGCGATAAAAGAAAAATGGATACAGGGTAGGACCCTTCATTGTAGATATACAAACAACCGATTTCCCTTTCAGCAGCCCTTCAGGCAGCAAGCCTCCGTTGTCTCGATAGGCGAAGTCAGAAGCAAATAACTGATCAATGTAGCCGAGCAGCATCGCAGGCGGACGCAGCCACCAGATCGGATACACAAACACCAACTTATCTGCCCAGCGTATCTGCTCACGATACTTCTCCAGGGTCGGATCGAGGTGCATATCTCTCCTCCGCTTCGTCTTGTGGAACACAAGTACTGGATCGAAGTCCTCTTCATATAAATCAAGAACCTGAATTTCTTCCACGTTCTTATTCTCTGTACACCCTTGTATGATTTGTTGTAAAAAGGCGTAACTCAAACTACTATGATTCGGATGCGTATATACGATTAACACCTTCATCTTCCCACCGCCATTTAGTTATCATTTGATAACTAAAAGATACCAACCCACCTATATAGTTGTCAAATGATAATTGTTTATTGATAATTGATTTGTTATCGTGTTCTGGTAAGAGGTGATTTTTGTGGACAAGAAAGCTCTGTTTCATCAATTCGTGAGCTTTACAACCTCCGTGCACGAAGTGACGCATGAATTAACGAGGGACATTAAGCCAGAGGATATTACACCCGTTCAATATCGTATTTTGGAATATATCGCGGTCAGCCAACCTGTTACCTTAAGCCAAATTAGCGATTGCATGCACATGTCTATGCCAAATACGAGCCGGGAACTGAGGAAATTAACGGAAAAGCATCTATGTGAAAAACTGGAGTCCACGGATGATAGACGCAAGCAAATGATCCAACTCTCGGAAACTGGACAAGCTATGATGGAAGAGGCCTTTGGGCGGATTAGCGAGCGTTTCTTCGAGCGAATTAAGAATTCCTCAGAAGAAGACTTGAAGGACATACAGCGGGCATTAGAGCTTCTCCAATCCCATGTGTTCGATGTAAAGAGGTAAGTCACAGCACAGCTTTTGTGAAAAGGAGTAAATACAAACTTGGTTTCTAGTATAGAAAAAGACGAAGGAACACGCCCATGTAGCGTCTGCCTTCGTCTTTTCCTTTTCAATCACCTAGAATCGTATCCTTGTACATATTCACCTGCTCGATCATATGACCGATATTGCCTTCTCCTGCATACAAGGTCATGTCGAAGAAATCGTGGGTCAGCTCCGACCAGTACAATTCATTCTCATCGCCATGAATCGCGACGTCATGCTTCAACTTGCCCACATAGACTTCCACATAACATTTTTGATAGTGGTACGTGAAGTCCATCAGGTGGTGCAGCGTGATATCCCCTTTGGAAATGCTCGTTTCTTCCGCCAGCTCTCGATAAGCACTTTCGATTCCTGCTTCACCAGCCTCTATTTTACCGCCGACTAGATTATTTAGTCCTTTGTACGGTTCTTTTAATCGTTTGCACATCAATAATTTGTCGAGTTCTTTATTGTAAACCATGATGACATTATAGCCCTGCATCTCTTCATCTCCCGATTCACAATTAACAAAAAATGGGTCCCGAAAAGTATCGAGACCCTATTCAACATCATAGCAAACCGGTCATTATAAGTCTATATTTTTTTGGGTTTTCGTGTAAAATTCTCCTCTGTAAGATGAACCCCATCATTCAGGAGGAAGCATATGATTCCAGAACGTCTATCTGCCTATACCAACAGAATCCCTTTGCTAGCTGAAGTAACCGAGTGGGCACTTTTACGAAAGTGGGCGCTATCCGAAGTGTATCGCATCACTTTACGTACAGGTGAAACTCGCATATTGAAATGGGGCGGCAAAGAAATGGCTCAAGAAGCCGCCAATTACCGTCACCTCGTGAAACCTTTGCACATATCAGCCCCTCGCATTTATGAATATTATGAATCGGAACGCAGTGCGGTCATGATTATGGAGGATGCCGGGCAGTACAATTTGGAGCAGCGTCCCAGCTCGGCGCTCTTTCTGGAAGCTGCAAGAGCGTTAGCTAGAATTCGAGATACAGCTGCGATGCATATCAAGCAGAATATTCCGAGCAGTCTCATTCATCAATACACCGAGACAGCTGCCGATTTCTTGGCGCTTGCGAAAGATCTCCTTCACTCGCCTCGTCTAACTGGCCATCCTGCCCTCGGCAAACTACAGGACATATTGCCGCAACAGCTGGAGAGACTATATCGCACTCAGCCCCTTACACTCGTGCACCATGATTATCATGCGAAGAACTTGCTCATTCAGGGGACACAGATTATGCCGATTGACTGGTCGCTTTCGTATCTAAGTCCCCATTTAGGCGACTTGCATTGTCTCATTGATGAAGCTCGAGAATATAGTCATGTCCCTAGAGAAGAGATGTTGTCCGCATTCCATAGCGCGATGGAGCAGAATTGTTCGATGGATCAGCTTAAATGGCAAGTGAACGTCGGTGGGGTATGCTGGCTTGTAAAAACGCTGAAATGGCTTGTCTATGGCGGAACCGATACAATCCCAGGTTCAGATGCGTGGATTCCGGATTTGATGGATGAGCTAGAATTGCTCGTGAATAGAATAGAGCAGCCTCCTGGCCGCTTAGTCTAAAACATATAGCCTGAAACCTGTGTCTCAGGCTATACTGTACTCAATCTATGGAATAAACGGAATCTATGGATATGAAGGGGGAACCAACATGAAAATCGGCATGATCGGTATCGGTGATATCGCACGCAAAGCATACTTGCCTGTACTAGGAACCCGTACGGATATTGAACTGTCCATTGCCAGCCGCAATCAAGAAGTGGTCGATGAAGTTGGTCGGCAATATCGTATTCGCAACCAATTCTCTACCGTGCAGGAATTGATCTCTTCTAACATCAATGCCGCTTTCGTACATACTTCAACGGAATCGCATGTAGATATGTTGCGTCAGCTTATCACTGCAGGAATTCATGTATTTGTAGACAAGCCCATCGCCTATACATTGCATGAATCGGAGGAAATCGTTTCTCTGGCTCAACAGCAAAACGTGCAGCTCATGGTCGGATTTAACCGTCGGTTCATGCCGATGTACAAAGGAGCAAAAGAAACCATTCCGGCAATCGAAACTGCCTTCATGCAAAAGAATCGAACCGGCCCCTTGTCGCCAATCCGGCAGACGGTTTTTGATGATTTCATTCACGTGGTAGACACGCTGCTGTACTATGTAGGCGAACCAGAGACGATTACGGTCAACGGCAAGGTCGAGGATGGCTTACTGCATTACTTAGTCCTTAACTTGGTGGGCAAGAAGACGACCGGGCTCGCAATGATGAACCGACAAACGGGAATAACGGAAGAACGACTGGAAGTCATGGGATGTCAGCAGAAGATCGTCGTCCATAACTGCGTTCATAAGACAACGTATGTAAACAACACCGAACAGCAGTCCACATTCGGGGATTGGACTCCCGTTCTCTATCGCCGCGGGTTTGTTGATATGATCGACCATTTCATCAGCTGTGTGAAGAGCGGAGACGAGTTTTTATCCAGTGGAGCAAAGTCACTGCTGACTCATCGCATCTGTGAAGATATCTCGCAACAGTTAGAGATATTATGATTCGCCTTTGCACCTGTAGCATCAACTGCCGCATGGGCTTATATATTGAGTGACAACAGGGAACCCGTTGGCCCCTTAGGTTAAAGACATACTATGCGAAGCAGTAGCAAATTTGTATTGAGCCATTTCACATCCACCTTACTCGTGTGTAGTCTCGACAACTACATGTTATGTAAGAGATATGAACATGGCTCTTTCCGCTGCCTTCCTCCCTATCTTCTTCATACTGCAATACATCCATCATTTAGTAGGAATATGACCAGATGCCAGATTCACGTACCTCAAATCAGCTTTGCAAGCCCAACCGCAACTTAAAGACCACCCCATTTCCAATCCAACAATGGAAATAATACCTATTTATGAACTTGATGTTGAAAAGAATTTATCTGAACTGCTTTGAAAATTGTCCTGTATGGAAATTGTGGTAATAAATGGCTTCATTTCAAACGCCGACTGTAATATATTTGGTTATAACTGCCGATAGACGATGTAGATAATGGACAATTTATCCTTCATGGCAGCTCCATCTCTTCTGAACAAAAATCGGGGAAATCGAAAGATGGCATACCTTTGTATGCGGAACTAGGGTAGCAGAATGGCTTTAAAAAAGAAAAGATATGAAATGGGGTCATGAGAAGTGAATGCTGTCAAAGTAATCGTCGCCCTGGTCGCAAGTATTGTGGCTGGAGGCGCTTATGCCTGGGTAACTAACCAATGGTCAGATCTTGTCCCGGTATACCCATTAATTTTAGCTGGATTGCTGTATCTGCTTATACTATGGGTATCCAAAAAGAAAAGCACCGTGATCTCGCTCGGTGTCCTGCTCGGCATTGTAGCCATTGCTGCGAATCTGTTCATCGGCATGGAGTTATTGAAAAAAGATCTCCAGACTCAAATGACAAAAGCGGGCAGCTTCACTGGTAGCGATGCGGAGATTAAGAGTGCGGTCAATGAATTTCTCGATGAACGGTTAATGGAAATGACCGGATATAAAGGCATTGTCGGGTACACGATCAACCTGACGAGTGGCGAGATCACGACCAAGACTGGAAGAACTGTCGGTGATGATGAGTCGTCTCCAGCCGGCGTAGTCTTCCAGGTCGCTAAGTTCGGTATCATACTGCTAGGTCCGGCCATTATGGGCTGGAGAAGAAAAGAAGAAAATCAAGAAGAGATTGCCGGCGCTGAGGTATCCAACAACGCCTAATCGTTCCGGCAGCCCTATTGACCAGAGCGTCTATCCAATATAACGCTCTGGCCGATTCCCCTACACCTGAATAAGGTGCGAGACGCCTTACACATGAGGCGAGATTTGTCATGTCTATCATAGCGAGCTGCCCTCGGCAGCGCGGCAGCAATACGTTTAGCGGTGGAGCTATATACTTCACCGCTGCTTCGTATGCCGGTTACACCCATCTCTCCCGAAATGTAATTTTGACTTACTTTGTCGTCATCATACTATTCACTCGCTCAAAAATATCAAATAACGCCTCGTTGAATATCCCCTTTCGTTCAAGCATGGCAATATGCCCCGCATCTGGAATGGAGTGAAATTGCTTGAGCGGTGCTTTAATGGTCGAATAGAATTCCCGTGCCAGTGGATAAGGTGTTTGCCAGTCCCGCTCGCCATGTATATAAAAAACAGGGACTTCGAATGCAGCACCCATCGACGCCAAATCGAACGACTCCATTAAATACTTCCAAATATGACGTTGTCCATCTCCAAATGCCCCAGAGATAAAGAAATAGCGCATATCCTTGAATGTATAAAACGGAGAGCTTAAAGCATTGCCAATCAACTCAATTGTAGGGCCAGCCGCTAACTTATATTTACTTTGAAATTTACGAACCTTTTTAACCTTCCTAATCATTTCACCATCAAATGTATTTGGAGGGTAAGGCTTCAAACGAAGTAGAGCTCGAACATCGTTTTCGTTGCCCGCTTCTTTTGCCGACTCTAGTACTTTTTCGTAACCGACACGTTCATTATCAATCATATTGACAATCTGCCCGACACCGATATAAGCCTGTACAAGCTCAGGGTATTTTTTAGTGAACAGGCTACCTAGTACCGATCCCCATGAATGCCCCAAAATGATAATCTTCTCTTTGCTGTACTTATTTTTTAAATACTGTACAACCTCATAAGTGTCCTGAACGATACGGTCAACCGTGGTTGTTGGCGTGACTTGTTTCGGATCATTGTTAAAATAGGTTTTGCCACAGTTCCTTTGATCCCAGTGCACAACCGTAACGTGCTTCTCCCATGGGATCTGAAACTCTTGGGCAAATGGCAATATCGTCTCTCCCGGGCCACCATGCAAAAACAGAAGTACAGGATTGTCAATGTCCTCGCCTCGATGGTGCAAATATTGCGAAATGCCGCCGATCGTTACGAACTCCCTACAATCAATACCGTTGCTCGTGGGAGCAATGCGAATTTGATTGGCCTTCTTCTTTTTCTGATACTGGACAAGCAGAACCAAGCAAGCCGTCCCTAACATGATAAGCAGTCCGCCTAAAATAACGATCCATAATATGATCATAGCTACCTCCAATAATCGATATAACCTCGCCTCTGCTCAAGCAAACCATTGCAACCAATCCACTGTGATGGTCTACAGTCTATTAGGAATTCTCTCATCGCCGGACTCCCCCTGCCATATAGTCGGCAATAGAATGGACGAGTATATCCAGGGCCTTCTCTTTACCTCGCTCACCAAAAGTTATATCTGCCGAACCGACATAATGGAGTGCATTCATTAAATAAGCTAGCACATCCATCTCGCATTCTGATTCATCAATGCCGCAAAGCGATAGTGTCCTGCTAAAATAGTCGTTTGATTTCAAGGTCTCCCATTCGGACACCTCTTCAGGAAGCTTGCGAAGCAGATACTCGAAATCCGATGGAGACACGTAAAGGACAATACTGTCTCCAGCCAGATAAATCTCCTTCAATGCCTTTACAATCTTCTCTTTCACATTTATTTTTTCGGATAGAACGGACTCTACTCTCTCAAAAATTCGACTCTCGTTCTGCTTGATGATCGCATAAAGGGATTCTTCCTTGGAATTGTAGTAGGAATAAAAGGAGCCTTTACCGATGTTGGTCGCTGTGGTGATGTCCTCCACCGTCACTCGCTTTATCCCCTTTTTGCGAATCAGCTCGATCCCTTTTGTATACATCGCTTCCCTCACCATTTGTTTTTCGTGCTCAGTGACAATCTTAGGCATAATCCCCCTCCTTTTTAATGACTATAAAATCATAATTCAGTCAATAAAATATTAAACCATTTTCCTATATATTACAATATGTTTTATAACTTCTTTTATAGTCTGGGAAATCCCGCGTTTAACCGCAATTTGTAAAAATACAGATTGATTACTTTTCCCAATATTTCCATGATATATTTGGTGAGAATGGTCTACATGGAATGTGTATGTCTTTATATAAGGGGGATTGGCATGGATGAGGATAAGCAGGGGATCGATATTCATCGATTCATAACCGAAGCTAGGAATGGAAATTTCGATGCTTTTCGCCAGATCGTTCTACAATATTCTAACGCTATGTTATCCGTTGCCTTCAGCATCATCGGGGACTTTCATGAAGCGCAGGATGCAACGCAAGAGGCTTTTACGAAATGCTATCGTCGACTACATACCCTAGACGATCCTTCAAAATTGGGCAGTTGGTTATATGCCATTGTTTATCGAACAAGTCTCGATTTCGTAAAAAAGAAAAAACAAACCTTGCCTTACGAAGGGGTGATTGCCCCCTCCAATAATAATATCGATACATGGTTAAATCAGCATATGACGCAAGAAACGATTTGGAATGCCATGCAGCATTTAGAGCAGACAAGTAAAATGGCCATCATGCTGCACTACTTAAGCGAATGGACAATGAAGGAAATCAGTCAATTCCTGAATATTTCTTTGTCCGCCGTAGAAAGCCGTATTCGGCGGGCCAGAGCAACGCTAAGGCGTCAGCTCACCGGCGAATTTGAGTCTTATTTCCGAATGCAGCGCCTAGATCGGAAGTTCGAACAGAAAGTCTCGGAACGAATATTAAGAAGCGCAGGTCATTTCTACATTCCCGTACTTCATCGAGAACGGGTATTAAATTGGTTCGTCCAGCATTTTCAACTGGGAATCAGCAGACATGGCAATCTTTTAGTAGAGTCTGGACATGAATTGTATTTACTGGAATGCCATACCCATCTACCAAGTGATTTGCCCTTATTGGCATTCGAGGTGTCCGATATAGAGGAGCTGTGGCATAAGCTGCAACATGACGAAGTCAAGTTGCAGTCGATCAATACGAACCCCTTTATCGGCAAATACTTCATTTTCTATGACCCTGACGGCAACTCATATCATGCGGTTGAACATAAAGAAAAAAGGAAAGCTTGAGGGCGACGGCTTTGATGAAGTCAGATCGTCTATATATAGAAATGTAAATTATGGTGAGAGGTGGAACTTTCATGGCCGAAAAAGAATCAATCAAAACAGAGGAGCAACAAGCAACACAAACACCGATGTTAAAGAGAGTCTCTCATAACTACTTACCCGTATCTAACGTGGAACTTGCATCCAAGTGGTACAAAGAGACATTAGGACTTTCAGTAAGACCCCGTGGATCTGCCGAAGGTGCCATCCTTGTGCTCTGTAACGGGCAATGGTTGTTCCTGCTGGAAACGAAAGAGAAGAAAACAGCAAACTTCATGACGGATCAATGGGAAGGCGACCAATATGAAATGTTCTCTCTGACATTCGAGGTTGATAATATCGTAGAGGTCCATAAACGACTTCGCGAAAGCGGCGTCTACGTCGAGCCGATAAGCGACCAAGGAAGCTGTGGTTTGCAATTCAAATTCAAAGACCCGGACGGAAACAAGTTCAATGTGTGGCAAGACGCAAAATAAACTGTTCATTCATAAGGGAACTTATTAATTCTTGTATCGTCAATAAAGGCCGAATCCCCTTTGTGTGGAGTTACGGTCTTTTCGCTTTATTCAACGTGGTCGGTTACTTATAACGAACGAAAATGTTTATTTTCTACAATACGACTTGCGTCTACCCTAATGTCGATTCAAAACGAGTTAAATTGTAAAACCAATTATTAAATTAAATTGTCAATACAGACTCCATGGCTAATCGTTCTTTCTCCGCAATCTCGAGTAGAAGCTCGGATGCAAGTCTTAGCTCCTGTTGATTTCCGGTTCTTCCCGCATTATCAATCGATGACGAAACACCGTTCCACATCGGCGCGATTTCCGTAAACAGAGAGTATGCCTGCTCTAATTTAGAATCACCGAACAAATCCACGCATTCTTTTAGAAAATCTCTATACAGGTTTCGAAATAAGGCGCCGCCGGTCCCCGCTCTTTCCATCAATAAAGCGGTCAAACACAGATCTTTCTCTAAATCCTTGCTTCTAGAAGGCCAATTCAGGATTTCACCGCTCATTTTTTTGATTCCTTTATTGCCCATATTGCGGATAGGCGGATTCAAATAGGCATGAGCATTGTTGATAAGGGATGATCGTATGGCGGGTGCAAGCGGCGGAAGGGTATCCGTTTGCTCGATCGTAAAGGAGCGATTCCTGGAGCTCATGGGCCCCTTTGCGTTTCTTGCCATAGCCAAATTCGACAATCGCGTTGTCACGAGTCCGCCTTGTTGGCTTGTGTCTGCCATATAGGCGTATTCGTCATCCATGCCATATATCACCGCATAGTGGGCTGCAAAGTGTATTTTGTTCGTAAAGTAATCTAAATAATACGAATCTAATTTAAGTCCCGCAGGAATTCCACGGTCTATGCAGCTTTGCACGTTCTGCCATGCTTTTGTAACAGACGAGGTTTCTTGCACCCTGATATTCAAATTGAGCCGGGATGCTATGCAAGCAGACAGTTCATCAGGCTTTACTCTACCCCCGATAAAAGGAAAGTCCATCCCCTTTGAATCCCAATAAATGAATCCCAAACCTTGCCCTATACCGAATAACATCGGCTCCGATAATCGAACACCTTTATGTTGAAGGAGATTGCCCATCGCTGTCGTCTCGCAGTGTTCTCCGTGAAAAAGAGTAAAACCTTCAATCAACATGGACATGTCCCTCCAGTTCTCCTGTGAGTTCACTGATCAGATTTGCGACAAATGTCTTTTCAGTCTCGATGAGATTCATCGGGTGAAGGAAAAGAGCCCTAACGTGCAATGGCAATTGATAGCCGCCTTGCGATTCATATTTCTGAGCTAAGTTCCTCAATGTCTCCTCTAGAAAGTTCTCCCGTTTCCGCAAAGCTTCTACGGCTTCATTCTTCCCTATAAAAGGGAGAGCCGCGAGTCCGAGATCGAAACGGTTATCTCGTTCCCGCGTAGAAGCTAGGCTTACGATGATTTCATTCCTTAATGTTTCTATCCCCGCTTCCATCATGACATACGTAGACGGCACAGGCCCTTTGCCAGACTTATGGACGGAATTTTCGGATCGGATCAGTCGTTTGTCTTTCAGTTTCTTCAATCCGACGTAAATAGAAGTAGTACCTATATTCGCCCATTCCCTGTAGCCTCTAAGCTCTATTAACTTATTGATTTGGTACCCCGACGCTTGTTTGGATTCCGCAATAATTTGCAGCAACATAAATTCCACGTTGGAAAGAGAACTCATTGTTCATCTCCTCTTCATATTACATACATGTAATATAACACTGATGAAATATAAAATCAAGAAGAGCTACCTAGCATGACGATCGGACTCTTGCTCCCAAGCCAAAGACAATCGCACGTTTGTGGATGGATATACTTGACGAGCTTTTCAACAGTAACCTGTCTCAATTGTTGAACCGTGGCTGGCTCTGGGCCTGCTGCAACTGTTTTCTCCGGCTTCTTGTTTGCCAGCTGTTGAACGAGAACGCCAAAGAGAGCCGAAACAGGTCACTTGCTCACCACCTGTCACAGCCCCAAAGCTCGCGTCCGACGCGGTCCAGCTCTTATTCCTCCAACGTTGCAATCGGATTGTCCGCGTAAGAACTCCAATCGCTCCAGCTTCCTGCATACAGCTTCGCACCCTTAATTCCCGATTGCCACAAGGACAAGAGGTTCGGGCATGCCGTTACGCCAGATCCGCAATAGACGATGACTTCCTCTGCGCCTTGCACGACCGGCTCCCATTGCTCACGCTGCGCTTGCACAGTTAGCCAGTTCCCTGCTTCATCGAGGCGATTGCGCCAAAATTGGTTCACCGCTCCCGGGATATGCCCCGCCTTCGCATCTATAGGCTCAATGCGTCCCGCATAGCGGTCAGCCTCGCGAGAGTCAATCATGACGACACCCGGTCTTCCGAGTCGCTCCCGAATATCATCAACATGAAGAACAAGCTCCGGACGAACCTGCGGTTCATAGCTGCGTGTTGCAATTTCAGGGCCTTCTGCCGATACAGGGTGTCCCGCTTCCACCCACTCAGTGTATCCGCCATCCATTACATAAACATGGCCTTCATGACCGATATATTGCAGCAGCCACCACAGGCGGCTAGCCATGGCTCCACCTTGATCATCATAGGCAATTACCGTCGTAGTACGGTCAATGCCGCTTGCACCAAGCTTCTGTGCCAATTCGCTAATCTCTGGCAATGGGTGACGTCCGCCATGTACCCCACGTGGTGATGACAGATCCCGATCCAAATCAAAATAAACGGCCCCCGGAAGATGTCCTTCCTCATACGCTGCCTGTCCACGCTCCGGCTCTGTTAGCCAAAATCGGCAGTCCGCTACTGCCGCTTGCCCTTCTTCAATCAGCTTCGCTGCTTCTTCCACAGATACAATTACCGTATACTCCTGCATGTCCCTATACCTCCCGAATCCATTTGTACTTTGCTTATGTAATCCAGCCATTGTCGTTCACATCGTAAGACACCCGTTTGCCAAACTCCCCTTCCCATGTCACAATGGGAGAAAATCCACGCGATAACGTCTTGTATCGCCGCGAAGGAGGAGAACAGACCAATGAGTTCGCCTCATGATCCATCATCACCTAATCATAATCATTCGATGTCCGGTCATCACCATCCTGCACAGCCAGAACCATTATTTCACGTTCACCCCATGACCGAGGAAGAGGCGCAGGACATCTGCACCTGGAAATACGAACCGCCGTATCAGCTATATGGATTCCTTCCTTGGGAACAGATGAAGGCGTTGGGCATTGAGATGGGCGATCCCGACATTCGCCGCAAGCAATATGTATCCGTCAAGAACCGGAACGAGGAACTTATCGGCTTCGCACAGTATTTTCCGCTGGTTGGAGTTACGCGCATCGGATTAGGCATGCGCCCTGATCTGCTTGGTCATGGAAAGGGGACTGCGTTCGTGCAAGCCATCGTGAGTGATGTCGCACGCCGTCACCCCGAAGATGAAATCGACCTCGAGGTACTTACCTGGAACCATCGCGCAATTCGCGCCTATCAAACAGCCGGATTCCTCATTACAGATACGTATGAACGGCCTACACCAGAAGGGATGGGGGAATTCCACTGTATGGTGTATCAGCCCGAAGCGAATTTAGCAGAGTAGTCTGCCAATATGATGCTTGGCTGTTCCATGAGCATTCTTTCACCTATGTATAATAAGAGCTGCCCGGTACGGGCAGCTCTTCGTTTTTTTGCGAAATTTTAGATTAGAGAAACCGTGGCCACCGTATCGCTTTCCACCACAATCTCGATGTTGTGAAACTGGGGATCATACTGTACACTGCCGCTTCCGATGAACAACAGCCGATCCTCTCCCAGCCCATAGAACACATCATCTGCGAGCGCTTCCAACACTTCTTGGCGTTCCGCTTGTCCAAGCTCGGCCCAGTCTTCTTCGGTCATTTCGAAAAACGTATACCCGTCCGGAATCAGTCCTATTGCGTTCGTCAATTCTTTCAAAATATCTTCATATGGTCTCCCGAATGAAACGCCCATCTACGCTGCCCCTCTCGAATCAACTATGTCTTCCGTATTGTAGCATAGAACGTCTATTCACTCGAATAGCGATTGCACCAGAAACCTAATTATTCCCCCACGAACTGGCTACTGCTTCAATCAGTTCTTCCACTGTCAGAGCGGTATGCGGAAACTTACACTGCTGGCCTAATTAAGTGACACATGGCGTATCCAGGTAGCCCTGTCTCGGCAATTCTGGCTACAAGAACACATTCCCCCCTCCCCACAATCAGCAACAGAACAAGGAGCAGACCTAATCGATCTGCTCCTGCCGATACTGATGCATATCTCAATGGCAATCACCTCTCCTTGCTCAAAAAGTCATCACCGTTCACGTTCATATCGTGATCCATCCAACGGTTCAGCTAAGACTGATTTCTCGCTTGCCATTGTTGAACCGATGCACGCGCAAGCTGGGTCAGCGCGACATCCTCCATCGGGGGATTATGGAGCCCAAATCGTACATCGCGGTACATCCGCTGCAGCGGATGATCCAATCGGAGGCTGTGTGCACCGACGATTCGCATCGCCTTATCGACAATCGATTGTGCAGCCTGCACGACGAATACCTTGGCAGCCGCAAGGTCGGCAGCTCGCAATTCCGCTCTCTCAGTTCCGCCCGACTCCCATGACTTCGCAACGCTATATAGCAATCTTCTGGCTGCAATCCATTCAAGCTCTATCTCTCCTAAATGCCGTTCCACGTTCGGCGTACTCACAATAGGCTCCGACAACGACGGAGGCGTATACGAGGTAGCGAAGGCAATCGCCTCGTCACGGGCAGCTGTTGCAATGCCCAGGTAGCAAGCTGGGATATGAAGCAAATAAGGGTTCAGCAGCGAACGATCACGCTGATTATGCTTATATAGGAACGCATCCTTTGATACTCTCACCTGTTCCAGCACAAGATCATGACTTGCTGTTCCCCGCATACCCGCCATATTCCATGTCCATTCAATGGACACACCCGGACTGTCGTGCGGGATAAGCAGTTCAATGACTTCCTCACTGTCCTCAAGTGTTGCCGTCACAATAAACCATTCCAGCAGCGGCGCGAAAGTTGTGAACGTCTTGCGTCCGTCCACCACATAACCACCACCAGGGATCGGCTTGACTGTTGTGCGTGTCTTGCCTCCACGGGAAGGACTGCCTCCCCCCACCTCCATGACGGCGCGATTCAGCAGCCCTCCCTCAAGAGCAATGCGGCGGCATACGTCTGCAAAGGTTACCTCCGGCCAAGTTCGGCGCTCTGCCAACTCATGCACAATACTCATATGCCATCCCATGCCAAGCGCTACAGAAGGATTTGCCTGAGCAAGCAGCTCCTGAGCCTTCAGCCATGCGGTAAGCGGCATGGCCTGACCGCCATACTCTTCCGGCACATTCCAAGCTGGATAGCCGATTTCCTTCAGCTTCGCTACATGATGCGCAGGCAGCCCGTGCTTCGCATCCAGCTCTGCTGCATCCTCATGCATATGCTTCACAATTTGTTCCACCTGCAGCAAACCACGCTTTACTTTGCAATCCGAAGCCACCGTCTGCTTCTGGAGATGTTGTTGCTCCGTTTCCACGCCATTTTGTTCATCTCTCCGTTCTCTCAGCGTATGTCCTGCACTTTGTGCCACACTTGTTCCCCCTCCGTCACCTTATCTCTAACTCCCTCATAAACAATTGCCAGCAAACAAGTAATGCAAACAGCAAAAGAAAATAAGGAAAGGCCTATTTCCATCCGAGTCTTGCCAGACAGCTACTAAACAACTAAACAGCTGTGCTATCAGCAAAAATCCGTTCCAATACTCGCCGCTCCAATGCTCCAAACTCCTGATCGGTTACCTGTCGCGGTCTTGCGCATGGATTGGCAACATCCAGCGCAATCCGCCCCTGATCAATAAGCACGATACGATCTGCAAGCCGTACAGCCTCATTCACATCATGCGTAACAAGCAGAGTTGTGAACCGCTGGGTTCCCCAGAGGGAGGCAATCAGCTGCTGCATCTCCAGCTTCGTCAACGCATCAAGTGCACTGAGCGGTTCATCGAGCAGCAGCAGCCTTGGCTTCCGTACCAGCGCTCTTGCCAGCGCTACACGCTGCTTCTGCCCGCCAGAGAGAGTGCTAGGCCAATCGTTCTGGCGACTATCGAGTCCGACCTGCTGCAGCGCTTGCTCCGCTCTTCCTTTCCAATCCCCCTGCAAGCCAATTCCAACATTATCGATCACCGTCTTCCACGGAATGAGCCTGCTCTCTTGGAACATCACCGTAGTGCTGCCCTGAATGCCATGGATTGGCTCACCATCAATCAGTAGTTCGCCCTCCGTCACTGTCTCCAGCCCTGCCAGGAGACGAAGCAGCGTACTCTTTCCACAGCCACTGCGACCAACAACTGCAACGAACTGCCCCTCCGTAATTGTTACATCGATATGATCAAGAACCTGATGTTCTCCAAAAAATTTACTGACCCCACTAATCCTAATCTCTGCCCCTACTGCAGCAGCCTGATCAGGTGCGGTCTCATTCGCTTGGAACGGCCATCCTGTTTGCGCTAACGGGCGCATGGCTTGATATCCTCCCATTTCTCAAACGCCTCCTTCTCTCCACATTCAAGCATGCTCCACACCTAATGAATCTCATCAGCCTTACTTCCGATACCTACTGCAAGCGGGGCTGCTTCGTTCAACCTCACGTTCGTTGCTCTGCATTCCAACGAAGCGACTTGCGCTCCAACAGCTTCGCAATCACATCGGCTGCTTTGCCGAATGCCGCATACAGCATGATGCTCAGAATAATGATGTCTGTCTGCATGAACTCTCGTGCGTTGAGCGCCAGATAACCTACACCAGCATCCGTAGCTATCGTCTCTGCGACAATTAACGTCAACCACATTACGCCAAGCGAATACCGCAAGCCGACAAATATGGATGGCAGTGCACCGGGCAATATAATATGCCGAAATAATAAGCCTGATCGCAGCCCATACACTTTCGCCATTTCCACAACGCCTGGATCAACACTGCGAATGCCATGGTACGTATTCACATAAATCGGGAACATGACGCCTAGAGAGACGAGAAAGACCTTAGCCCCTTCATCAATACCCAGCCAAATAATAACGAGTGGGACAAGTGCCAAATGAGGAACATTGCGCAGCATCTGTATCGATGTATCGAACAATCGATAGAAAGCCAAATACCTGCCGCTAAGTACGCCAAATAGAAAACCGATCCCTCCGCCAATAAGAAAGCCTATAAGTGCCCGCTGTAAACTAACACCAATATGATAGGCAAGTGTTCCATTTGAGGTCAGCTCCCATAAAGTATTCAGCACCTTCATGGGTGTAGGCAGCAGCTGCGCCGACACGATCGCTGACGAAGCTGCCCATTGCCAGAGCGCTAGGCATAATAGGGGCAGCAGCCATGGCACAATGGCAGAGGCGAGCTTACTCCCCCATTTCCATCCACTTCGCTGATTCGTTCCGTCCAATTGGCCTAACCGCTTCGTATCCGCTGTGCCCCGCACATCAGGGGATATTGATCGAACGGTACGTGAAGACTGTTCACGTCTTGTGAACCCCACTGACCGAGCTGAATCGGTGCCAACAATATTCGTCCCTAAGGGTTCTACATCTCGATTGGCCGGATCGATGGGTGAAGCCGCATCTGTCGTGCGCATTGTATATCCCTCCTCATCACTTGCTCGTAACAGGGCCTTTCGCAGCCCACGGTGTATCCAGCGGCATCCGTTCCGCCACCTTGATCGGACTCGGTATCAATCCAATCCGATAATACGTATCCGCCAGCTGCTGCTGTGCGTCGATAATAGCAGAATTGAACAGTTCCACTCCGTACGTGCGGCGCTTAACGGCAAGTTCGACAGCCTCTTTGTCAATTCCCTGTGTTTCCGACAATAGCTTAATCACTTCGTCCTTGTGTGAGTTCGCCCATTCATCAGACACTTGGATCTCCTCAAGAATGGTACGGATTAGTTCAGGCTTCTCCTTGGCAAAGTGTTCATTGGCATAATAGAAAGTACGATTCGGAGAGTAACCTTGGCCATCCGTGAGCGTGAGCGGCTTCAGATCCGTCTGTATTGCTGCAAAAAAGGGATCCCAGGAGCCAAGTGCATCCACCTGCTTCGTCTCAAATACAGCTCGCCCTTCAGAGGCATCCTTGACGTATACGAATTGGACATCCTCCAATTTCAGCCCCGCCCTCTCTATCGCCAGCACTGCCAAGTAGTGATGATTGCCTCCCTTGGCCACTGCGAGCTTCTTCCCCTTCAAGTCGGCAATCGACTTGATTCCTGACTCCGGATGCACCACAATGCCTATCCCTTCAGGATTCGGAAGATCATTGCCTACATACACAAATGGTTTATTGCCCGCTTGAGCGAAGACACCAGAGCCATCCGCTGCATGCCCGAAGTCAATGCTGCCGCTGCTCAATGCCTCAAGTAAGAAATTCCCTCCTGCAAATACCTTCCACTCGACATCATAACCATCTGCCTTCAGCCGCTTTTCTAGATTGCCGTTCACCTTGAGTACGTTCAGCGTGTTGCCCTTCTGATAGCCGATGCGAATCACTTGATGAGATTTCCCCTTATCGCTGGCAGAACCATTGGCTTCTGCTCCATTGCCGCCTACTGTCCCAGTTCCACCCGAAGTGCATCCTGCCAGTATCGCCATCAGGCAGATCCATGAAATAAAAAATTTGACTGCTCGTAAACGAGGATGCCCATTGGCATGATACTCAGATGACTTCGCCTCAGTCCCGCTAGCCAAGTTATCCAATGCATATAATTGGGTTTTAGACATCGTAAGTCCCCCTTTCATAATGAAATTCAGCAAGCAGCAATTCCTTCTCGACGAATATCACTTCAATGATGTTTGACATAACAGGCCATATCATTAACCACACACCATCTCTTCCCGCAATACCGAGCGCTCGCGATGGTAGACTACCTCCTTCCACTCCCGATAACCACATAATCCGATTAACTTACTAAGTATTTAGAAGACATTTTATTCCTCGCGCCTCTTTCCTGTCAATCCTATTTTTCCTCCATCATTTGAACTAGAGATATATCGTTTCATTAAATAAAATGGCCTCTTTTGCCGATAAAAAGAATATTGCATCTTTTTTTCACGTATTTCGGCTCACGCTGTCGAATACGCACGCAGGAAGCACCATTATACTCATGGATGAGGTGTGTATGGAATTATGGAAAAATCTACGATCATTGGTCTCGTGCTCGGCCTTGCTGCCGTCACGCTAGGGATGTACTTTAAGGGCGCGCCTATCTCCAATCTCGCCAACCCAGCAGCCATTATGATTATTTTCGTTGGTACTGCGGGCTCCCTGTTCATTGCCTTTCCGATGAAGGAACTGAAGAAATTTCCGAAGCTAATCGGCCTTCTCTTCAAGAAGCAAGATTTAGTTGACCGTGTCGAATTGATCTCGCTCTTCATGGAGTGGGCGTCGATTACACGTCGCGAAGGCTTGCTTGCCTTGGAAACGCGCATTGACGAAATTGAAGACGAATTCCTCCGCAACGGAATGCGGATGATTATTGATGGTAATGATCAGGACTTCGTTCGTGACGTGCTCATGGAAGACATTCACGCAACTGAGGAAAGACACCATTCTGGCGCTCTTATTTTCTCCCAAGCCGGCATGTATGCTCCAACGCTGGGGGTATTAGGTGCCGTTATCGGTCTGATTGCTGCCTTATCGCAAATGTCAGAGATGGAACATCTGGCAAAAGCGATTGCTGCGGCCTTCGTTGCTACTCTGATGGGTATTTTCTCTGGTTATGTGCTGTGGCATCCAATTGCCAATAAGCTGAAGCGATTGTCGCACAGCGAAATTGAAATTCGTCTCATGATGGTTGAAGGGCTCTTGTCCATCCAATCGGGTGTATCCACGATTGCAATTAATCAGAAGCTCTCTGTCTTCTTGACTCCACAAGAGCGTTCTCTTATGAGTACTAAGGAGGGGGCAAGCGTTGAGTAAGAAACTGCGTACCCCGCCGAAGGAAGAGCATACCGATGAGACATGGCTCATTCCTTATGCCGATATATTGACACTGCTGCTCGCCCTTTTCATTGTGTTGTACGCCATGCAAGCCGTTGACGCGAAGAAGTTTGAGCAAATGAGCCAAGCCTTCAGCTCAGCGCTGAACTCTGGCGGCGGGGGGGCTGGAATCTTAAATGAGTCAGCAGTCATTCGATCAGATGGATCAAAATCCAGCATGGTTGATGCGACGCCTAAAAATTACACGAAATCTCGCAATCGTGAACGAGATGAGTATATGCTGCATGCCAAGCAGGAGCAGCAGCAGCTTGAACAGCTTCAGAACAAGATGAACCAGTATATTGCCAACAATGGCTTAACGGATCAGCTGAACACGAAGCTCAATCACTCTGAATTGAAGATTACGATCAAAGACAGCGCACTCTTCGATTCCGGTAAAGCGGACTTAAAACCAGATTCCAAACAGCTGGCGGCTACTGTCGGCGACATGATGAAGCAGTATCAAGGCTTCTCCGTCGTCATTAGTGGGCATACAGACAATCGCCCTATCCGCAACAGCCGGTTCGATTCCAACTGGGACTTGAGCTCGGCACGGGCACTCAGCTTCATGAAGGTTGTCCTCGAGCGTTCTGGAATCGATCCAAAGCAATTCCAGGCAGTTGGGATGGGTGAATACCATCCTGTAGCCGACAATGATAGTGCCGAAGGTCAAGCGAAGAATCGCCGTGTAGAGGTATCTATTCTTCGCAAGTATACAGACAAAAATAATGCTGCTGCGAACGCAAATGAACTTACCGATCAAAACTGATCGGTGGAAGATAGGATAACGCAGGCTGCAAATAGGGGTGCCCTGATCTAGACGTAAATGTCACTGATCAAGGCACCCCTTACTATTATAATCCTTATGAGGAGATTGCGGTTAATGCTGGCTGTGACGCAGCATCATCTCCGCCACCTGCGTCCTCCATCCCAATGGCGGGTAGCGAGATGGTTACTTCTGTTCCACAGTTCTGCTCACTTGCAATGTCTATCAACCCCCGGTGATTGTGAATAATTCGTTGACTCACCATCAGTCCAAGACCTGTTCCACATTCCTTGCTCGTGAAGAATGGATCACCTAGCTGCGACAAGTGCTCCGCTGGTATACCGATGCCATGATCCCGAATCACCACGACGACCTGCCCCTTGTACCGTGATTGCACAGCAATTTCGACCATGCCGCCTTCCGGCATTGCTTCCATTGCATTCTTCATCACATTGATGAATACCTGCTTCAACTGGTTCTCTTCACAGTTCACTAAGGGCACGAACTCATCGAACTGGGTTGCAAAATACACATTATTCAACTTCGCTTGACTGTCCAATAAAGTGACGACGTCCGTAACAATTCGGCGTACATCTTTCGGCTGAAACTGAATTGCCTGTGGCTTAGCCAATACGAGAAATTCGCTTACAATTAAGTTGATGCGCTCCAGCTCCGCCAGCATCATATCCATGTGATTGTCATTCAGAGCTCTTGTACGCTGCTGCAGCTGTAAGAATCCCTTCAACGTCGTTAGTGGATTGCGAATCTCATGCGCAACACCTGCTGCCAATTGACCGACCGTCGTCAGCTTCTCAGAACGTCGCAACAGCTCTTCCATCCGCTTGCGACTGGTCATATCTCGCGTAATGCTTGCCCAAGCGATGCAATCCCCGCCCTCGTTGTACATTGGTGAGGTACTGACACTAACATCCAGGATTCGCCCATCCTTCGTTAGACGCGTCGTCTCCCAGTTGCTCACATATTCGCCATGACGCTGTGCTTCATGAATTTGGTGCTCTTCATCCACCTTGTCCTCTGGAATATTGCATAGTTGCTTGCCTAGCACCTCTTCCGAGGTCCAGCCAAACATATCAACGAACGCTTGGTTCACTCGCTCAATTTGTCCCTTCAGATCTGTTACATGAATAGCATCATTCGATTGGTTAATGAATGATTCCAGATGCTCTTTCATGGCGCGGTTCTCCAGATACGACATGCGCAGCCGCTCTGTCGAAGCATCCAAATTCCGCGCCATCGTATTAATTCGCTGAGCCAATATTCCAAGCTCATCCTTACGATCAATATTCAATTGCGTATTGAAATGGCCTACCGAAATCATATTGATTTTGTTCAGTATCGATTGAAGTGGACGTATCAATATGCCGGACAGCATATAGCTTCCGATAAGAACAATCTCCAATAGCACAATGCCTACCGCGACATTGCGCATCAACTGGTCATGGAGTGCCTCTACGACCGCTCTTGCATCCATGGATATGTTCAATACATAGGAAGTCGCCCCGATGATTGGAATGAACCCTTTAATGATGGTTCTACTGCCAAAATCACTTTCATAGAACAGAGGCTTTCTCCGCTCCAGCGCATTTCGAATATATTCTTCATCACGCTCATGATTCAAGGTGTATTCACCGTATAAGACACGACTCTTGCTCTCGTCAACCACCTGTACACCATCGCTGCGAACTTTGAATGTGGGTTCATCTTTAAAATTATTAATATTAAGAGCTGCGATTTCCACAATATTGGATTGAGCACTCAATGTCTGCTCAATTAAGATATTCGGTTTTGTCAGTTCGAAGAAGGTTTCAACCTTATCATCGCGAATAAACGGATTAATTATATAATCCCGCTTGCCATCGTAATAATATCCCCATTTATCAAGATGTTCAGGGTTGGATGAAGACACATCAAACGGACCTGACCAAAAATACTTGCGCTTCTGCCCTTCCGCAATCCATACTTGCTTATCCTCAAATAATTGAATGAAAGCTTGATACCAATACCCCCACTGTCTCGTCGACATGCCGATTTCTTTCGGATCAGAGGAGCGATTAATCGTGATATCGTCACCGTTCGGCGTCTTGTGCAAGAGGGAAATGTGGGATATTCCAATATCAGCGCTTATTTGCTGCAGTTGCTCGTTCGTTATACTAGCAATTCGAGGCGGGAGCTTATCCGCAGCATACATAGACGCAATGTGCAGCTTCTCTGCCAACTGCTCTTCGAATGAATTCGCCGCCATGCGGGATTGCTGTACGGACACATTGATCTGCTGAGCAATCGCATTCATTCGCTGCTGAATTTCCTCAACAAGCTTATCCTTGGTTATGTTGTAAGTGAGGATCATATGAAGCAGAAGGACGACAAACACGATACAAGCTATAGAAATAGATAATTTCGCTTTGATGGAAAGTCTCATGCTTCACCTCTATCAGGCCTATCCATCAGTATCAGAGTAAACATACGGAGATAATGTCGGATATCCTGACAAATGTTGGATTTCGTTGGAGTATCTCTTCGAATCATATCGTAATATAGGGCGATTTGTCCATTGTTTTGGCGATTATTGTGGGAAGAAGGTATAATAATATCGATTAAGTTCGAACCCCTGCTTCACGTGTATAACATATGGTTATCAACAGGTTATGCACATAATGTGAACAGTTTTGGATAAGATGTGTATAATACTGTGTACATCCATATAGTTATCCACAATTTTATACACACACTGTTAACAACGAATATTTGTTCGATGAATAACGACTAGACTTTTACACATATTTGCGTCTAATACAAGATCGCTTGGATCCATAGAGGCAGGGATACGAGAAAGGAAGCTGAAGTTGGAAATACAATCGATTGAACCTGAACAAATCAGTCAGCACGAATACTGGATGCGTAGGGCCATTGAAGAGGCCCTCAAGGCCGAGGCAATTGGAGAGGTTCCCATTGGCGCTATTGTCGTCCATCAGAATGAGATTATTGGACGCGGCTACAATTTGCGAGAGACATCGCTTGACTCTACTGCACATGCCGAGATGATTGCGATTCGAGAGGCGAGTGATCATCTTCAAGCTTGGCGGCTGCTTGATTGCACTTTATATGTTACTTTGGAGCCTTGCCCGATGTGTGCCGGGGCAATCGTTCAATCCCGAGTGCCTACCGTTGTATACGGAACGACCGACCCGAAGGCAGGCTGCGCAGGCACACTGATGAACCTGCTTCAGGAGCCCCGCTTCAACCATCGTGCAGAAGTCATTGAGGGCGTGCTGCAAGAAGAATGTGCATCAATGTTAACGCAATTCTTCCGCCGTCTGCGCGGCAAAGCTTAATCAATACGCATAAAGAAGCCGCAGAGTCAACGAATTTGAGCAATGCGGCTTCACTGCTTCGTTCTAGAATGAAATCTGCACGCTTGATAAAGCTCCTATTGCTCACGATTATAAGTCCTTTCTAACAAATTCTATTTGTTGTCACTCTCTCCTTTACGATTCAATCACTCTCCTCATAGACCAATCGAATATGCTCCATTAATTCAGACAAGGATACGTTCAGTGCCTTAGCGTCCTTCACCGCTTCTTCGATCATCATCTCCATCTGATGCAGACGCTGCTCACGTATCAGCTGTGGATTTGCGCCCGAGATGAAGGATCCCTTGCCAACCATGCTGTCAATAAACCCTTCCCTCTCCAGTTCCTCATAAGCACGCTTCGTTGTAATGACACTAATTTGCAAATCCTTAGCCAGTTGTCGTATAGAAGGGAGCGCATCTCCAGGCTTAAAATCACCACTGAATATACCAGTTCGTATTTGTCTTGCGATCTGCTCGTATATCGGCTCGTCAGTCGATGATTCGATACGAATGTGAATCATTGTGGCCACACACCTTATATATTGTATATGTAAACCATATACATTACAGAATGAAGCGTCAAGTCATGTCTTGCCCATATTAGATCCCATTTGCATACCTCCTCCTCTTCTTCTAACTATTCCGCGCATAATAAAAGACCGCCACTCTCTAGGAGCGGCGGTCTTGCTAATGACTATATCTTAATATCCACCGAACATTTGCTGCAATTGTTCCATTGTCAGAACATCGGTTGGTACAGGCTTGAATTCAACCTTCTCGTTGATCTTGCTCAACTCAGTCGTAACGCGAGCGGCAACCTTCGATTTCACACCATCGTCGCCAGTCACATCCAAGTTGGCTACAATTACTTGATATGCAGGATATTGATCATTGTTGATCGCAGTAGTGACGCTCAGTTCGTTAATCTTCAGCGACTTTTTCATTTCTTCGATATCTTTTTTCAGTTCGCTGTCATCTGTTTTCATTTCTTGCTTCATTTTCTCAACTTGGTCTTTTTCCAATTTAAACAGCTTGCTGTACTCTTCCTTACCCATTACATCTGCTAGTGCAGGCAATGCCTCTTTAACCAGGGTTGTAACGAATTGCTCCAAGTTCTCATTGGTAACATTGAATTTCACAATTTGCTTTGCATCTACATTTTCAGGAAGACCAGCGTCTTTTTTCTCTACTGTAGTGAAATACATTTTCTCATCGAACTTGCCGAGGAATGCTTTGAACATATCATTCGAGAGGTTCTGCATTGCCTTCATATCCTTCGCAGAAGGAAGCTCTTGGCCGGATTGCTCTGCCATTTTCTTCAAATCAATCTCAATTGTTTTGCCGATCAACTCATCTGGAATTTGGCCCGCCAACATCGGAATATTCGGGATTTTTACCCACATTTTATTTTCATCCATAGTCAATGGGAGAGAAAATTTCATTTCCATATCGCCTTTAAGGCTGATTTCGAGATTCGCTTCCATCTTCATAGGCTCTTGTTGAACTACACCATTTACACTAAGCTCAGCATTTTTAAGCATGTTCAAGACCATCTGTGCATTTGGATCCATTGCGCCACCATTATCCATTTGAAGATCTTCAAGCTTAATCGATGTATTGAATGCATAGGACTTCATATCGAAGGACTTGCCTAGAGAACCTTCGATTAATTCCTTCGGACTAGACTTGGCTCCACAACCCGTAATAATTAGTGCTAAAGCAAATATGAGTGCTAATGCCCCTTTTAAACCTCTCTTCAATCTCTTCAACCCCTATTCATCATAATAAGTGAGCTAAAATTACCCAGTATATATTAACTTATACGTATGATAATGAAAATAGTTCCTTTGAAACATATTTCGCGACCCTGTACATAGAATTATGAACTTCGTCCTATCTTTCACTGCTTAATGGATGTCCTTTTTCTTAAATCTGCCACCCTTAACGTCATGAATGTTGCCGATTGCAAGAAACGCATGCTCATCATGCTCCTCTACGATCCCCTTGAGCTTCGCTTCCTCCAATCGGGTAATGACGGTGAAAATCACTTTCTTCTCATCTCCGGAGAAGCCGCCCTCGCCTTTCATATACGTAACGCCCCGACCGAGACGTCTAAGCAGCGCATCGCCGATTTCCTTGTGATTGTCACTAATAATCCACACCGCCTTCGAATCGTTCAATCCCTCAACGGTAATATCGATCATTTTATATGCAATGTAATAGGCAATGAGGGAATACATCGCACGATCCCAGCCAAATACGAAGCCCGCACTCGTGAGTATGAACAAATTGAAGAACATAATGATCTCGCCGACGGAGAAGGGAGAACGTTTGTTAAGCAAAATTGCTATAATCTCTGTACCGTCCAAAGAACCACCATAGCGAATGACGAGCCCCACGCCAATACCGAGAATAATCCCGCCAAATACGGCAGCCAGGAACGTATTTTCTGTAAATGCACTTACATCGTGAAGCAGCGTCGTGCTGAGCGACATCACTAGGACGCCGAGTAATGTGGATAGGGCAAAGGTTTTGCCAATTTGTTTGTAGCCGATAATCAGGAAGGGCAAGTTAAGTAGAAATAGAAATACACCGAGTGGCACTGAGGTTACATAAGACAAAATAATTGAAATGCCGGTTACTCCACCGTCTGTAATTTGATTCGGAACAAGAAATAGCTCAAGTCCGACACCCATTAAGACTGACCCAATGACAATAAAGATAATTCGCTTGAGAAGCTTGATTAGGCCGATCTTCGTGTGCTGATACTGCTGCACACTGGCAATAGCTGCAGAATCGAGTGCTCCCAATTGGGCAATTGCCTCAAACTGATCCATATCCTGCGAAGCCGATGCATGATTCCCCTTAGAACTGTTGCTGTCTGCACTGGTGTTCGTTGTCAGATGCTCCACCGCGTTCACCTCTCTATATAAGCCTTAAATACACTACACTCATTATTATATCGGAATTCACTTCCTTGTTGGACCCTATTGGTAAATATTAATAATAATAGTACTAATTCGAACTTCAACATACCCTATTTATTTGCATAAAAAAACACAGACTCTCCTCACTCTTGCAAGGAAAATCCGTGTTGCTTGTACCCTGTTATCTTATCCCTCGGGATTGTTGTGGCTGACATGATTCGCCATCTTCGTCTTCTTAGACCCTGACAATGGCTCTTGCATCGCATTCCGTTCATTACCTGCTTGATGCCGGCTGGATTGCTCCTGGTTAGGTACAGGGACTGCTCTTGGCTTGCTCATTGCACGCACACTCCTCCGTCATTATAAGTGTTCTAAGTCCGTCGGCTTATCATGATTCAGTGCATCCTGATGGCGTCGATCATTGTGATCCTGCTGTAACTGCTGGGCATGATGACTATTGACCGGTGCCTGCTCCAAGTCCTTGACGACATTGCTCAAATTTTTGTCCAGACCATCCTTTGCTTTCGTCACCTTCATCCCTCCTACTGTAAGCCGTGATGGGTTACATCATGCAGCGCTTGCGCGCATTCATGAATATGACGCACATAATTCTGTACAAGCTCCTGCACAACCTCAGTCCGCTCATCGATATGAACCCCACTCTTCTCGACATCGATGAGATTGAGCTCTACCTCGCGCGAATCCACATAAGCGCAATGGAAATCGAATGAGTACATTTGGCGGCCGGCTGTATCGATATGAATAACGAGTGCCTGTGGATTGGCGCCGTCAGGCAGTACTGTGGCTTTATCGCCAGGCTCAAGCTTCGCCGGCAACGTTTGCTGCCATGCATCCACAAGCCTCGATTGATCGACTTGCGGTTGTTCTTCCTGATTCATAAGAGCTACACCTCCACTATTCAATTACAGTTTGCGGCCAGCAGAGGCATTTTATACAGCAAAAAACCCACATCACCAAGGATGTGGGTTCTACATGTAAAAGTTATGGCGGAGAGGGTGGGATTCGAACCCACGTGAGCTTGCACCCTAACGGTTTTCAAGACCGCCCCGTTATGACCACTTCGGTACCTCTCCATATTCGACTGCCCGAGTCGAGTCGGACAGTCTTTATTATATCATAGGCATTACAACAATGCAACTATGATCTTTCAATTATTTGCGGCGAATGGATTCCAATCCACCCATATAAGGACGCAATGCTTCTGGAATCACAATGGAACCGTCTTCTTGTTGGTAATTCTCCATAATCGCAGCGACAGTACGTCCAATAGCAAGGCCAGAGCCATTCAGCGTATGCACGAACTCAGGCTTGGATTTCGTATCGCGGCGGAAGCGGATGTTCGCACGACGCGCCTGGAAGTCCTCGAAGTTCGAGCAGGACGAAATCTCACGGTACGTACCGCTGCTCGGCAGCCATACTTCCAAATCATACGTCTTCGCAGAGCTGAATCCAATGTCTCCTGTGCACAATGTCATCACACGATACGGCAAGCCAAGCAGCTGCAGAATCTTCTCTGCTTGGTTCGTCAGTGATTCCAGTTCAGCATAAGAATCCTCTGGCTTAACCATCTTCACCAGCTCAACCTTATTGAATTGATGCTGACGGATAAGTCCGCGTGTATCACGGCCAGATGCGCCTGCTTCAGAACGGAAGCAAGAGCTGTAAGCTGTATAATAACGAGGAACTTGCTCGTCCGTCAGAATCTCATCGCGGTGGAGGTTCGTTACAGGAACTTCTGCCGTCGGGATGAGGTAATACTCCGTACCTTCCAGCTTGAATAGATCTTCCTCGAACTTCGGCAGCTGACCTGTACCGATCAAGCTGTCACGGTTCACGATAAGCGGAGGGAGCACTTCTTCATATCCATGCTGCATCGTATGCACGTCCAGCATAAAGCTGATTAGGGCACGCTCCAAGCGAGCTCCTGCCCCCTTGTAGAATACGAAGCGAGAGCCTGTTACCTTCGCAGCTGATTCGAAGTCCAAGATGCCGAGATCCTGCGCGATATCCCAATGCGCCTTTGCTTCGAAGGAGAATGCGGTAGGCTCGCTCCAACGGCGAACTTCTACGTTATCCTCCTCTGATTTACCTACTGGTGTACTTTCATGAGGTACATTTGGAATGGATAATGTAATCTGCTCCATTTGTACTTCAATACCACGAATCTCTTCATCGAGCTCCTTAATCCGATCGCCTACTTCACGCATTTGCGCAATAAGTTCGTCGGCTGACTCGCCTGCTTTTTTCTTCTTCGCTACATCTTGAGACACGACATTGCGTTGATTTTTCAACTGCTCGGTCTCTTGCAGCATTTCGCGGCGACGTGCGTCAAGCTCCGGGAAGTCCGCGATCATCTCTTCCGATTTGCCCCGATTTTGGAGTGCTGTTACTACACGTCCATAATCACTTCTTAACAATTTGATATCTAGCACCGATTGACCCTCCTGCCAGAAACGGATGAACACCCCTAACGATATACGCTGGGCTTATTTGATTCGATCCGTATCATACTATTTCACTATTATACCGTATATCCGAGAAAAACACCTTAACTCTCCTAGCATCAGGAGAGTCAAAGTGTTTGTTATTCTTTATCCTGCTACATTTGCAGCCTGTTTAACCATATCAACGAAATAGCTGTGCAGGCTAATATCTGATGTCAGCTCCGGATGGAACGAGCAAGCTAGAAGCGAGCCTTGTCTTGCTGTTACAATCTCGCCGTTCACCTCGCAGAGTACATCAACACACTCACCGACCGATTGGATAAGCGGTGCGCGAATGAAAACCGCACGTACAGGCTGCTCGATCCCTTTCACATCTAAATCTGCCTCGAAGCTTTCACGCTGCCGTCCAAATGCGTTGCGCATTACCGTCATATCCATCAGCTGCAAATGCGGCTCCTCTGAGCCTTGATGGCCTTCCACTCGTTCCGCCAAGCAAATCAGTCCCGCACATGTGCCGAAGATCGGCTTGCCAGCTGCTGCAAATGCCTGAATCGCCTCGATAAAGCCGTACTTCCGCATCAACTTGCCAATGGTTGTACTCTCTCCACCGGGAATGACAAGCCCCTGAAGCTCATCAAGCTGTTCTGGCCGCTTCACGGCTACCGCATGGGCTCCTGCCGCCTCCAAGCTGCGCATATGTTCTGCTACCGCGCCTTGCAGCGCCAATACTCCGATGTTCATCCGTGAAGTCCCTTCTTTCCCCTGAGGCTATACTAATACACCTATAGATAGGATACAGGGCGCTTAACGCCGACTAGGAAGCACCGTCACGGTGCTTCCTCAGCTGCCCTGCTTCTATAATTACCAGCCGCGATCCTGCATACGCTCAGATGGCGCAAGCTTGGAGATTTCAATCCCCTTCATCGGTGTACCCAGGTTCTTGGATACGTTCGCAATTAGAGCATAATCTTCATAATGAGTTGTCGCTTCCACAATCGCACGAGCGAACTTCTCAGGACTGTCGGATTTGAAAATACCAGAACCAACGAATACGCCGTCAGCGCCCAGATGCATCATCAATGCTGCATCTGCTGGTGTTGCAACGCCGCCTGCAGCGAAGTTCACGACTGGCAACTTACCTGTCTCATGAACATGTAACAGCAAGTCATACGCTACACCCAAGTTTTTCGCTTCTGCATACAGCTCGTCCTTCGACAAGCTCTGAACTTTGCGAACTTGGCTAGTGATCAAGCGCATGTGGCGAACAGCCTCAACAATATTGCCTGTTCCCGGTTCACCCTTCGTACGAAGCATTGCTGCTCCTTCGCTAATACGGCGAAGTGCCTCACCCAAGTCTTTAGCGCCGCATACGAATGGGATGGTAAATGTATTTTTGTCAATATGGAATACTTCGTCTGCTGGAGTCAGTACTTCCGATTCATCGATGTAATCTACGCCAAGGGATTCCAATACTTTGGCTTCTACGTAATGACCAATGCGTGCCTTCGCCATAACTGGAATCGATACAACCTTCATAACCTCTTCTACGATTGTTGGATCTGCCATACGAGCTACGCCACCAGCTGCACGAATATCAGATGGGACACGTTCAAGCGCCATAACTGCTGTTGCGCCTGCTGCTTCAGCAATTTTCGCTTGCTCTGCATTCATGACGTCCATAATGACGCCGCCCTTTTGCATCTCTGCCATACCACGTTTTACTCGAGCTGTACCTGTTTCCATTTTCGATTGCCCCCCGCCACTAGTCAGTCATTTTCGATTGTTACAGTTTCATCCCTCTATTTTACATGATCGTCATTCGAATAGACAATTGATTTTGTCACAGACGAAAGCCAATTCTTATGACCAATACTGAGAAACTAGAACAAATTCTTGATAGACTTGAACAAATCTGCAAAGAATTCCCCGATTGCTCGGAAGAATAGACGCCACCAGCTGCCCTTCTCCACTTCTTCTGTTGCAATCATGTTCACGGTCTTCTTCTGCTCGGCACCATTGTCCTTGTATGTGAACGTCACCGTACCCACTTGTTGTCCCTTCTTAATAGGGGCAACAAGCTCATTTGCCGGCTTCAGATTCACTTCTTTTGTAATTTTGCCTTCTGTGCTCGCTCCCTTAGGAATGACGAACGATACACCAGTTTCCGCAACGATCGGCACTTCCGTATCTACACCTTTTTTGATTGGAGCTGTCTCTACGCCTGTTACAGTCTTCTTCGGTGCAATCTCATTCTTTATTTCAAAATGCTCGAACCCGTGATTAAGCAGCTTCGCTGTTTCTTCGAACCGTGCTCCTTTATCTTTCGCGCCCATTACAACTGAGATCAGTCGCATATTATCGCGTACTGCTGTACCTGCGAAGCAATATTGAGCAATATCAGTAAATCCTGTTTTCATTCCATCCAAGCCTTGATAAGCATAACGCTTGAAGTTCACGACATCTTTATTGGCTTCAAGCATCCAGTTCAAGTTGGAGATTGGCGTTTTATCACGTTCTCTGAACTTATAGGATTGAATCTTTGTATACTCGCTGAATTCAGGGTGATCATTAACGATTGCACGCACCAGCTTGGCCACATCCATTGCGGACATCATCGTCTCTGCTTTTTCAGCGGGGCGGAAGCCTTCCGGCATGCTTGCCCAATCCAATCCAGTAGAGTTGATATAGTGTGTCTTCGTCATGCCAAGACGCTTTGCTGTCTCGTTCATGATTTTTACAAACTCAGCCTCAGAGCCAGCAATATGCTCCGCTAGAGCTACCGTTGCATCGTTGGCAGAACCGATTGCCATCGCAATATACAAATCGCGAACCTTATGCGTATCCCCTTCTGCCAAGAAGATGCGGGATCCTTCTGTTACGGATGCATTTTTCTTCGCTACAACCTCGTCGTCGAAGCTCAACTCGCCTTTCTTCACTTTCTCCATGACAATGTACTCTGTCATCATCTTCGTCATGCTTGCTGGAGGATAAGAGATCTCCGAGTCAATATCGACTAATATTTTTCCCGTTGAAGCTTCCATAAGAACCGCGGAGCGAAGCTTCAAATCAAGCTTAGACTTATCCGTAATAACTTGATTGTTGTTCCCCTTCGTTGCCGCTACTTGCTTCGTTTGCGTTTGAGTTTGAGCAGCTGCCTCAGCTGCCACCATTCCTGCTGATGGCAATAAGGCGAAGCTTAATATTTGACAAGCGGTAACCAAAGCGACCGCTCGTTTCCATTTGTTATGTTTCACTGTTGTATGTTGCTTAGACACTACGTACAACTCCTCTCCTGTTGAGTCCCATAGCTATTCTAACATAGCCAGACACGCAAAAAAAAGACAGGGTTGTAATACCCTGTCTTTCCTTGTCGACATTTTCCGTAAATGCAACACAATTACATGGAATAGTTAGGAGCTTCCTTTGTAATTTGTACATCATGCGGATGACTTTCACGCAATCCTGCGCCAGATATCTTCACAAAATGAGTATCATTTTGAAGCTCTTTTAGAGTGTTCGTACCACAGTAACCCATACCTGCTCTCAATCCGCCAAGCAATTGATGGATCGTATCAGCCAAAGGCCCCTTGTAAGCTACACGGCCTTCAATGCCTTCTGGAACCAGCTTCTTCTCATTGCTGCTGTCTTGGAAGTAACGATCCTTACTGCCTTGCTTCATTGCGCCTAGCGAGCCCATACCGCGGTATACTTTGAAGCTGCGGCCTTGATAAATTTCAGATTCACCAGGGCTTTCTTCTGTACCTGCAAACAAGCTTCCGAGCATAACCGCACTTGCACCTGCAGCGATTGCTTTTGTAATATCACCAGAGTATTTAATACCGCCATCCGCAATAACAGGGATGCCGTACTCACGAGCTACGCTCGCACAGTCGTATACAGCTGTAATTTGTGGTACGCCGATACCAGCAATAACCCGAGTCGTACAGATGGAACCTGGTCCAATACCAACCTTAACTACAGAAGCGCCTGCCTCAATCAAATCACGAGTTGCTTCACCAGTAGCTACATTCCCTGCTACGATAGTCAACTCAGGGTACAAGCCGCGTAGCTTGCGTACTGCTTCAATAATATTGATATGATGGCCATGAGCGGAGTCAACAACGATTAGGTCAACACCAGCTTGTACAAGCAGTTCAGCACGTTCGAATGAATCTTGGGAAATACCGATTGCTGCACCACACAGAAGACGTCCTTGAGCATCCTTCGCAGCTTTCGGATATTGGATTGCCTTCTCAATATCCTTAATCGTGATAAGTCCCTTCAACGTGTTGCTTTCGTCAACCAATGGAAGCTTCTCGATCTTGTGCTGCTGCAAAATCACTTCTGCTTCTTGAAGCGTAGTGCCGACAGGAGCTGTTACCAAGTTCTCATGTGTCATCACTTCTTTAATCTGAATGCTGTAGTCATGAACAAAACGAAGATCCCGGTTCGTCAAAATACCTATAAGCTTATTTTCTGCATCCACAATAGGGACACCAGAAATGCGATACTTCGCCATTACACGATCCGCGTCTTCAACAGTATGATCTGGAGAAAGCGAAAATGGATTAGTAATAACGCCGCTTTCTGAACGCTTTACGCGATCCACTTCTTCGGCTTGTTGCTCAGCCGACATATTTTTATGAATAACACCGATACCGCCTTCGCGAGCAATTGCAATTGCCAATGGAGCCTCGGTAACTGTGTCCATACCTGCACTCATAAATGGAATGTTCAATTTAACCTTATCGCTCAAAATTGTCGATACGTCTGTTTCCCGTGGCAGTACACTCGATTTACGAGGTACTAACAGCACATCGTCAAAAGTTAAGCCTTCCTTCACAAACTTAGATTCCCACACCAGAAAGTTCCTCCCTTGATTGTATTGGCGCATTCATTGTCCAAACTCCTTATCATACAGGGCTTGTCCTCTGATTAACGTCGTCTCTAAAAATATATTATTGCAATCTTAGCAAAGCGGTATGAGGCTGTCAAGGATAAGCGTCTTGTTTTGGTAATTCGTAATTCATTTGATTCCTATTCATGTACAAACAAATAAATGTCCACTCCAGGCGAACAATTTTATTACTATTATGGATAGTATGAGATTGTTTGTTATTCTCCATTCATCACCTAATCAGCAAGAAATATAAAAAAAGACCACCGTCGAGATGTCTCAACAGTGGTCTTTAGTTGCTTGGCGACGTCCTACTCTCCCGGGACCCTGCGGTCCAAGTACCATCGGCGCTGGAGGGCTTAACGGTCGTGTTCGGGATGG
>NZ_JMLT01000021.1:0-97436 GCF_000686865.1 Paenibacillus sp. UNC217MF | reverse complement strand
GGTTTTCTTTCCGTAATGCAATAAGTTCATTTTCTTCTGGAGAGCGGTTGTCCTTCTCTGAGAAGGAACCTGTTTGGTGGGCTTGTTTAATCCAGCGATCCAATGCAGATGCACTCAACTCATACTCACTTACAATGTCTGCTCTTGATTTCCCATTTTCGTATAGCTGAACCATCTGTTTCTTGAATTCATCTGTAAATGTGCGTCTTATTCTTGGCATAGTAGATCCGCTCCTTGTTATGATGTGTTAATTCTACTAGCCCTTAATTTTTCTGTCCAACTAAGTGTAGCCGATCTACTTTTCCTATGCCCCCGATTATCGGCCCCAATGAAGCCAAAGCTTCCGCAAAGGAGATTTCCTGATGCCATTTACTGTAATCCTTGGCTAACTCCGCTCTTGCCCAGTCCGCATTCCCTGCACTATTCTTATAAGCACTGGTTTGAGTCAATAAACCAAACAAATAATTAAAACGATTATTATCATACACATCTGCAAACTCTTGACTTAACAAGTTATAAGCGTATGAATATGCTCTACTTTCGGTAGAAGTTATCTTCATAGTCGCTGCGAGAATAGAATTCATATCTGAAGGTATATATCTGTTCCCACTAGGATCGATATATTTCAGCGGATTGTTCTGTACATACGTATACAAATTCAGCGTCAGCGGGTTACCCAGTTCCCCTTCATACGTATCCTCATTAATAAACCGCCCTATACTTGGATCATACCATCTTGCGCGCAAATATTGCAGATTCGTTGTCGCATCCCAGTATTCGCCCGAGTAGCGGAAAATGTTCGGGACTCGCTCCTCCTGAACCAATGGATTGCCCCAGATATCGTACGTATAGCGGTTCAGGACATTGCCTTGTGCATCCCGGATTTCCGTAATGTCGCCGTGTCCGTTGGATACGTAGTACTGCATACCTTGTCCTGGAACCTGACGAGTCAGCAGCTTGCCGTAATCGTCATGGATATACGATGCTGTAATCGTGACGCTGCCATTCGCTTCTACCTTGCCTTCTGCTACAATCTTTGCCCGATCATCATAGTAATAGCGAGTCGTTACGCCCCCTTCGGTTCGTTCTACCATAAGGTTATCCCCATTATAGCGGTAGCTGACGGCTTTGCCGTCTTCCGTCGTTACTTGGGTCAGACGGTTGCGGCTGTCGTATGCGTAGCTTGCTCCCTTGATGTTCGGTACCTGATCGCTTTGCAGGGTGCTGCGGTTATCCCGCTGGTCATACGAATATGCCTCGTTGAACTGGCTTGAGGTCTTTATTCGGTTCAATGGATCATAGCTGAATTGATACGCCGCTCCATTGTCGTTCTTCGCTACAATGTTGCGGTTGTTATCATAGGTATAGCCGTAATTCGCAAATGACGACTCGCCTTGCTTCTGCTGGATACCCGTCCTGTTCATTCCATCATAGGTATAGACTTCATTCAGCCCATTCATTGACTTCAGATTGGCGATCCGATAGGAATCATCATACGAATAGTCGAATCGGGCCAGTTCTCCTCCGGCTCCTTCCACTACTTTCATGCTCCTTGGCGCTGAAATCGGGATGAATCGTTCCGTCTGGCTTGTCAGGCGGTAGCTGCTCGACGTTAAGGCTTGCTCTTCGCGCAATCCCCGCTGATCGTAATTGAATGACAACACCGTCTTATCTGGATACGTGATGGATGCCAGTTCGCCTGAAGGATAGTACGCGTAGCTCGTTGTCCCTGTCTGATCCGTCATTGTCGTCCGTTTTCCTGTTGCGTCATAGTTATACGAAATTCTCTCGTCCGGCGCAACGATGTCCGTTAGGAAGCCCCGGCTATTGTATACGAACTCTTGAATCTGTCCTTTCCGGTCGATGCTTTTGATTACATTGCCGTTGCCGTCATAATAGAAGCGTTTGCTTTGCTTGTTCGAATCGGTTTGCTTCAGCAGGCGACCGATGCCGTCATGCTGCTTCTCAACCGTATTTCCGTCCGCATACTTAATTTCGACCATATCGCCCGACAGATTATATCGATACCGTGTCGTTTTCCCTTCAGCATCCGTAACGGCGATCAAGCGTCCTAGTACATCATACTCGTATTTCGTTACATTGTTGTTTCCATCGTAGGCTACCTTGACGTTCCCCACATAGTCGTATTCATAGCGAGCTAACAAGACTTCTTGGCCAGAAGGCTTGATTTCTTCCTTCTTGATGACTCTGCCCATGATGTCGTATGTTTCACGTATGCTGTTATTTGACCCATCGATGGTTGTCTTCGTATTAGCCACATCGTTATAGACAGTTCGATTCGTACTTTTTCCAACTATTTCCTTGATAATCCGATCCCATGCGTCATACTCGTATTGAATCTGGGATCCGTTAAAGTCCCCTTTACGAATCAGCCGACCATTCTCGTCATACGTGTGCTGGGCCATGCCTCGCCCATTCGTTTCAGCAATCAAATTGCCGAGCGGATCGAAATGCTTCTCGATTTGCAGCCCATTCGGATCGGTAATGAACATCTTATTGTTCTGATCATCATATACGACGGTCATTTTCGTTCCGTCAGGATTGATTTCGGCTGTAATCCGTCCCAGCTTGTCATACGTATAGGAGGTGCTCTTGCCATTGCCATCCGTAAACTTCGTCGGGAGCCCCGTCTCGGGCGTATAATCCATGCGGGTTTCTATTACTTCATTGCTTCCGTCAACATTCTTGACGCCTATAGTTTGCCTGCTTAAGAAGAAACGCTTGAAATCGTGACTGAAGTCTTGGTAAAAAACCGTTTCTCCGCTGTCTTCCTTAATCCGAATCTTAATCGGGTTGCCAGCATAGTCATACTCATAGTTCAATTGTTGGACAATTTCGCCTCTGTCATTTTTGGAAACGGCCTGCTTCAATCCCCCGCGATATCGATCGTATTCATATTCAGAGCGCAGCGTCATTCCCTGATCCATCGGCACACTACTACTCTTCATGCGGAACAGCTTATTCTCTAATATGTCTTTATATTCATAACGGCTTGTTATACCGAGCGGATTCGTTTCCGAAGTTAATTGTCCCCAGTAATCATACTCTCGTTTTGTTACCCGAGGCGAAGATGCATATCCCCCTTGATAAAACGTCTCTTCAATCTGGATCGGATTCGGATTTCTTCGGAATCTGTCATGCCCGTACTGGAACACCTGACGGTTATTCGTCTGTTCATCACGAACTTCCGTTCTCGTGTTATAGATTGCCGAAGGCGCATCATACGCAACGAATTGTTTTTCGTACGTATAGGTCGTCGTTTTGAATTTATCGTACACATCCACAGAAAACCTGAAATCCTGCTCGATGTACTTTCCTCCATCTCCAATCCCCGTTCTATCTTTGTCGTTACTATGATCCATTGTATATCTAAGAGTCATTTCATTTTTTTGCGTATAGGTGGACGAGCTATAATAATGACGGCGAGATTTATAACGCACTACGTTCTCTACTGCAAAGTCCCCAATCGTTCGTTCAATTGCGCCATCAAATCCGAATTCCGTAATGGCCTTGGTCGGGTGTTCGATGACGCCAAGCGCGATCATCTCGTTCTCTCCCCAAAATATTTTGCGGTCGTTTGAATTTTTTGGGAGACCTTTATAAGATCTGACCAAATTGAATTGCAGCCTATTCCATACGCCATAATCATACTTCGTCGAGCGGCCCTCCGGATCGATCACTTCCGTTAAAATATCTTGCTCTCGGGAGAGCGTGTCATTTTTTATTTTTCCTACTCTTTCTTTCTTATAGATCACCCTTCGATCTCCGCTTTGGATGGTAATCGTGTTGTCATTGTTGTAGGAAATATTCATTTCATTCTTGCCTTGATAATCCCTGGTTGAACTTTTTACCTGATACAAAACCCATCCTATGTCCGGCTCATCCTTATATGAGAATTGAATATAGTTTCCATCTGTGTCTTCGATGAAGATGAGATTGCCCCTATAGCTAAAATATTGACTGACTCCCGTCGTCTTATTGAGGAGCTCATAGGCGGCTCGCTCATCGGACTGCAATACTTTATCCGAGTCCATAAAGACCAAATCACCGAGCGGATATCCTACCAAATCATCGTCCAGCCCATATGTACCGACGCCCGATATATAGATATAGCGAGAATTGTTAACCCACTTTATATACGACATATCCCAAATCCATCCCTTACCGAGATGAAAAATCTCTTCTTCCCAGGTTGCCTGTGTTCCGTTACTTTCATATCCGCTCACATAGATATCATCTTTCGCCAGGGAACTGTCATAAATTCTCCGCAGCGCGAAATCCATGCCGTTCGGTCCAGGCATTACCATATCCGTTACTTCCACGCGCAAGGAGCCGTCGACAGGCGAGATATGGTCGCTAAAGGATCCGACGGAGTAAGGCGCTTGATCCAACCGGATTGGACGATTGCGGAGCGCTTTCTCATCGTATAGATTATTTCCAAGGAAGGCTAACGAGCGCTTCTCCCATAATCCATACACTTGATCCGTCACCGACGGTTTCCCTTTCCCGTAGACCTGCTCCGTTACGCTGGCTTGATACACAGCCTCCGATACACTTTTCATTTTTTCCTGATGCTCAATTAACGGATCTGGAGCAGGCTTCAAATAAGTGCTGTTCATGAATTGCTCATAGTCTCTTCCCTGCTGCTTGGCTTTTAGACCTTGATAGATTTGATGAAGCTCGTAGCCCTTGAACAGCTCCTCCGTTATCCAATCCCTCGTTACGCCAAAGGTTTCGGTTAGGGAGGTAATCGTAATAAGCTTGTCTGGATTAAAATCCGTGAACGTTGCGTGCGGACCATATACACTGGAGGTTACCGATGGATAGATTTCTTTCACCGATTTCTTAGATGCAATAGCTTCTTCTGCAGAAGCGAAAGGCACGCTTGTAATCAATAGTACACATGCGAGAATAAGTGATAGCCATCTTTTCAACATAATCTCTCCTATCAATTATCTTTCCTTGCACATCAATTAGACATCGGTTGAAAAAGCCTTCATCTGATGTATGCTCGTCTAAACTCACTTCATTCATTCCATCTCTTCTGGAAGAAACATTTCTACCGGCCCTGAAGGGTTGTAGTTCGGGTTAAATCTCAAATTATGAATTATGACGTTTTCTGCCCACGCTTTGTTGCGAACTATCGGCAATAAACGGACAGAAACCGATATTTCTCTAGTATTTGGTGCAATATCTCCTCGTATAGTAATCACTTGTCTACCATTGCCTAATATATAAGTCTCTTTATACGTTTTTTGGGGAAAACTACCGATTCTCTTAGGAGGCCCAACCTCAACTTCCAATTTTGCATTACTGCTGCTTAGAATCGAAATCTCGCCGTATAAGGCGAATTTCCCTTTCTCAGAACTCGGCTCCAGTGAAATGTCTTGGTAAATTTCAGCCGAAAGATTCCCCCATATTCCAAATGGTACGGATATGTTTTGGCCTCCATCACCACTACTCTTCCCATAAATAGCTCCTACACCCGCTCCACTACTTCTTTTTGCCCAGCCTTGTGCGATATCGCTTTTTTGATCAAACAACGTAAATAACGAGTTCCATAATGCCTGCGGTTCAGTACTATACTCAATTGAAACCTGAGCAATGTAAACATTGTTGATGTTGATGTTGACATTGCTTACTCCACTGTAACGCGCTCCCACGTACACAGTTGCATAGACTGCACCTTTTGGAATATTCCCTCTTAGTGATGCAGTCTGGTCAGTTATACTATCTGATGTTGTATAATTCGTTCCTAGCAATGTCCCCTTCTCATTAAAAAACAAAATTTGAAAATGAGTATTTACATTGCCAAGTCGATTAAATATCCCTCTCAATTGATAATTTCTCGAATCATCAATTAATAGATGCTGTATCAGGTATGATTCTTTACTAGTGCCGTTAGAATTATAAGAGATGACCTGCCTTTTCTTATAGTCACTAGTAGTCATCAAGTTAAACTTAGCAGAACCATTATCCCCTGAGATTTCCCAATAATCTGGAATTGTTCCCTCCGCGACTTGAATTTCTCTGCCCTGAAAATCATGATTCATGAGCAAATTAAAATAATAATCTAAACCATAGGAGACATCGACTCCCTTAATTACTATCGTGCCAGCCGCATTATTGCCAGTTGAATGGATCGCGATTTGCACAATCGCTCTTTCTGCTTTTTGGGGAATACTCTCTCTGAGGCTCATCGTGAAGAAGAAATCTCTCTGCAGCGTGCTTTTTTGTCTCGCATTACCGATAACCTTTCCTGTGTTATCTACAAAATCGACCATCATCACAACCTCTGCATTCTGTAGATGTTCAATCTTTAAGGAAGCTTTCAGATCAAACCCACGGCTGGATTCCTTCGTAATCCACAGTGCCTGCTTGATTCCAATGAAATCTCCTACTGGAATATTACTCGCTTGAATCTGTTGATGATTTCTTGATCCTATTTTTTGGATGTTAAAGCTCGATGCAGCCTTGTCATCCGTCATATATGACCAGCCTACCGCTTTGCCACCATTGTTTACTTCATGAAAATCTCCGTTTTCCAGCTTATCCTTATATGTCCTCTCTCTTAAACTTTTACTTGTCAGATTTCCATTGTTATCTGCCTGATAGGCGATTTCTGTATCACCTTGCGTGATCACCGATAGATTCCCATTCTTGTCATAACGATATTCCGCTTGATGAGCACTTACGCTAGTTACGGAAAACGTCAATAATGACAGTACTACGAACATAATTGCACACCTCATGTTTCGACATTCCTTTCTAAAATATATGACCGTCCCTCACTTTCAAACAACCGTTCTCCCCCCCTTCATTATTCTAGGACTTACAATAATAATATCCTATTTTTCCTTGATTTTACTATTTTAAATTTTGGGGAAACTTTTTCTTCGTGAAATTTTGAGTGAATATTTATCTGCCCCGAATAAAAAAAGACTTACTGGTTAGAGTAAATCTTTTTTGGCAATTTATTTAGGAAGACAGCCGGAATCTGCGCTTCTTCGCATGACGAAGTACAATCTCCGCTGCTTGCAGGCGATGCTCCGCATGTTCGGATTCCATCATCTCTTGCATGCGGCTCACTTAACCCGATCTCCGGTTCCAAGTCCGAATCATCAAACCACGGCTCACCAATTTCAACCTAAATTTCCCCTAAAGGAATCTCTTCTCATCTGCACTTAGACTTCGTTCAATATAAAAAAGCTGTCTCCTATGTAGTGATCCACTACAAGAAAACAGCCTTCGAACATCCTGCTCTTGAGGCGTAGCTTCATCATGCCGTACAATATCAGTTATCGTATACAGCAAGGCCTCGTCAAAATTGCGACTTACATACCCGCCATTCTGGGAAATACATATTCGTATCTCCTACATTCCCTAACCGTCGATTAACCGTTACTGAATAAGCCAGCTCTCCGCATCTTCCCGCGTTTCAAAGACCCCGAAATGATTGCTGCGATTGGATTCTCCCACCATTTCCTTAAAGCGGCCTCTATTCAACGATGGATCGGGAATGATGACAGCCGTCTTCACATGGTAGTTCGTAAACTTTTGAATCATTCTTCCCGCTACGCCCGTTCTAAGACTGAAGAACTCCCCCGCAAGAGCTTCCCCGTGTACCAGAAGCAGCTCAACATCATGTTCCTTGCACAAGGCAATCAAATCCACAGCATCCTGCTCCGTACTTAACTGCGTGTCGCTTGCAATCAATTCGAAATATGCCTTCGTTTCGTTTTCGACGAGTTTATAGTTCATAGTCATTCTCTCCTTCATTTGTTTTCTTGCCTTAAACTCCATGCGAATTCCCTGCACCCATTTCAGTTCATTGAGGTAGCTGGACAATAGATTCTCAGAAATTTTATTCCACAAAAAGGCTTCCCGCTCATTTCGATTCGGCTCTTGGAGTCCACGATTCATTTTTTCTTGCTGATAGACGAGCTGCATGTTGATCCTGTCCTCATACCGATCAAGCAGATCATCTAATTCCTCGTCGTCTAGTTGGTCTGCCCATGCCAATTGGATAAGGAATGTATTCTTAAGCTCTGGAAGTTCAGGTTCCTCAAGCACCCATTCTTTTAATCGGAGCATTCCCTCATCTGTAATGCTGTAAATTTTTTTGGATGGAGAACTTTCCTGATGCTTGATTTCGTTAGTGACTAGGCCATCATCCAATAGCTGAACAAGCGACTTATAGATTTGATTGTTATTGCCGGACCAATACATCGCTGATGAGTCCTCAAAAATCTTCTTCAATTCATATCCGGAAGCTGGCTTCCAGCTCAGAAGCCCCAGAATGGCATATTTGATCGACATCGAAAAACACCTCATTAGGTTACTTATAACATAGGTTAATAATAATCTATATTATTGATAATGTAAATACTGGATGGTTGATTAGATCAACAAAAGAAAAAATAGGGCTGCCCCATAATCACATCGGATGTGACGGGACAGCCCTACTATATTAAAAATTCCATATTCTAATTTTCATGCAACCTAAGATGGAAGCACACCCTGCTTCTTATGAACGACAAGCTTATAGCCCACGCCACGAATCGAATCAATCTGCACAGATTGTTGATTCATCTCCAGCTTCTTGCGAAGAGAGCTGACATGCACATCTACTGTCCGCTGTCCGCCAATATAGTCAAACCCCCATACGGCGTTCATCAGGTCATCTCTTGTTACTACGGTTCCAGGGCGCTGTACTAAATATAACAATACTTCAAATTCCTTAGGCCGCAGTGGAATGAGATCATTATGAAGCGTAACCTCATACTTCTCTGGATAAATCCGCAGATCGCCAAGTGCAATCATCTTGTCATCAGACTCTTCGGACAATGTCAATCCGGTTCCGTCACTCGATGTCCGTCTTAGCACCGCTCCCACTCTTGCCAACAGCTCTGCAACACCGAAAGGCTTCGTAATATAGTCATCAGCACCACACTTCAGACCTTGTACGACCTCTTCCTCCGCATTTCGAGCAGTTAGAACAATCACTGGGGTACGAATCCCTGCCTGTCTTACTCGCGACAATATTTCGAAACCGTTCATTCCCGGAAGCATAATATCTAGAACGATAAGATCAAATTTGCGATGGAGCGCCATCTGCAAGCCCTGAGTCCCATGATCGACAACCGTTGTCTCATACCCTTCCAAAGTCAGGTTGTAGGACAGCAGTCGCGCCAGTGTCGGTTCATCTTCAACTACCAATACTTTAATCTCTGACATAATCTTCCTCCGAAAGTCGAATCGATTATACGTAATCGTCTTTCTTCATCGTTTCTCAACATTATCGTAACATATATCATGTGATGTTGACCAAGCATTTTTTGAAAATGTTGAAAATTAATGAAAGGCAGCCGATCTCATCGCGTGGCCTACTTTACACTATTCGATAGCATCTGAATATCTTGCACGACTGGCAACTCGATCGTGAACGTCGTACCCACCCCAAGTTCACTGTCTACGCGAATTAATCCATGATGAGCATCAACGAGATGCTTCACGATGGACAAGCCTAGGCCAGTTCCTCCGGAACTGCGAGACCGTGCCTTATCAACACGATAGAACCGTTCAAATATGCGCGGCAAATCCTTCTTCGGAATACCGATGCCAGTATCGGATATAGTCAGACGAATCCACTCTGCTTCCCCGTTCTCGCTATGTTCAATCGGCATTGCTACAATTTTTACGTGACCGCCTTCTGGCGTGTAATTAATCGCATTCGACAAGAGATTCAGTACAATCTGACGGAAGCGATCCTCGTCAGCCTCTACATACATATCTTGTTCTGTACTCAGAAGAACATCTATTCGCTTCTTGTCAGCTTCCTTCTGGAGCATCTCCACCGTCTTCTCCAAGAACAGATCGACCTGAACCGGGGAATATTGCAGCGGCACCCGCTTCGACTCTATCTTAGACAGCTCCAATATATCGCCGATTAGGCGATTCAACCGCTCACTCTCATCATGGATGATCTGCAGGAACGACGTTGCTATCTCTGGGTCATTCATCGCGCCATTCATTAAGGTCTCCGCGAATCCCTTCACCGCAGCAATCGGTGTCTTCAATTCATGGGACACATTGGCCACGAATTCACTTCTCATTCGTTCAAGACGCCGAATTGTAGATACATCCTGCATGACAAGCAGTACACCTGCCCATTCATTATCTGTGAAGTAAACGGGTACTACACTCACATCAAGCAGACGTTCTTCTGGATAATACAGTGTAATTTCATCATGACTCGCTACTTTGCGTTCCAGCACCTCTGCAGTCATTTGCTGCATCTCATGTGGCGCTCGAACATCCTCGAAGGTACGTCCGATCCACTCGGTGCTCTTAATGCCAAATATATGCTCTGCCTTGCGATTCAACAGACCAACTTGGCCCTGAGCATCAATCATAACAATGCCATTAATCATATGTTCAAGCACTGCCTGAAGGCGGCTTTCCTTCTCGCGAATTTCCGACATTTGAACCTGCAGACTATCAGCCATCGCATTAATCGCAGAGCCCAGCTGCCCGATCTCATCTTTCCCGACAGATTGAGTTCGTGCCCGATAGTCCATCTGCGCGATACGCATCGCGACGCGGGTCATATTCTCAATTGGCCGTGTCATGTTATACGCTATTCGATAGCTGACAATAGCTGCGACAAGGAACAATAAAGCGAGCCCAATCGACAGATAAGCCCACAACTCTCGTACACTGCTCTCTACATCTGCCAGACTCATCGCTAAGCGTACGTAGCCATCGAAGTCTGGAGTATGAACAGGACTAGCAACATACAGCATATTTTGCCGAAGGGTATCGCTATAGCGAATTTTGGAGCCTAGTCCATCCTTCTTCGCAGCAGCGATCTCCTCTCTGTTCAAGTGATTATCCAACTCAGCTACTGGACGATCAGAATCTCCGACAACGGTTCCATCCTTCAGTATGAACGTAACCCTTGCGTCAGCACTATCATGAAGCTTGCGAGCCCAGTCTGTGTAGTAGCTGGCAAGCTCTTCGAAGCGGTTTCCCTGCTTCCAGACCAAGGTCTGTTCGATGAGCATAATTTCCCGGGACATATTTTGCTCAAGCTGCCGAATATGACTCGTCTTGAATGTAGATGCCATATAAATGCCCGCTGTTAGCACTGAAATACCGATAAGCAAGACAAACACAAAGGTCAACCTTGTGCGAAAACGTGACATGGTTCTACTCCTTCTCTCTGCTTCAATTCATTGTTGTTACTGTCTACGTATTAATCCTACTTATCCCTTTTCCGTTTGACCAGCAGAAAGTTTATTAATCTTTTGTAAAATCGCGTGATACACGGTGGCAGCTGGCTGCTGAATTAATATGGCGAGTACAACAGCAACGGCTGTTTCCGGCCCGAAGTACCTCATCGCTAGCACTAGACCAAGAGAGATATTGCGCATCCCTGAAGCGAAGCCCAATGTCCCCTGCATCGCAGTGCCGCTGCGCTTGAACATAAAGCTCAATCCCCAGCCTAGTGCATAACAGACGGCAACGAGCAGCAGCACGACGAAGAACAGCCCTATTGCCTCACTCCCCCATGCCCGCACATAGGGGCCAATCGCTGCTGCATTCAAGAGTACAACACCAACAAATGCAGCCTTCGATGCAGGCAGAAGCACGGGCGCAGCCGATGCCTTGGCCTTGCCTCCTGACCATTCATATATGCAAATGCCTGCTGCGGTTGGAACCACAATAATCCACAGCAAATCAAGCAGCATTGCCCATACATCGAATGCAATGGTAGCCCCGAACATCGCAGACAGCGATGCGGGAACAACGATGGGGCTAAGCAGTGAGTCCATGACCACTAGAGCCAACATCAGAGGGACAGATTCTCTCGCCATCTCCACCCACAGCACAGAAGATATCCCTAACGGGATAATCGTGAACAGAACGAGTCCAGCCGTATAAGATGATCCTCCACCGAACAGAAGCGTGCCTATCCCATAGGCTGCGATCGGTGAGATGATATGCGTCAGAATGAATACGGCCGCGAATAGAACCGGCTGCTGAAAGGCTCCCATCACATCACGGCGTCCACAACCTAGCCCCATAACGAAAGTAACAAGTCCGAACATCCACGGAACGTAGGGCACGAACGGAAGCAACGGCTCACTACAAAGAACCCCCAGCACCAAGCAGCTGGGGATAAGCAAGTACATATACCGTTCGAACCAATCGTTAACGATCAGACCGACATTACGATCGAACTTTATTTGTCGATTCATTAGAATACCGGAGCCTTGAACTGAGACAGCTTCTCAAGCGAACTCCGATCCACATCTGCATGCAAGCTGTTCCCATGGGAATCCATTGTAACGATTGCTGCAAATCCTTCTACGTCCAAATGCCACATCGCTTCTGGAATACCAAATTCCATATAGTCAACGCCATTTACACGCTTGATGCACTCTGCATAATATTGCGCAGCACCACCAATTGCATTCAAGTACACCCCGCCATGCTCCTGCAAGGCAGCCAGAGTCTTCGCTCCCATCCCGCCTTTGCCGATAACAGCACGGATGCCGAATTTCTTCATAATATCACCTTGGTAAGGCTCTTCGCGAATACTCGTCGTCGGACCAGCAGCCTTGACATGCCAGCCTTCCTCATCCTTCAGCATGACAGGACCGCAGTGGTAGATAACTGCCCCATTCAAATCAACCGGAGCATCATGATCCATCAAGTACTTATGAAGGGCGTCACGGCCAGTGTGCATCTCCCCATTTATAATGACAACATCGCCCACACGCAAGGAACGAATCGCTTCCTCCGTAATTGGAGTTGTCAGCACGACTTGACGACTCTCTCCTTGCTCAGAGGCAGCTGCGACTTGTCCAGAGTTCTCTGATTTCTGTGAAGCTGCCATAGCTACCTCTGTTCCGCGCTCATATATCCATTCGCGGATAGCTCCCGAATCGCTGTCGATAATCACGCCCTGACGACGGAATGCCCAGCAGTTGTACGCAACAGATACGAAGAAGCTTGCTGGAAGACGGTTCATCACGCCAATTTTACATCCGAGCAGGGTGACTTCACCGCCGAAGCCCATCGTTCCAATCCCGAGTTCGTTAGCTTTCTCCATAATATATTGTTCCAGCTGTGCCAAATCAGAATGAGGATTCACATCATCTGCCTTGCGGAACAGTTGATGCTTTGCAAGCTCGTATCCAGTCGTTCGGTCGCCACCGATGCCAACACCGATGAAGCCTGCACTGCAGCCCTGCCCTTGAGCTTGATAGACAGCATGCAGGATACACTTGCGAATGCCGTCCAGATCACGGCCTGCCTTGCCGAGCCCTTCCAATTCCGCAGGGAGGCTGTATTGAATGTTCTTATTCTCACATCCGCCACCCTTGAGAATCAGCTTCACTTCAATATCTTCACGTTCCCATTGCTCGAAGTGGATGACTGGCGTGCCCGGTCCTAAGTTATCTCCGCTGTTCGCTCCTGTTAAGGAATCAACTGAATTCGTACGAAGCTTGCCCTCTTTCGTTGCGCGGCTAATCGCTTCGCGAATGTCTTTCTTCATTTGGATTTGATTCGCTCCAATGGGTGTATGTACAATGAAGGTTGGCATGCCTGTGTCCTGACATATCGGCGACACATTTTTCTCAGCCATGGTGATATTCCGAGCGATTGTGCTCAAGGACAAGCCGGAACGCGTTGCAGCATCCTCTTGTGCCTGTGCCTCTTGTATCGCGCGCCTTACATCCCCTGGCAAATTTGTAGACGTTTCTACAATTAAATCGTACACACTCTGCAAAAATGATGTCATCATGAACTTGCTCCTCTCATCTCTAATCATCCCGGGAAATGAGTGTCCTTGATGCAGATCTCGGAAGCAACGGGAAGTAGTCATTGTTACAATTTCGTCAAATGAGTTCCAATGCTATTATAATATCACAAGGCGTGCACCTAATCGAAGCATTTTCCACGCCTATCTCCTGCGACAATCCGCAGTCAACTGATTGCTGCAATTGTAGAGCGTCTAGATAACCCCCTGAAAGGAAGGAACCTATGAGTACAACTGAGAATTCAACAACCAAACCCCATCATTTTCTCGCCTATATGTACCGGCTCAAGCATATCGAACGCTGGAGTCTAATGCGAAATACAGACAAAGAGAATGTTGCGGAGCATACCTTCCATGTTGCCATGACTACCCATATGCTGTGCACGATTGCTAATGAGGTGTTCCATAAACAAGTAGACACCGGGCAAGCTGTAGCATTGGCCTTATTTCATGATGCTACCGAAGTATTTACAGGCGACATTCCTACTCCTGTCAAGCACCACAACAGCCGACTGCTGAACAATTTCCGTGAAATTGAACAGTTGGCCGCCGAACGCTTGGTCGGCATGATTCCTCCCGAACTGCAAAGCATCTACACGCCCCTCATAGATCCCCAAGGAGATCATGAGTTGCGGAGTTATGTGAAGGCAGCCGATCTACTGGATGCCTACGTTAAATGCATCAGTGAGCTAGCTGCAGGCAATCGCGAGTTCGAAGTCGCCAAGCGCCAGACGGAACAGAAGCTGAAGCAGCTGAATATGCCAGAGGTACAATATTTCCTGACTACGCTCGCTCCGAGCTTCAACATGACTTTGGATGAAATATCTCTATCGGATGAAGAAGAGCATACCTAAGAGCTGATGTCATAGACACATATGTGAAGTCGAGTATGAATTCATGTGTTTGTTACAATAATGGAAATACCAACACCACAGATTGATTTCATAGAAAGGAAGTCATGAATGCCTATTTTTAATCCTACTCTCGTTCACCGCATCTTCCGAGCAACATGGGTGCTACTGATCATTGCTTCGTTTACAGCGGTATTCTATTTCGGTTTTTCGATCATTTGCCCGTTTCTGATTGCCTGGCTGCTTGCTTACATGATGAATCCAATCGTTCGTTTTTTGGAGAAGCGTTGGAAGTTCCGCCGTGGATTCGCCGTGATGACGGCCCTACTGCTCTTCGCAGCCATCATCGCAGGAATTCTGTACCTATTCACGACGAAGATCATTTCCGAATCATGGCATATTATGGGGATCGTACAGAATCAGATTGTGGAATGGAGAATACAGGCTGAAGCTTATTTCTATTCTGCGGAGTTCCAGCATTTTCTCACCGACATGAATGATACATTCAACTTTGCAGATTTGAAATCATCGCTGTCAAAATACACAGGAACGATTGCTAGCGGAGGCACGTTAATTGTCACCTACTTGTTTCATTTCTTGAAAGCTACCGTCTTATTCCTGCCTAAGCTTGCGGTCATCACAGTCATTGTCTTGGTAGCTACCTTCTTAATCAGCAAACAGTGGAATACGATTTCATCCAAGGGCAACACACTCATTCCTGAACGGGTACGCCGTTCACTTGGCGTCGTGACAAGTGATTTGCAGAACGCCGTGTTCGGTTATATTAAAGGCCATATTATTCTCTCCAGTATTACCGCATTTGTCTTCTTTCTTGGCTTGCTTGTACTCGGAGTAGAATATGCTTTTACCATCGCGCTTATTGGCGGCATTGTAGACCTGATTCCATTAGTCGGCATCCCTGCTATCGTTGTGCCATGGGCTGTATTCGCCTATGTTGAAGGAAATGTATTTTTAGGAACAGGACTGCTGATTATGTGGCCTATCATTCTCGTTACTCGGCACGCCTTTGAACCGAAAGTATACGGGGACAGCATTGGACTGAATCCGCTTCTGCTTCTCATTTTTCTTTATGGTGGTTTGAAGTTGTTTGGCGTACCCGGCATTATTATTGGGATCCTCGCTCTCGTCGTGCTTACTGCGTTGCAGAAAGCTCATGTGTTCCGGGATGTATGGCGCTATATTATGACCGGCTCCTTTTTCAGTAAAGAAGACGATCAGGCTGTATCGCTCATTGACTAAGGTTGGATAAGTACGCGTAAACGATCTTAGACCATTCATCAGGTGATTCAAACAAAAAAACAAAAAAATCGCCCGGCTAGACGTAAGTCTGACCGGGCGATTCTATTATCCTGTCGTTACCGTAATGAACTTATAGCTATAAACCATCAGAAGAACAATGACGATGAACAATACGAAGATAAGCGTACTGAAAGTGCGAACCTTGCCTGTAGCTGCTGCATCCGTTTTACCGCTTTTTGCGGACTGCACCGCAAGTTTAATTTGCTTGCCCATGATGCCGCTAAATGCAGCAATCGCCAGGAAGACAACCGTTGTCAATACCATCCAGAGCACACTGTACTTCGCTTGGCTCATGAGATAACCGCCTGTAATGAACTGAACGATTAAGAAATACTGTCCCAGACGATTCGCCGTTCCCACGCCCACGAGCAGCCCCTCTTGTCCTGCTGTAGACAGCTTGTTTAATTTCCCTACGATAAATGGAACAATGGCATAGAACCCCATTGCTACTGCACCTAAAATGTGCAAAAGACTAAAGGCACTGTACATGAAATACATTCCCTCCATAGACATGATATGGTTCAATCTTCGTTCCATTATACTAAAATTTACTTACTAACACAAAGAAAGACACCGAAATATTCGATGTCTTTCTTGATATTTCTATGAGATTTGTCACAATGTTCATAAATAATGGAATCATTGCATTATACACGTTCTCCAGCGACCACTTGAATAACGTTACGGACAGATTCGGCCGACTTATCCAGTGCAGCCTTCTCTTCTGGCGTCAGTTCGATCTCGATCACTTTCTCTATACCATCTCCACCGAGTACAGCCAGTACGCCCATAAATAAAGCGTCATAACCGTATTCCCCTTCGAGGTATGCGATGACCGGGAGAATCCGTTTTTTGTCTTTCAGAATGGCTTCCGCCATTTGCACGATGGAAGCAGCTGGTGCGTAGTAAGCACTTCCGTTGCCAAGCAAATTGACAATCTCACCGCCGCCTACACGTGTACGCTGTACAATTTCTGCAATGCGTTCTTGTGGAATGAGGCTCTCTATCGGTACTCCGCCTGCGCTCGTATAACGAACGAGCGGCACCATATCATCCCCATGTCCTCCAAGCACGACGCCGCGCACATCTTCTACGGATACGTTCAACTCTGCTGCAATGAATGTACAGTAGCGAGCGGTATCCAGAACGCCGGATTGGCCGATTACGCGATTTTTAGGGAATCCAAGTGCTTCAAAAGCAGCAAATGTCATTGCATCTACCGGATTACTCAAAATAATCACGTAGGCATTCGGGCAATAAGCTTTCACATTCTCACATACCGACTTCACAATGCTCGCGTTCGTAGTCACCAAATCATCACGGCTCATACCAGGCTTGCGAGCTATCCCTGCTGTAATGATGACGATATCGGAATCTTGCGTGTCTTCATAGTTCGATGTTCCTGTAATTCGGCTGTCAAAGCCTTGAACCGGGCCAGCCTCCAACATATCAAGCGCCTTGCCCTTCGTCGGATTCTCCGACTGAGGAATATCTACTAATACAACATCTCCAAGTTCTTTCTGAGCCAACATAAGAGCAGTTGTCGCTCCAGTGAAACCAGCACCAACGACTGTGATCTTGTTGCGTCGAATAGCCATTCGGATTCGACCTCCTAGTTCAAATGATTGATGATGTGGTCAGCAAACTCCGAGCATTTTACTTCTGTCGCGTTTTCCATCAGACGCGCGAAATCATAAGTGACAGTCTTGCTGTTGATGGCGTTTGCCATGCCTTTATAGATGAGGTCTGCAGCTTCCTGCCAGCCAAGATGCTCAAGCATCATAACACCAGACAGAATAACAGAACCTGGGTTTACTACGTCTTTATCTGCATATTTCGGAGCAGTTCCGTGCGTTGCTTCGAAGATCGCATGTCCTGTCACATAGTTGATGTTCGCTCCAGGTGCGATGCCGATGCCGCCAACTTGAGCAGCCAATGCATCAGACAAATAGTCGCCGTTCAAGTTCAATGTCGCGATGACATCGAATTCCTTCGGACGAGTCAATACTTGCTGCAATGCGATATCTGCAATTGCATCCTTAATGATGACCTTACCAGCCGCTTCAGCTTCTGCTTGCGCCTTGTTAGCCGCTTCCGTGCCTTCAGCCTCTTTGATGCGGTCATATTGTCCCCAAGTGAATGTGTGCTCTGCGAATTCTTGCTCCGCCACTTCATAGCCCCAGTTCTTGAACGCACCCTCGGTGAACTTCATAATGTTCCCCTTGTGTACGATCGTCACGCTCTTGCGGTTATGCTTGATCGCATATTCGATCGCAGCACGTACAAGACGCTTGGAGCCATCGGAGGATACAGGCTTAATGCCGATACCTGATGTCTCAGGGAAGCGGATCTTCTTCACTCCCATTTCTTCTTGAAGGAATTGAATCACTTTCTTCACGTCTTCCGATCCGGAAGCATACTCGATGCCAGCGTAGATGTCTTCCGTATTCTCACGGAAAATAACCATATCAACCAGCTCAGGATGCTTAACAGGAGAAGGAACACCATCGAAATAACGTACTGGACGCAAGCACACGTACAGATCAAGCTCTTGGCGAAGTGCAACGTTCAGAGAGCGAATGCCGCCGCCGATTGGCGTCGTCAATGGACCTTTAATCGCTACAATATACTCGCGAATGGCTTCCAGCGTATCATTCGGCAGCCATTCACCGTATTCATTGAATGCCTTCTCGCCAGCGAATACTTCATACCATGCAAGTTTGCGTTCGCCGTTGTATGCCTTCTCAACAGCTGCATCCAATACACGCTTGGATGCGCGCCAAATATCACGACCTGTGCCATCCCCTTCAATGAACGGGATAATTGGATGAACAGGAACTTGAAGCTTGCCATCCTCAATCTTAATTTTCTCGCCTTCGGTTGGTGGTGCAAATTTGTCCAATTGAATCACAGATGTTCCTCCTTCAATTTCATTGTCACACAAACAGCTAACGGGAGCTACTCTTCTATTGTAGCAACCCGTCAATTTGTAAGACAACCTATGTTTTCAAAAACTTCTACATTTATCTCAATTGAGTTGATAATTACCGTTCTTGAATCGGGATAAATAACTGACTGGATGGGCCTGTATACTCTGCCCGCGGGCGAATGATACGGTTATTGTCCAACTGCTCCAAAATGTGCGCTGTCCAGCCGGATACGCGGCTGATTGCAAAGATTGGCGTGAACAAGTCTCTCGGAATGCCCAGCATGGTATAGACAGATGCTGAATAGAAGTCAACGTTCGGCTTCAGTCCCTTCTGTCCAGTAACGAGAGACTCAATGCGTGTCGACATATCATACAGCTTCATATCTTGACACGCTTCTCCAAGCTCATGGGACATCTTCTGCAGATGCTTCGCCCGTGGATCTCCGTTCTTATATACACGGTGCCCGAAGCCCATAATCTTCTCCTTGTTGTCAAGCTTGGACTGAATATAATCATCAACACGATCAAGGTCTGCAATCTCCTCCAGCATCACCATAACCGCTTCATTGGCTCCCCCATGCAGCGGCCCCTTCAGCGCGCCGATTGCCGATACAACACCGGAGTACATATCCGACAAGGTGGCAACCGTAACCCGGGCAGCGAATGTAGAGGCGTTCAGTTCATGATCCGCATGAAGGACAAGCGCCTTGTCCATAGCAGATACAGCGCTATCGGAAGGCTCCTCGCCAGTTAACATATATAGGAAATTATAAGCGATGGAATGACCCGGTTTCGGAGAAATCGGCTCCTTCCCTGCACGAACGCGTGCAAAAGCCGCGACCACAGTTGGTAGCTGTGCTTGCAGCGCAATGGCTTTATGTACATTAGCGTCATGCCCCGTGTCATTCGCTTGCTCATCATACAGAGCCAATGCAGAAATCGCAGTTCGGAGAACAGCCATCGTATTCGCGTCTGACGGATACAATTTCATTTGTTCAACAACGGCTGAAGGAATTGCAGCGCTCTTCTCCAGACGAGTGCGTAACTCCGAAAGTTCCTCTTGATTTGGCAGCTTGCCGAACCACAATAAATGAACAACTTCTTCGAATGTCGTATGATCGGCCAAATCGTCGATATTATAACCGCGGTATGTTAGCACACCATCGATGATTGAGCTAATAGAAGAAGTCGTTGCAACTATGCCTTCCAAACCTTTCGTTGCTGTCATCTGCCCTCTCTCCTTTGCATATGTAACCTAATACCATCCCATCTTTCTTTTCCCTGTGTTATCTCGATGTGTTTCGAAGTATTCCGCCCCGGAAAAAAAGGCAAGTTTTTCTATTAAGATGATAATGGATAATGTCGGAAATGTGAACGGTTTCAGTTGAAAAATATGGATAGAAATGCTTTATCAGAGGTATAAACGTTTTTTAAACTCCTTGAAATCATTGAGGATAAAAAGAAAAAATCAAGGAAATTGGGTATGGCGCATAGCATATAGAGAGGGTCGTCCTCCCAGATCGGACGTGCTGGGAAACCGAGGATTTACAGTAGGATTCATGGAGGTGATTGAGATCATGGAGCAGCACATCATCAAGCGTATTCTTCGCGGAGGGTGGGTATTGACCGTTGGTATACTTATACTCTTATCCTGCTATCTATTAGTCCCCCTGCTCTATCCGTTTCTCATTGCCTGGCTGATCGCTCTAATGCTCAATCCCGTTGTTGAGTGGATGTCAGAACAGTTCCGTATGCCGCGCTGGCTAAGTGTTACGATATGCTTGACCCTGTTCATTACGTCGATGCTAACGGTTGCGGCAGCGGTAGTTACGCGTGTGGTGAGAGAGGTTTATAATCTGTCCAATTCTATGGATCATTTTCTCCGTCTATGGAGGGAATTCTTTATTCAGCTGTTCGAAAATGATAAGGTTCGCACATTTCTTGAAACGCTTGGCTCCTTATACAAAGATAATCCAAATCTTCAAGGCTCGATCAACAGTAACTTATCGAGCACTGCAGAAAAGATAACGACAGTGATCACCAACTTCATCACCTCTTTTCTGGATGCGATCGTCCGTCTCTTGTCCAGCCTTCCAAATGTGGCATCCATTTCAATCATCATTCTCTTATCCGCCTTCTTCATAAGCAAGGACTGGTCGCGTTGGATGGGCATCCCTGCACGTGCTATGCCTGCCTCCATTAATCAATCCATGCGTACGATCTGGGGCGATCTGAAGCACGCCCTATTCGGTTACTTGCGAGCCCAGTTATTTCTCATTTCCATTACGATGTTCATCATTACAACAGGACTCATTGTTCTGCGCGTGGATTATGCAATCACCATCGGCCTTCTCGTCGGCATTATCGATTTGCTGCCGTACCTTGGTGTCGGTGCTGTCATGATTCCATGGATTGTATACTGCTTTGCCGTTGACCAAGGTTCGCTTGGCATTGGCTTACTTATCGTATATGCCATCGTCCTGCTCACGAGGCAGATTATGGAGCCGAAGGTACTGGCGTCAACAGTCGGTCTTGATCCGCTCCTCATGCTAATTGCCATGTTCGTCGGCATGCAGTTGTTCGGCTTCCTCGGACTTATTGTCGGCCCCGTTTCCCTCGTTCTGCTGTCTGCCATGAAGCGAGCAAATGTCTTTCTGGATTTACAGACGTATATTATCAGCGGCAGAAAATAAAAAACGCACTGTTCAAATGTACACAAAAACGCCCGCCACATGGTTCTTCACCATTCAGCGGGCGTGTATATTTCAAGATTAGAAACGGCGGAAATAAATAAAATTTCCGTCTTTCATCTTTTTCTCCAACCACTTAAGCAGATAGTGCCTATAGATCGGTCTAGTCAGCGGAAATACAAGTGTGAAGCCAATAATATCCGTAAAGAATCCCGGTGTAAGCAGTAAGATTCCTCCTGCAAGAATACATAGGCCTTCTACCGCAGAACGTCCTGGAATTTGCCCTGCCTGCATCTGCTTCTGAGCTTCTGCCAACACTTGATTCCCTTCGTAGCGCGCAATTACTGCTCCGATAACCCCGGTAAGCAATATCAACAGGAACGTATTCCAGCCCCCTACCCAGTTGCTCATCAGTACGAAACCGTACACTTCCAGTGCAGGAATTAATGTCAGAGTAATGAGTACCCATACCATCGGATTCAAGAACCATTCCCTCCCTTGCATAATGACTTATGCATTGCATCTTGCATTACAATCATGCAACTCTCATGGATGACATTCTAAGTAGAATCATTCCCATCCATCTCTTGAAATGGAGAAATCAACATCCTTCATATGAAGATGAATTAAGAGGTCGGGCGCATTCGCTCCAGCAATGACCATACATCTTCCGCTTCCCGCTCAAGACGAATAGGCCGCCAATCCGCATTCAGCCAAGCAAGAGTAGTTGTTCCTTCCACGAGCAGCTTGCCGGATGGCTTAGAGACCCAGCCTGCTTCAGGCAGGCCTGTGTCTGTACCGCCCTCTATCCTGCATACCTGTGACTCAAATGTCAACCGGAGAGGCGACAGCTGCATCAAGCGCGTATATACCATCACTCGATCATCATAGTATGCGGGACGCTTGAACTTCACCTGCAAATCGACCACAGGGAGCAGCAGCCCTCTTGCTTCAAGATCCCGATAGTTCATACCGAGAGCTCGAATCCATTCCGTTCTTCCGACTTCGAACCACGTCACATAGTTGCCATGGAATACGACATTCATTCGATCTGTCTCTTGATAGCGAACGCGCAGCGGATAACCAAACCATACCGATTGATCTTCTTCCCTAGCGTCATGATACATCTTCTTTCCTCCTCCATTGTAGCGCATTCGAGGGTACGTTCACAAATACAGCAAGAGCAATGGTTCAACCATTGCTCTTGTCTGGTATTGCTTCTATATTCAATTGGATAGGCCTATTCTTATTAGCAACGGCCTTGTCCGATTTGGCTTACTTTAACAAGGTTTGTAGAACCTGCACAGCTTGTAGGAACACCAGCTGTGATTACAACCAAGTCGCCTTCTGCAACGATGCCTGTCTTCACGCCGCCTGCAACAGCAACGTCGAACATTTCGTCTGTAGAAGTAGCTTGATCGACTTTAACTGGAGTAACACCCCAAGTCAAGGACAAACCACGCATTACTTGCTCAGAAGGAGTCACAGCGATGATTGGAGCTTTCGGACGGTATTTGGATACCATACGCGCTGTGTAGCCTGTTTGTGTAGAGCTGATGATTGCCTTTGCATCCAGATCAAGAGCTGTGTTAGCAACTGCTTGGCTGATTGCATCAGTAACTGTAGCTTGCTGTCTCGAGCTTTGTTTTACCAAGATTTCACGGTATTCAAGCGCAGATTCAGCTTTTTCAGCGATACGGGACATTGTCAATACGGATTCAACTGGGTATTTACCAGCAGCTGTTTCACCGGACAACATGATTGCATCCGTACCGTCAAAGATTGCGTTTGCCACGTCACTTGCTTCCGCACGTGTAGGACGTGGGTTGCGTTGCATGGAATCAAGCATTTGTGTAGCTGTGATAACTGGCTTGCCAGCCAAGTTGCACTTCTCGATCATACGCTTCTGAACGAGTGGAACTTCTTCAGCTGGAATTTCAACGCCAAGGTCACCACGAGCAACCATCAAGCCGTCAGACGCTTCCAGGATTGCATCCAGGTTGTCTACGCCTTCTTGGTTTTCGATTTTGGAAATGATTTGGATATGAGTTGCATTGTGCTTCTCAAGCAATTCACGAATTTCCAAAACGTCTTGCTCTTTACGAACGAATGAAGCAGCGATGAAATCAACGCCTTGCTCAATACCGAAGCGGATGTCGTTCGCGTCTTTTTCTGTAATACCTGGCAAGGAAATTTTCACACCAGGAACGTTAACGCCTTTTTTGCTCTTGATTGTGCCGCCGTTAACGATTTTGCATTTGATTTCTGTACCTTGAATCTCAACAACCGTCAAACCAACGAGGCCGTCATCGATCAAGATTGTGGAACCGACTTCAACGTCACGAGGCAAGTTCTCGTAAGTTACGGAGATGCGGTCTTTATCGCCAAGGATCTCTTCTGTTGTCAATGTGATGAACTCGTCTTCAACGAGGTCAACGGAGTCAACAGCAAGCTTACCTGTACGAATTTCAGGGCCTTTCGTATCAAGGAGAATTGCAACCGTTTTGTTCAACTCTTGGGATGCTTGACGAATGTTTTTGATTCGGTTGCCATGCTCTTCAAAATCACCATGTGAAAAATTGAGACGAGCAACGTTCATGCCAGCCATGATCAATTTTTTAGTGTTCTCTAAAGATTCGCTGGAAGGACCGATAGTACAGACGATTTTTGTTTTACGCATATGGGCTTCCTCCAATTATGTGTGTCTCTCTGTATCTCTATATTGTATTGCTAAAAACAAGGCTCTCAACTATCTAATTTACTATACTCAATAAAATTTGTATATGAAGATAATCATATTTATAAGTTTTACCAGTGAACGATGTTTTAAGTCAATTGACTCATGAAAACCGTGTCATCCCAGTCAGGACGCGGGATTCAGGACACAGACGCCACTGAACTTATCCGTGCTGCAGAATGCCGAACTCGCCAATATTGCGAAATTTGTCATATCTATCTTCGCGAAGCTGCTCTGGGGACATCCCCATCAGCTCGGTCAGATGACGCCAGAGCGCATCTTTCATGTTGGCGGAGGCCGCTTCAACATCCTTATGCGCACCGCCTTGAGGCTCTGGAATGATCTCCTCGATAACATTGAGTTCCTTCAGGTCAGAAGCTGTAATCTTCATCGCTTCTGCTGCTTGGTCGGCTTTGGACGCATCCTTCCAGAGGATAGATGCAGCACCGTTCGGGGAAATGCATGAATAGATTGCATTCTCCAACATAAGAACTCGGTTGCCTACGCCGAGCGCGAGCGCGCCGCCGCTTCCACCTTCACCGATGACGACGCAAATAATTGGCACGCCGAACATGGCCATATCCCGCAAATTGCGTGCAATAGCTTCTGATTGTCCTCGTTCCTCAGCTGTATTGCCTGGATATGCACCCTTCGTATCGATGAATGTAATGATCGGACGACCGAACTTGTCCGCTTGATGCATGAGCCTAAGTGCCTTACGGAAGCCTTCTGGATGCGGGCTGCCGAAGAATCTTGCAATGTTGTCCTTAGTATCCTTGCCCCGCTGATGTCCGATTACCGTTACCGGCACCCCGTTCAGTCGCGCCAATCCGCCCACAATAGCAAGATCGTTGCCGAACAGTCGGTCACCATGAAGCTCAATGAAATCAGTAAATATATGCTGGACAAAATCCAGTGTGGTTGGTCGCTGTTGGTGTCTCGCCAAGTGCATTTTCTGCGATGGGGAGATGCTAGCATAGATCTCTGCCGCTAACTTGGCGTAACGCTCCTCCAACCGGGCGATTTCTTCAGTAAAGTCAATTTGCTTCTCGTCGCCGAACCGTTTTAATTCAGCAATCTTCTGCTTCAACTCCACCAAAGGTTGCTCGAACGGAAGTTCATTCGCCATGAGCTACATCCCCTTTCACCGTATGCAGATCGATAAGTTTCGCCAACGTGGACTTCATGTCCTTGCGCTGCACAACCAGATCGATTTGTCCATGCTTCTGATTGAATTCAGCCGTTTGGAATTCTTCCGGAAGCTTCTGACGAATCGTCTGCTCGATTACGAGACGGCCAGCAAAGCCTACTCTTGCCCCAGGCTCAGCTATAATGATGTCGCCAAGCATAGCGAAGCTTGCAGACACTCCACCCATAGTCGGATCCGTGAATACCGAAATATAGAATCCGCCTGCTTCATGGAATTTCCCAAGCGCTGCACTTGTCTTGGCCATCTGCATCAGACTCAAGATGCTCTCCTGCATTCTTGCGCCGCCAGATGTAGAGAAGATGACTAACGGATATTGTTTCTGCATAGCAGTTTCAATAGCTCGTGTAATTTTTTCTCCTGTTGCCGAACCCATGCTGCCAGTGAAGAAATCGAAGCTCATCACAGCTACGACAACCGGAAATCCTCCAATTGTCCCCTCGCCCGTAATAACAGCTTCATCCATGCCGGATTTCGCTCTTTGCTGTTCCAGCTTGTCCTTATATTCTGGAAAAGCAAGCGGATCTGCGGATACGATATCCGCATCATATTCAAAAAATCGGCCTTCATCCAAAGTCATCTCAATGCGCTCCCTTGCATTCAAGCGCATATGATGCCCGCATTGCGTACATACCTTCAGGTTTTTCTCCAGCTCTTTATGATATTGAATCGAGCCACATTTTGGACATTTATTCATCAAACCTTCGGGTATTTCGCGTCTGGGACGGTCATCGTGTACAGATCCGGACGGCACCGTTGCGTACTTTTTCTTTTGAAATAAGTCTTTAAACACCCGATACACCTCTTTAGGCGTGATTTCTCCAGTTGAAATACAGGACATCATCCTATTGCTTCAAACTAGAGATTGTCCTAACCATAGACAACAAAAATCGGCTGTTTGAACGATAACATCGTCATTCATCAGCCGCATCATGCATGCAAGATCGAATTAAGCACTTCCTGAACCTCTTCAACTTCTCCGGAAGGCACTAGAATTTCAAACTGTTGTTTAGACAGATGGATTGGACGGATCTGAATAAGGAATCCTTCCTCGGTCAGCTTGCGCTGAATCTTATCTGCTAAATTGGCAGTCGGTGCGATGTAGATAACAGTCCACACGCGCGATTGACCCCCCTAACGTTCCAGAAACGGCTCATATAATGCCATTATGATATCATAATTGTCAATTTCATCGCAACAAATTCCAACAGACTTGCTGCAATGCACTGCCCAATAAGCAATGATGAACCAGCGCCAAGCCTTATCCTATCTCGGCTATTCGTATTCTTTAAGAATTTGCATTCCTATCGTCAAGCTTGCAGGCTTCACCCTCGCCATACTGCTGAGCACGCTTGTCGTGATGGGCAATTCTAGCTGACGCAGCAGCAGCTAATCCAGCTACAATATCATCTAGGAAAACATGAATTCGCGTACGATCCGAATTGAGCTGATTAATGATGCCAAGCTTGGCCTTATCCAAGTATCCGAAGCTCGTGAGGCCAATCATTCCATATACACTCGTAATGCCAAGTGCAAGTGTCTCATCAACACCATACAAGGATTCATCCGTCTCCATAATCGCTTGAAGCGGCTCCGGCAGCAGCTTCTGCTCGGCAAGCAAATCCAATGCAATGCCTGTTATGAGCGTATATTGAACTTCGCGCTTGCGAGTTACGGCTCGTACGCTGTCAAGACAATCCTCCAGCGTCAACGATGCATTGTATGGCTGCTGAAGATGGAGCACAATCTCCGCGATGGATTCAAGTGATACGCCGCGCTTAACAAGCCATTGTTCCGCCATATTGAATGTCATGGCGTCCCCTCCCTTCGCCCCTTCAACTTTACCTACCCGTGAATAGGGCGTATGACCACTCTATGCGGGATGATAAGGAATTGTGCTACTTGCGGGAGGAGATTCGATCCCTGACATTTGTTATTTGACGCGTACGGTTCCAGCACCGAACATTGATTCGATCCGCTTGAACAGATCCGGTGACGGCTTCAGCGAATATGCCTCGCTAAGCGCCCGCAATTGCTGTTCGCGCTCATAGAACAATACAGTCGGCAGCGGCCCTGGCTGCGACTTCAAGAGTTCCTTCAGCTGTTGCAGCAGGTCTGGCCGCTCATGATCGGCTGTAATCTTAATATATACTCGCTGTCGCTGTGGTGGGCGCCCACTCGTTCTGGAGGCAGGAGCTTCGGTTCCCCCACCCTGTGCTGTGTTCCGCATACGAGCTGCAGATGAACTCCTATCCGTCCTATCCGCATACATGCTGCCCTTATCTCGGTTCATGTCGGCGGCCGCTTCAGCACCACGTTGAAGGTTGACCGCCGCCTCTCGGTGATTCGCGCTTCGTCCAGACGGTTGTTCGCCGGCTATACGCGACTGAGAAGCTTGTCCACCACGCGTCTCAGAGGAGCGTCTGCGATGGGCAGCACGCTTCGTCAATGCAGCAATGGCATGGGGCTCAAGCGGTACAACCTCGTCAGCAAGCAGCTTATAGCCTTCGTCCTGACGCTGCACCTTCGCCCGCAGCGCAATCAATGCTCCCTTCCCAATCAACGGTTCTGATCGGCGCCACACTTCGGGGAACAGCACCACTTCAGCCCGCTCGATTCGATCCTCAATTTCAATGAATGCCATCGGCTTGCCCTTCTTCGTCATTATCGTTCGAAGCGACACAACCATCCCGGCAACGGTACACTCTCTCTCGTCCGGCACCTCATGCAAATCAACAAGCCGATCCGTCTCAGAGGACTCCAGCAGCTGTGCATGGTCATCCAGCGGATGACCGGATAAGTATAATCCGAGCAGCTCACGCTCCAGCTCAAGCTGCTCTGCCATAGCGAACGGCGGTATATTCGGATAATCAATCGTCCAATTGTTTACTTCGACGAAGCCGAACAATTGAATTTGAAGATCCTCTCTTTCCTTTCGCCATTTCGCAGCCGCATCCAAGGCCTCATCCAGCATGGCCAATAGCTGTGCCCGATGACCTGGAAGTGAATCGAATGCCCCCGCTTGAATAAGCGATTCAATGACTCTGCGATTGCACACCCGAAGATCAACCCGCTGACAGAAATCGAGCAAATCTGCAAATGGCTTTTCCTTCCGCTGTTTCAATATGCTTTCTATCGCAAGCGTACCCACATTCTTAATCGCGCCAAGGCCGAATCGAATCGCGCCATCAACAGGCGTAAAGCGAACATAGCTTTCATTAACATCCGGAGGCGATACCGTTATGCCTATTCTTCGACAATCTTCAATGTACTCCGCAATCTTCCGATGACTTCCCATATTCGCTGTCAGCATGGACGCCATAAATTCTGTCGGATAATGAGCCTTCAAATAGGCTGTTTGGAAGGCAAGCACGCCATATGCAGCTGCGTGAGCCCGTGGGAATCCATAATCAGCGAAGCGAACGATCATATCGTACACCCGATTTGCTTCCACTTCCGTATACCCTTGATTCAGACTGCCTTCTACGAAATGGCGCCGCTCTTGATCAAGCACTTCCCGCTTCTTCTTCGAGACCGCGCGCCGCAGCAAATCCGCTTCTCCAAGAGAGAAGCCTGCCATTCTGGAGGCGATATGCATAATCTGCTCTTGATAGACAATAATCCCGTACGTATCCTGCAGGATCGGCTTCAGATCGGGATGGGGATATTCGACAGCTTTCAACCCATGCTTGCTATGAATATAGTTCGGGATGAACTCCATTGGACCCGGACGATACAACGCAAGAACGGATACGATATCTTCAAATACAGATGGCTTCAGTTCTCGCAGAACACGCCGTACGCCAGCTGATTCAAGCTGGAACAACCCTGTCGTATCCCCTCGACACAACAGTTCATAGGTCGCCTCATCCGCATCATCAATCATGCCTAGATCAAGCGGTTCATCGCCGCGAAGATTGACCCATTCTAAGGTTCGTTCAATAATCGACAATGTTCGCAAGCCGAGGAAATCCATCTTCAGCAAGCCGATCGATTCTAAATTTTCCATCGAGTATTGGGTGAGAGCAATATTCTCGGTTCCTGCCTGCAGGGGGACATAATGCGTTAACGGCTCCTCACTGATGACAACACCTGCTGCATGGGTTGATGCGTGGCGCGGCATGCCTTCTACCTTAGACGCCATATCAATAAGCTCGCGTATGCGCGAATCACGTTCTCTCCAACTGCTTAGCTCGCTGCTAGCCCGCAATGCCTTCTCAAGCGTGACTCCGAGTTGATTCGGAATCAGCTTCGCTACCCGATCCGTATCGTTATAAGGCACATTCAATGCCCTGCCGACATCCCGCACCGCTGCCCGCGCAGCCATCGTACCGAACGTAATAATCTGCGCCACGCGGTCATGGCCATACTTATTCGCAACATAAGCAATAACCTCATCACGCCGCTCATCGTTGAAGTCAATATCGATATCAGGCATCGTCACCCGTTCCGGATTCAAAAATCGCTCGAACAATAAATGATACTTGAGCGGATCGACATTCGTAATCCGCAAGCAATATGCCACAAGACTACCCGCTGACGAGCCCCGTCCGGGACCTGTCATAATGCCTTGTTCATGGGAGAAGCGAATGAAATCCCACACGATGAGGAAGTAATCAGAGAATCCCATATTCTCAATCGTATTCAGCTCATAGACAAGCCTCTCTCTCGCCTCTCGCTGGAAGGCTTCATCCTGCCATTCCGGCAGTGCTTGATAGCGACTCGTCAGCCCCTCTTCGCACAATTGCCGCACATACTGTCCTGCATTCATGCCTTCAGGGAGCGGATGATAGGCGGGAAGGACATGCCCTCCGAAGTCCAGCGTCACATTGCACTGCTCCGCAATACGAGCCGTATTCGCAACCGCTTCCGGGACATGACGGAACAATGTCGTCATCTCTTCCTGCGACTTAAAGTACATCTGGTCGGTATGCATGCGCATCCGCCCCTCATCCTCAACCGACTTCCCCGTACCTATGCAAATAAGGACATCCTGCATCGCTGCATCTTCCTGCTGCAAATAGTGCACATCATTCGTTGCAACGAGCGGAACGCCCGTCTGCTCACTTAAAGCTATAAGGCCAATGTTAACCTTCTTCTGTTCCGGAAGGCCATGGTCCTGCAGCTCAATATAAAATCCATCACGGAAAATATCCTTATATCGTTCAACCGCGCTGCGCGCTGCCTCTTCATTGCCGTGAAGCACATGCTGCGACACCTCGCCGCCAAGGCAGGCGCTTAGCGCGATTATCCCATCTGCGTATTTGCGGAGCGTATCCATATCGACACGAGGCTTATAATGAAATCCCTCCAAGTGCCCTACCGAGCAAATCTTCATCAAATTGCGGTATCCCTGCTCATTCTTCGCCAGCAATATGAAATGATAAATAGGCTGTTCCTTGCGCGATACCTTCTCCTGGAGCGCTCCTGTCGTTACATACGCTTCCACGCCAATAATGGGTTTAATGCCATGCGACATACATGCTTTATAGAAAGGAATGATTCCGTACATCACCCCATGATCCGTGAGGGCTAGCGCCTTCATTCCGCATGCGGCTGCTCGTGCAGCAAGCGCTTCAATACGCGCTGCTCCGTCGAGCAAGCTGTATTCACTATGCACGTGCAAATGCACGAACTGATCCATACCATTCACTCCTTCAACCTGCCATGTTATACGAACATATTTTCGTCTCTTATTGTATCATAATTCCGCCAGCAAGTCCTATACATGTACAAAGGGCAATTCTATGTGAAAAGGGGCGTTACGATGGGTTCATTTCTCTCGAAAGCACTTCTCGATTTCTTCATCGCCTTCGGCATCGTGCTCGGAGGCGCCATACTGGCGGGCATAGGATCCGTCATCGCTCTTCAACCCCCTTCTGATACGATGCGCCATATTGCGGAGCATCTTAAAATATGGGCAGTCGTAGCTGCCGTAGGTGGAACGATCGACCCGATCCGAGTCATCGAGAGCAACTTCTGGATGGGCAACTTGAATCCAGTATTTAAGCAGCTCATCTTCATTTTCGTATCATTCTTGGGAGCTCACCTGAGCACAGAGCTTATTCACTGGATTTGCCGAGATCGCGTATAACGCAATACGCCACCGATTTCATTCTGCATCAACCACTTCTTACGCCGGAATCGCGCATAACATCGCGTAAAGGAGTCAAGGGAAGGAAGGAGCTTGCACGATGCGCCAGCGTAAAACCCCATTATGGCTCAGCAATCTCGCACTCATCATTGTCGGCAGCGTCATCGGTGCGGGAATCTACCATGCGGTCTATTTGCGTCAATTTAATGAGGTCATGATGATCAATATTGATCTGCGCGACCGCCTTGCCCATTACAAGGCTGAAACGGAAGACTTGCTTCGCTACAAAAATCGGAAAACCATTATTAAAAGCATCGACCTGCACATCTACAAACAACAGAACGACACTAGCATCCCGCAAGCAGATGAAATGGAACTGCGACGGCGTTTGCTCAAGGACTTAGCCGTATTGAAGGGACGCAACGTGTTCAAAATTGATGAATACAGCAAGCTTGTGGAAGGGCTATTGTCCCGTAAAATATATCCCGACGTGAATGACAAGGACTACACGGTTCAGCTCCGAACAATGCTCGTCACCGAAGGAGTGCTTCATGTGTGGATTGATGTACATACTTATGTACCAACGTCCCCTTAGGGGAATCATCGCACGCTTAGGCAGCCCACTAAATCTTGTAGGACAGCCCCCTGGAATATGGTAATATAAAGGAGTTTAGATTGTATTCGTTTCCATATTGTCAAAGAAGGAGAGTTGCTTAATCGATGGAAACTATCCAATGGGTGCTCATTATCCTGATTTGTGTGACTTCAGGAATGTCTGTGTATTACAGCTTTCGTTCAAGACGTGAGCAGGCCACAGCACTTCGTGGCTTGTATGCGGCTAGAATGAACATGTGTATGGGAATCATGCTGCTGCTCATCGCAACGATCCAAATTTTCATGTTCACAGCATCGACAGTTAGAGTCATTGTAGGAGCTGTACTGCTCGTAATCGGATTATTCAATTTGTTCGCTGGGCTGCGCAATCACAGCCATTATCAAGCCATCTATTCCGCAGGTAAAAAATAATCGCCTCATCAACAAAATGGGATTGCCTCTCATATGCCGCGTTGTAGCAGCAGAGGCAATCCCATTTATTTGCTCGTCGTGAAGTATCCATATCCATATATCTAAGTCCCAGTTGCTCTTTGCGTACGCATTTGCACTAGACAACTAGACATACATTCTCTCACCAAAACATTAAGTCCCTACTGCGGTGCATAGCTGTGCGCTAGTCGTGATCGATCGACTGTGCGGTCATCATTGCTTTGGCGACGAGATGCTCTCCGTGGCGGATAGACAGTTCCAGCTTGCAAAACTTGCGGCTCATCTCGATAAATTCCGGATGCAGCGTAACGATATCCTCGATTTGAAGCGGACGGACGTAATAAGTTGTCATATTCTCCATAACGTGATCGTAGCTGCGAACGTCCTTAACCGCCCGCAAAGCGGCCTGCGTCATAACGGTGGATAAGATGCCCTCCGATACAGAACCGAATCCATTCACCATCTGCGGTGTGATGACACCACGGAAATAGAGCTGCCCCTTATCGTCCCGCTCTTCCTCGAACCCATTCCATATCAGGTCATCGAACGTCTCCCCGAGATGCGGCTCCTTGCGGGCATCACGCATCGCCTGCAGCACCTGCCGCCTGGTCACTACAGCAATGAGCTTGCGGTTGCGATCGACGATCGGGAGCAGTTCAACGCCCTCCCACACCATCGTATGCGCTGCCGAAGCGAGCGTCGTCTGCAGCGTAGCCGTGATCGGACTCCGCGTATAGAGCTTTTCAATGCTCGTGTCTGGTTCAGCCCCCAGCACATCCTTGTATGTAATCATACCAATAACCCGGTACCACTCGTCTACGACGGGGAATCGAGTATGACTTGTCTCATCACGCAGTCGTTGGAAGTCGCCAACTGTGCTGGATGGACGCAGCACAATCATTTTGTCTTTCGCTGTAACGATGTCTTCAACGATCATAATCTTCTTCTTAATTAACCGGTCGAACAGCGCGCGGTTGATCATAGAGCCGACCGTAAATGTATCGTACTTCGAAGAGATAATTGGCAAGTCCAGCGCATCGGCCAGCAGCTTCACCTCTCGACTTGTTCCGAATCCACCCGTTATAAGTACACCTGCTCCATGCTGAAGCGCAAGACGATGAGCATCCTCGCGGTTCCCGACAATGAGCAAGCTCCCTGCATCAATATAACGAGCCATGGCATCCAGCTTCATCGCGCCGATGACGTATTTGTTCAGTGTCTTCATCAGACCGCGGCTTCCGCCAAGAACATGACCGCCTAAAATATCAACAACTTCACCGAATGTCAGCTGTTCGGACATATTGCGCGGCTTCTTCTCTACCCGAACCGTGCCAATACGTTCCTTCGTGACTACGATCCCGATGCTCTCTGCTTCCTTCACGGCACGATAGGCGGTTCCCTCACTAACGCCCATTTCCTTCGCCAGCTTACGAACCGATATTTTCGTCCCCGGCTTCAAACTTTCAATATGCTGCAGCAATTGTTCGTGCTTCGTTAGCGTCGCATCATGGCCATCCATCTGTTACACCCCTATATCCCGAACTGTAGTATTCTGTGCTTAGTTTACCATATATTTATAGGTAACTGCAAAATAAACAAGCTGGCATCTGACGATTCAGATACCAGCTTGTTAGCTAAGCATACGAGGGAATACACAGCCTTATCCCGCAATCACTGCGGATGAATCTGCCTTCTCCTTGTTTACCATCTTGCGATAGAATATCTGGAACGACAAGCTGCTTGCTGCCAGTGCGAGTCCAATGTACACCGACAGGAATCCGAGATTCATCCATACATAGCTCATATCACCTAGTGAGATAACACCACGGAAAGCCCGTATTGTGTACGTCATCGGAAGCCATGGATGAAGCATTTGGAAAAATGGCGGTGTCAGCTCGATTGGGAACGTGCCAGCTGTGGAAGACAACTGCAGCACGAGCAAAATAATAATGATAAACCGGCCTACATTGCCAAACGTCGTAATGAAGAATTGGATCAAGGCAAAGAAGGTTAAGCTCGTTGTCAAGCATACAAGGAAGAACATCGGTATATTGGTTACAGGCAGGTTAATGACCGTCAGTACAACTGTACCGCAGATGATCACTTGCAGAATGCTCTCGACTGTCATAAAGCCAAATTTACTTACCATCCAAGCCATACCAGATGGAGGTCTCCCGCTTGTTTGTTTCAACGGATAGACCATGGAGAACATAAGTGCACCCACGAAGAATCCAAGCGACAAGAAATACGGGGCCATACCAACGCCATACGTTGTGACATCATGATTATCAAGCTGGTCACTGCCGACCGGAGATGAGATCATCTCATACGTTTTGTCGGTCGGGTGCTGCATCGCCTTCTCTGCACCTTCTCTCAGCTTGTCGCGCAGCTCTGCACCTCCATCTTGCAGTCGCTTCTGACCATCTAATAGCATCGCAAATCCGTCGTTAATCGATGCCTTGGCCTTCTCTACCTGATTCAGCATATTACTCATCTTCTGGAACATAACCTTCTGCACATGACTGGCTGCTTCATTCAGCTTCATATCCGCCAAATTATGCAGCATATCACGCGCCATAGGCTCCATCGCATTTACTTTGTCGTCTGCAGCCTTATGCAGCTTCTTCGTAATCTCTGGCGCCAATCGGTTCAACTCATCATTTACTTTATGATGAATGCCGTTGACGACTTTCGGCTCGTATTCCTTCCATTTCTCATCAACAAGCGTATGCAGCGTATCGACTAGCTGCTTCGACTTCTGCTGATACATATTTTCTGCAAGCTCATGCGCCTTGTCTCGCAGTTGAGGAGCCAATTCATTCGCCTTCGAAATCACCATGCGGTTCGCCATGGAGCGTATCTGTGGGAAGACTTCATCTAACTTCTGATCCGCTGCCTCGTGCAGCTTCTTCACAAGCGAACTTCCCACCTTGCTCAGCTCTCTATCCGCAAGCTCCGTTAGATCCTGCTTCACCTTACTCTTGAGCGCCAACAGATTCTCCCCGTTCAGCCGATCCTCGACCTTCGCACGAGCATCCCCTAGCTTCTTCTTCAACTCATCCCACTGCGGTTTCATAGCAGGCGGAATCTGTTCTTCAAAGGGCTTAAGCTTCTCCTCAAGTATTTTCAAATCCTCGTGGATCTTGTTCATCTCATCCTTGCCACGCTGAATTGCACCGTCAAAGATCGCATCCACCTTCTCATCAATGTAGCGATGAATGGACGAACGAATCGTATTGTCCAGTTTGCTGTACTCATTATCGATGATGGTATGCATCTTGGCACGAGCTGCAGGTTCCATTTTCGTTATCGAATCATCAAGCTCCTTGCTGATCTTCGCCAGTACATTGTTCAAGTTCGCTTCATAAGCATGATCAATTTCTTTGTGCATATTCTCCCGAATTTGCTCACCATACTTGTTAGCTTGCAGATCAATTTGTTCATGTACTTTTTCCTTAGCTGGCATAGATTTGGTGCGAACAAGCTCGTCAATTTTGATATGCAGCGAATCGTGCACGATATCATAATACTTATCAGATTGCGTATCAATTTCACGATGAATCTTATCCATCATCTTCGGTTTATTGCTGCGGATCGCTTCATCGATCTCCTTATGAATCATCTGATCAAGCTTCTCTTTGTTCTCCTCCAAGGCACGTTCCACCATCGTTCCAGCCTGAGAGGTCTTCGAATCGACCGCCGCATTCAATTCATCGCGGAACCTCTCAATCCCCTCACCAAGCTGGCCTAAGCCTTGCTCAATCTGGCTCGCACCTTCACTAGCAGCATTCAATCCATCCGCTACTTTGTCAATCGCATTGAACATTTGCTCAACATATGTTTCCGTTACCTTTTGCGACAATTCTGCCTTGATGTTCTGCACTACTTTATCTGAGATCTGTCCCGAAATAAAGTTATAACTGCTGTTCTCTGTGTATATCAGGTTCATCGGCTGCGGGTGCGGATCAAGGATCGTCGTTGCATTATGCGACATTTGTTCAGGGATGCGGATCATCAAGTAGAACTTGTTCTCGCTTAATCCCCGTTCCGCTTCCTGCCTGCTTACAAAATGAAACTCTACCTTCTCATTATCGCGCAGCTTCTCGATCAGCTCTCTGCCGATGGCAATCTCTTTCCCTTCGTACATCACCGGTCGATCCTCGTTGACGACAGCGACAGGCATATGCTTGACATTGCTATAAGGATCCCAATTCGCAACCAGATATACGCCGCAATACAGCAGCGGGATAATGAGCAGGCCCAAAACGGGTACAAGCACATCTTTGGCACGGATATTCGCCACGAATTCCGACCAGAAAAAACGAATACTATTCACGCTGTCACCTCCTTATTGACCGAATGACCATTTTGTTAATACGGTTCTAATTTGACAGATGTGAGTATTATATCTTAGCCTTTTTCAAATTTCAATTTTTAATTTTTTTCCCAATGAAACCCATTTAACATGACAAATACCCCAAATGCCAACTCAAAAAACAATGCTGTTTCCAACGCTTCAGCGATGCTTCTCCTGCCCCACAATGTCACAATTATGACCGCAATCAGCGGTTCAGAACCAAAAAAAATAGAGCCTCTCCTAATGGAGAGACTCTACTCCTCAGCTATTGTGCTTACTTCAATCTGGCTGGCTGTCGCTTCATACGCTCTTCAAGGCGTCTATATTTCTCACGCTTAATCTTCTGCAGACGCTGTTCCGTCTCCTCATCCACCCGCAGCAAGCGGTGCAAATGAGCAGCCACAATCAACAACGCAAACGCCATCCATACAACGCCGAACGTCGAAGCTGCTGTCCAGCCATCCTTGAAGCTCAATGTAGGCAATACATAAATCAGCATCGCTACAACCAGTATGATGGATATGACATGCTTCCAGTTATTCCGTGGTTTCACAATAGCCGTATGATGTTCCGTTTTCATCCCGTTACGCTCCTTACTTGAGACGAGCCGTGACTCTGAAGCATCATCTCTATTCTTGTCCTATACTAGAGCGTATGCCGGTTATATGAATCCCATGACTTCTTTCTTGTCCTTATTGATACAGGTGGCCTAGCGATTCGGAGACGATCTTGTTCACATCTTGAATGACAACGGCAAGGCGGCGTTCAGCATCGAACAGCTTCGCAATATCCGCATTCATGCTGATCACTTGGAACAATTTCTCCATCTTTTCCATCTCTTCTTGATCTGGCATTTCACCTGTCATCATCTTTTGCTGCATATCCATCTGACGTGCACGGAAATCATCCAGCATCTGCTTGCCTTCAGGGTTCGCATCCACTGCTTTCATTGCTTCTTCTACAGCTTTGGCCTCTTCAGAGGACTGCAATGCACGTGCCAAGTCGTGCGCTTTGTCGTATACGCTCATCATTCATTACCTCCCGCAAAAAATACAATCTTCAGCATATCATAGTTCCATATTACTGTCCTCATCCAAATATGACGTTTATCCAACAGCTAATAGAACAAAAGCCTGCACCAATCCAATAATGCCCCCAAGCAAAGCCCCCAGCCATGTAATTGCTCGGAACTCCTTGCCCGACACACTTAAAATGATCGTCTCCAGACGTTCAATCGGGAATTGCTCCACCTGAGTGCGTACCACTTCCTGCAAGCGAGCTGCGCGAACAATAGCGTCCAGATTGCGATCCAACAGCGCAAATGCTGCCTCTACAGCTCGTGGAATATAGCCGCTCCACACTGCTTCATACTTGCCAACCAGATGCGCCGGCTGAATCTCGCCAAGTCGATCGATCCGCTTCGGCCACTGAATCATCGCAGCGGCTTGGCTCGCAATATAATCAAGGGAATTCGTCTCTTCGGGTATATCCGTCCACGATCGAACAATCTGAGCAGGTGTCTCTTGTAGCCATTCACCAAGTTTCGATAAAATGAAACCTGCAACGGTCGCGCGAACTTTGGGCGAGCGAAGCTGTTCGACGAGCACAGGCATCATCTTGGTTACGAGCTTATCCTCATCCACAAATATCGCTGCCATAGCGCCAAAGAAACCTGAGGCACGATCAATGACATCCTTCGCCAGCTTCGTCATGAGCAGTTGTCCCTGCAACGAGGTCAATTCCTTCTCAAAAGATGTCAGCATCACAACAGCGGTTTTGTCTGCCCATTTCGCAGATGACTGCTCCCACCCTTCAGGAAGCCATTCAATCAGAGGGCGCTCATCCCAGCCTTTCCCCTCGAGCCACTTCTTAACCCCATTTGCCGTCCATTCCTGCAATCGATGCACAGATTGATCCCGAATCTCATCCCATTCCTTATCCGGAAACAACTTGACCGCCCACTCTTTGACCGTTCTGTCATCTTCCGACCAATTCTGAGTCATGCGCAGAACCGTTTCTGTCGCCTTCTCACGAGTATCGGGCCTATTCAGCATCGTACGGAGCCCATCACTTGTAACTAAATATTCGGCTACAACATCACCGAAAGAAGCGGCAATATCCTCTCTGCGCTTCGGAATAAGTCCTGGTGTAAATGGTATGTGCCAGCGGCCAATATACATGGCTTTGCGCGGATGAAAAAGCATTTTGATCGCAAAATGGTTGGTAACCCCACCTACGATAGCAGCAACGACAACACTAAAACTGATAAACAGCCATACCGGCATGTCTATTCCCCCTTTTTATTTCCTTCAATAGGTCAATCACCAAGGGAAATATGTCCTCATATGATGAATTAACGTATACGGTCTATCTGTATCGACCCATGCAGATGGGATCGTATGAATGACTGCAAGTTGTTGTTGGAAGGAGAACCTCCATGTCTAAATCAAAAGTGACGCTCCAGTTGATCAGCTCCAGCCTCTTGCAAGACGATGTGCTCATGTTGGGAGAGGCTTATGTCAAGCTGTGGAAGGTTCCTGTCAACCAGCCGCTGACTCTGAAGTTCGGTTCCTTCAAGCAGCGCGTGACAGTAATATCCGTCTCCCGCTTCGACGGGCTACGAATGAATCACTCACTTGCACGAAAGATGGGGCTAACGAACGGCCAGTCACTGCGTGCGGCCTACAAGACATCGAGCCAAATCTTGAGCCTTGGACCGCTTATTGGTGTATTAGTAAGCCGTGATTATCCGAGCATGCCGGATAAGCCATTCGGTTCTATTACCTCTTTCTGCAAGGAATTGGTTGATGCATGCCAGCTCCAAGGAGCATGGGTATGCTTCTTCACACCCGATCATATCCAAGACCTCCACAATGTCAAAGCGTGGGTCAATACCAATGGTAGCTGGCAACGGGTTACGATGCCGATACCGGATATTATCAACAACCGGTTGACGTCACGCAAGCTGGAGAACAAACCTAGCGTACAGCATTTTATGAAAGAAGTAAAATCCCGATATCAGTCCGTTGTCTTCAATGAAAAATTCTTGGATAAAACAGAAGTGTTCGAAGCACTCAGACCTCATGCAGAGCTATCCAAGTATTTGCCGGAGTCTTACTCGCTCCGTACCTTCTCCACCTTAAAAAGCATGTGCAGCCGTTATACCACTGTGTTCTTAAAGCCCGCACGCGGCAGCCTTGGCAAAGGCATTATTCGCATCACTCGGCTCCCGGATCACAGTTATCAAGCCTTATATTCCACCTTAAACGGAACAAAACGACAGCAGTTTAGCAGTCTTACTAAGGTCTTCTCCAGCCTATCTGGCAAGTTGAAGACAAACCACTACCAAATTCAGCAGGGACTGACGCTGATCGATCACAGCAAGCGTCCCGTGGATTTCCGAGCACTCGTCCAGAAAAACGCTTCTGGCAAATGGACGATCACTTCGATCGTCGCCCGCATAGCGAGCAATCAGCACTTTGTATCCAACCTGGCACGCGGCGGCTCACTCAGTACCGTGAAGGAAGCCATATTCCGCACGAACCTGCCTCCTTCGGTAAAGAATGATGTAAGTGCACGGCTGAGGCGAGCTGCACTTGATATCGCTCAAGGAGTAGACACTTATATTCCCGCTCATTTCGGTGAGCTCGGCATCGATCTTGCTGTAGATAGCTCGGGGAAGGTCTGGCTCCTCGAGGTCAATTCCAAACCATCCAAAAACGACAACACACCTTTAGGTGATCGAAAAATACGGCCCTCTGTGCGCAAAATCGTGGATTACTCTCGATTTCTAACCGGGATCTAAGGAGGTGGCAGCAATGAACATGTCAGAACCTTCCGCGCTGACGCTTGGCGTTCTGCAATGTGAAGGCACAGGAACGCTGCCATTCGCGGAGGCAGAATACTGCCGCAAACTTTGCATCGCCGGTCGCAAGCATGGTATCCGTGTTATCGTGTTCTCCCCGTTATGGATACATTGGGGTGACTGCACCGTTCATGCATTTGTATATGAGAAGTCTGGATGGGAACGGCGTACATTCCCCCTTCCCCGGATCGCTTATGACAGATGCTCCTACAGCAATCCGCAGCAATACCGTAAAACACAAGCTGCCATCATCCGTATGAAGCAGTTGGCGAATGTCACGCTTCTCGGCATTGGCTTACGAGGAAAATGGGATATCTATCGTTCAATGCGCAAGGATTTATCCCTATCCCCTATACTGCCTCCCACTCGGTTGTTCGCAGGCATCTCCAGTCTTGCTGCTCTGCTGAATCGTTATCATGGCGGCCTATTTCTGAAGCCACATGGCGGCACTCATGGAAAGTCTACACTGCATGTTCGCTACCGCGACAACGATAAGGAGAAGATTGATTCGATATCAGCTGCTCTTCCCGGCACTTTGGAACTTCGTGGAAGGGACGATGATAATCATCCCGTACAACACAGCTTCTCCCGGCCTCAGGAAGGATTCGCTTGGATCGAACAATTTGTCGGCAAGCGCAGATTTGTCATACAACCCTATTTATCATTGGTTACCCAAGAAGGAGAGCCGTTCGATGTCCGCGTTCTTATGCAAAAAAACGGAAACGGCCGTTGGGTTCTAACCGGTATGGCAGCAAGGGTCGGCCAGCCTGACAGCGTCACATCTAATCTGCACGGAGGCGGTCGCGCCGTCTCGGTCATACCATTCTTGGAAAGCCAATTCGAACCGAATCATGTTCATCGGCTTATAGAACAACTGAGTACGTACAGCGAATACATTCCACCGCTTCTGGAAGCCCAATATGGGCGAATAAGCGAGATCGGCCTCGACTACGGGATTGACCGCAAGGCTCGCCCTTGGCTGCTCGAGGTCAATTCCAAACCTGGCAGATCCGTATTCAGACACACCGGAGAATACGAAGCTGCCCTGCAATCAGTGGAAAATCCCATCTTGTACGCACGCCATGTGTTGGTTCGGTACCTTAGGAGGGTCAGTTCATGAGTTTGACGGTATGCAACGTCCATTTGACGCCAAATTCCGAAAAAATTTTATATGTATCCAACTCCTTATTAAAACAGCTCAAACTTGCCGGCAAAAGATCGGTACGGCTCAGGCTCGGAAAGACGATCATTCCTGCTTCAGTCAGACCGATCCAGAAGCCCGGCAAGCATCTCTATGTAACGGCAGGATTACGGTCAGCCGTACGCGTCCCTAAATCTGGTTCTGTATTTCTGTTGAATGAAGCTGAAGGCGACATTCACATCGGCCCTCTCATTGGCATAATGTCTGACGGAACGTCCCGCTCATCTTCAGCCCCCTTCGGCAGCCGTACAGGATTTATTAGACAGATCCTTCGCACTGGCAATAAGAAGGCATACGTGTTCGCATTCGCTCCCCGCGACATTAATTGGAATAACGATACGGTGCTTGGCTATTTTCTTGGTCCTTCGGGAGGCTGGATAAGGCGAACCGTACCGCTGCCTGATGTCGTATACAACCGCTTGCCTAGCAGACGTGCCGAAACATCCGGCTCTTACAATACGCTTCGTGAACGGTTCACTCGCAAAAAAATTCCTTTCTTCAACTGGAGCTTCTTCAATAAATCGGATGTATATGCCCTGCTTAAGAATGAATTAGAAGCCAATCAGCATGTTCCAGAATCCGTCATGAATCCTTCATCAGACACGATCCGAACCATGCTGGAACGACATCAGTTTGCTTATTATAAGCCTTCTGGAGGCAGTCTTGGCATCGGTATCTACCGGCTGACCTACTTGCCGAAGAAGGGGTTCTTCGCCCGGTATACTTCAAATGGCAAGAACGTACTCCTTCGCTTCCGCTCCTTCTCCAGTCTGATGCGCATGCTCGAAGCGAGACATGGACGCAGCCTGCGCAATTATGTGATTCAACAGGGCGTTCGCCTGATCGAGATCGACGGATGTCCAATTGATTTCCGTTTCCATATGCATAAGAACGGAGAAAACAAGTGGGCGGTGGTGGGCGTAGGGGCCAAGAAGGCCGGCAAAGGCAGTGTAACAACTCACGTCAAAAATGGCGGTAGACTCATGACCCCTTCCCAGGCGCTTCAACGTGCATTCGGAGAACGTTCAGACGAAGTGCTCGACAAGGCGAGGAAGATCGCCATCCAGTTGGCAGAAGCAATTGAGCGCAATCATCCGCATTTGATCGGAGAGCTCGGCTTCGATATTGGGATTGACCGTGATGAGCAGGTCTGGATGTTCGAGGCAAATGCGAAGCCGGGACGCTCGATATTCAAGCACCCTTCCCTTAAGAATGAAGGGCAAGCTTCCATTGAACATATTTTGGATCACTGCCTGTACCTAAGCAAATTCCGCAGGGGGGAGATCACGTGAGTGGGAACGAGCAAACGACACAAACACCTGTCATTGCAATACTAACGATGGATGATGACAGAGAGTACTTCCGCGGCAACCGAGATAATTTTGCCGATATTATCAAAAAGGGCCGAGAAATGGGGTTTACTGTTTTTCTTCTAACAGTTCGGGATTTGAAGCTTCACGCGAAGCGTGTCATCGGTTATTCCTATGAGAATAATGTGTGGAAGCAGGAGTGGTTCCCGCTTCCGCACGTTATCTATAATCGCATCCCCCTTCGTGAGGATGAAAGTCTTCCAGCGGTTCGCAGCAAGATTAAAGAGGTGCTCGCACATCCTTCGATCAAGTTGTTCAACCCATACTTTTTCAATAAATGGCACTTATTCGAATGGCTGAAAAAATCAAAAATTACGAAAAAGTATATCCCTTCAACCAGACGGCTGAAAACCTCGGCCGCATTAGGTAAAATGCTGCATAAACATCCTTACTTGTTCTTGAAGCCGGAATCCGGCAAAGCAGGCGCAGGGATTATGACTCTTCGCGTGAATCATACCAAGGCACTCAAGTACCGTCTGAAGATCCAGGAAAAAAAGAAGAGCGTATCGTATAAATGCGCTACGATCTCGAAGCTATGGAGCCGTATCCGTAAGGAAGCCGGCGCCCACGACTATATTGTGCAACAAGGCATCCCACTTGCAGCCAGCAATCGTCGCCCCTTCGATCTTCGTGTCCTGATTCAGAAGAACGGCCGGGGACAATGGGAGGTTACAGGCGTGGGCGCACGTGTCGCAGGTACAATGAGCATTACGACACATGTACCTCGCGGCGGTAGTATAGACGACCCGGAGAAGCTCTTAATCTCTGTGTTCGGTAATGAGCAATCTAAGCGCATCATGATTCGTGCCAGACATGCTTCGCTGATTATCGCAAGACAGATCGAGCGTGCATCCGGGCATCTACATGGAGAGATGTCTATGGATTTAGGTGTCGATGCTGGCGGAAGCATTTGGTTCTTCGAAGCAAATGCCAAACCGATGAAGTTCGATGAGCCTCATATCCGCCAACGTTCGCTCGAGCGTATATTTCAATACTGCCAATATCTTGCCAAATTAGGCGGTTAAGGGACGGGAAGAAGGTGATACAGCTTGAGTCAACCGACACTCGGTATATTGACGCTATACTTGAATGAACGAAAGCATCTGGAAGAGCGCCTCATCTATCAGCGCATGATCACTGCCGGCAAAAAAATAGGACTCGACGTGTATGTGTTCACACCACAGGATGTAGATGACCAACATCGACGCATTCACGCGATGTGTTATCATCCAGAAACGAGGCGCTGGACACGGAAATGGACGCGTTTTCCGAATATGATATTTGATCGATGCCGTCTCCAAAACAGCCATCGCTTCACTCAGCTTCGCCGATTCCGCAGCAAGTACAATCACCTGCTATTCTTAAATCGGCCGCTGCGCAACAAATGGACGATTCACCAGGTGCTGTTGACCGTCCCTTCGGTCAAGGGGCACTTGCCAACTACCCGCTTATATCAGTCAATGCAGGATCTGCAGAGTATGCTGCGCTCTCATTCCTTAATCTATTTGAAGCCGATAAACGGTACAGGTGGAAGGGGCATTATGCGTATCGAGCGTTCGTCTCTCAATCCCACCATCGTATTCGTACAAGGGCGTGATCATCAGCGCCGGATTATTCGTCCGCAGAAGCTCACGATTGGCCAACTAGCAAGGAAACTGGCTGCCTGGAGAGCTAGAGACCGTTATCTCGTCCAACAAGGGATTGCACTGAAGCTGCCGAACGGACGCGTGCATGATTATCGCATGCTCGTGCAAAAAAATGGCGAAGGTAAATGGGAAGTGACAGGCTGTGCAGGTCGGGTTGGAGCAAATAAAAGCATCACTTCCAACCTGCATGGCGGCGGCGAGGCGGTTCGAATGGATGAACTGCTCCGCAGATGGATTGGCGATGAGCAACGAATTGCAGAAGTGAAAGATGACGCAGAGAGAATCAGTCTCGAGATCGCACAGTTCCTAGAAGAGAAATATGGAGCCTTATGTGAATTGGCACTGGATCTCGCGATCGACCGCAAGGGGCATGTATGGCTGCTCGAAGTAAATCCGAAGCCTGCACGAGAAGTGTTCCATCGAATCGGGGATCGAGATACTTATCGGAATGCAATCGCACGACCAATGGAATATGCATCATGGCTATATCGCCAGAAGGGGAAGCGCCAAGGAGATGCGGCTATCTCCATTGTTGAAGGAGCACTCTCATCCGGTAAAGACCAGAAATAAAATAATAGCGCTCAACCCACATCGCGCGTACCTATGGATACGGTGATGTGGGTTGTTCGCATCTAGTCACGAAATGGGTTTTCGAGAAGCACTACCTCATTGGTATGAGGGCGAAGCTCCACTCTTCCGCCTAATGGCAAGATAAGCTTCGGATCCGTATGGCCGAAGTCGAAGTTCACAACAATCGGCAGATCTCCGGCACCGAATTCCCCTTCTACAATATTGACGATAATGTCGTACAATTGTTTATTTTCTTCCTCACTATAGTCCTTGGCTCTACCGAATATAATTCCCTTCACCATCTCATATACACCCTGCATCCCATAGTTGCGCAGCATGTAGCCTACATGCATCGGTGAAGGCTTCTCCTCAGAAGTTTCGAAGCAGAGAATCTTATTGTCCCAGAACGATGGATCAGGCCAGTACGTTGTCGATTTCATAAATTCCAGTACTTCGATGCAGCCGCCCCATACTTCACCCTGCTGGACAGAACTTCCTTGCAAGAACCTCCATCCATCCCCATTAGGGTAAAACTCCTGGCACTCTCCAAGCGTATCGAGGTTGCCCCAATCCTTGTATCCATTGGTCCACCGACGATATGGAACATAGTTGTAGGGAAATTGATCCGAGAATAAGAAATCACGAAGATGCTCTGAATACGCTTCAGGCAGATGCTTCAATTGGGCTATTCCCGCCAATATTGATGGGCCGTAGAAGGTGATCATTCCGAGCTGATTCAAGTACGAGAGGAACGTTGTTGCATCGGAAAATCCCATAATGAACTTTGGATTGTTCATGATGATTTCAGTATCCAAATAGGGCAATATTCGAATTGATTCATAACCGCCAATGGAACAAATGATGCCGTCAACGCTCGAATCACCGAAGCATCGGTTGATATCCTGTGCTCGCAGCTCAGGATGGCGATACAGTTCAGTCGGCTCCATCCGAGCTGTCGGCATTTCGATAATGTCAAATCCGAACATCTCCCGCAGATTGCTCAGCCCAAGCTCGAAGGTTTCTGGAAATAAGTATGGGAGTCCACTCGATGGAGATATCACCGCAAGTTTCGAGCCTTGCTTCAATCTTTTGGGTTTCATCATACGAATCATTCATCCGCCTCCCTAAAGTTTTCCACCCATCTTACCCCTACTCACCACTTGGGTCAACCCTATTTATGTTCACATACATAGCAAAGATGCCGCACAAGTGTGCGACATCTCCTCTCTTACTTCGTATACAGTTGATACATCATCGTATCCTCGTCCACGACACGAGCAAGATCATAAGCCTGCTGAACGCTTCGTTTGTTCTGGATCAGTTCATAACAGAAACGGGTGACGAACATCAACGTGCTGTTCCCATATGGATAATCATCAGGCCCAATATAAGTCTGGCAGCCACCATACAAGAATGCCTCAGCCATCTCCTTATTGCCCAGATCACATCCGTTGCAGACGACCGTCCGGCCATCGAGCTTGGCAAATTGCCGAACTGCCTCGCTGCCGAAATCACCGCGCGGCTCCCCTTCCTCATATGCCTCGTCCCCAATCTCAGGCATCACGAAGCGACCCTCGTCGCCGTGAAAGTTCAAAATGACGAGATCCGTATTCGGGAACAGATCCTTGCCGGATAATACATCGATAAAGTCATTCGGTTTTCCCACCCAATACATAAACACCCTTGCCCCAAAGTACTCCAAGGTAGCTCGAAGCGCTTGTGTCTCCATATCACAATCCGGTCCACATACGATAGCAACATTCATCTCAGGTTTACTCATTCCAATCAGCCTCCACATGTTTTAAGTAGTTACGCGCGTACGCATTTGTCCAACTACAATAAACATTGGAGGAGGTCTGGCCCACCACGGTACATGCTTACGTTACTTCTTCATTACTATCTTCCCTTCAATAATTGTTAATTGTTGTTATTGATCCGATGAAGCATACAATTCCAGCAGTTCATCGAAGTTATGGATAAGAACGTCCGAGCCCCTCAATTCCTCGTCCGCACCGAAACCTGCATATTGACAGCCGATAACCGTTTGTCCATTTCCTTTGCCGGCTTCCACGTCCGAAGAGCGATCACCAACCATCCATGCTGAGGAGATACCATGCTCCTTCAACAGAAGCTCTACAAGCTCCACCTTCGTCGAAGTCTGCCGTCCTCCAGCACTATACAGCTCCGTGAATAGCTCGGTCAATCCGTGCGCAGCAGCTACACCTTGCACATATTCTTCCAACCCATTACTTGCCACAAATAACTTTACACCAGCTTCCCGAAATTTGGCAAGTGTTTCCTCCACTTGCGGGTACAGCTCCGTTCCACCCTCTTGCAAGCCCTTCAACTCATTTTCGAGCAGCAAATCATCTGCGCGCAGTCTTGCCTCTTCGCTGGACTCTGGCATAACCCGCTCCCAAATATCTGCAAGCAGCATACCAAGAGAGCTTAAGATGCGCTCCTCCGGCGGGGTTGGCCCTTCGAACAGTCCCTCATTGCGAAGCTGGTCAAATGTTCTGTGGTACGCCGGAATCAACAACGTCTCTGTCTTGAACAGCGTTCCATCCATATCAAAAATCATCGCCTCCGGGCGCTTCAAAGTGCTCGCAGTACGAGATACGTCAGAAAATGTAGTCATTACTTTCCCTCCAATTCTATGGTTGACATTGCACAGACTATATATCATTGTACACAACATCGATCGTCGAATCATTAGTAATATTGTAAATGTTTTGTAATCAATATGTCAGGATGAGGATAGCCAATTCCCTTTACGTTCGATATGATAAGGATGTTGAATATACTAGGCACTGGATTATACAGCAACCAACTAGTCATACGGAGGCGAATCAATTGGAACAGGCGATCATCATCGGCGCGGGTCCATGTGGACTGTCCGCTGCTATAGAATTACAACGGATTGGTATGAATCCGCTTATCATTGAGAAGCACTGTGTTGTGAACTCAATATATCGTTATCCTACCCATTTGCAATTTTTCAGTACACCGGAAATGCTCGAAATCGGCGGCATGCCATTCGCCAGCCCGCACGACAAGCCCTACCGGGATGAAGCACTTGTCTACTACCGCAAAGTTGCGGAGCGATATCAGCTGCGAATTCGATCTTATGAAGAAGTGAAGCATGTTCACAAAGAGGAGGATGGCACGTTCACCGTTCATTCTACGACACGCAGCGGCTTATCCAGCTCGCACCGCGCGCGTTATGTAGTCATTGCAACAGGGTATTTTGATCATCCGAACATGCTTGGGATCCCAGGAGAGACACTTCCGCATGTATCGCACTATTTCCAAGAAGCTCACCCTTATGCTGGCATGAATGTTGTTATTATTGGCGGCAACAATTCAGCCGTTGATGCTGCACTTGAACTTATGCGAGTTGGAGCTAAAGTGGCGGTTGTATACCGCGGTGATGAGTTAACTGCTCATATTAAGCCATGGGTACGTCCCATTTTCGAGAGTATGATTGCGAAGGGACATATTGACATGCACTATCATTCTCGGGTCGTATGCATCGAACCTGATAAGGTTCATATTGAGCGTAATGAGGGGGGCACCGATGTCATCGCAAGCGACTTCGTCCTCGCCTTGACCGGATTCAGACCGGATCGAACGATGCTGACTGCTAGCGGAATTGAGCTGCAGAGCGATCGCGAGAAACCGGTATTCGATCCTGATACGATGGAGACGAATGTCCCTGGATTGTATGTAGCTGGAGTCATCTCATCAGGCCGGGATGCCAATGAGATATTTATAGAGTCTGGCCGCCATCATGGTAAGCTGATTGCGAATCATTTGGAGCAGCAATCCCGTTAAGAGCAGCGGGTGGGTACAATGAACCCACCCGCTTCCTTATGGATGAACTAAGACATCACCGCTGTCCGTTCTTTGAAATTAACACCTCGATAGTACATATCCGCAACGAGCAAGTTCGGCCCGCAGCAGGATGCTTGCGGACAATGGCAATCCACCGTTCTGGAGAGTGGATGCTCATTCAGCCAAGCATTGAATGTATCGTCAAGCTTGCCTGAGTAGATGCTGCCGAACGCCGGAATATCTGCAAAGTCCGTAACATAGATATCCCCGCTAAACAAGTTGACATTCAATCGATTGCGGCCATCCGGATCGTTGCGCACGGTCACCATTGGTTCTCTATGGAGGCGGCGGAGCAGCGCTTGATCCTCCTCATTGGAATTACAGGAGAAGAACGGCAGCGTGCCGAACAACATCCACATGTCCTTATTGCGAGTATCCAGCAACCGATGAATAGAGGTACGCAATTGTTCGATTGGAAGCACCGGCAAGTTCTCCGCGAAGGAGCTCGGGTACATCGGGTGAACCTCATGTCGCTTGCATCCCATTTCATCGATGATCTGATGAATTTCGCTTAACTTGTCATGCGTCCGATAGTTGACCATCGATTCCGCGGAAATATACATGCCTGCCTCACTCAGCTTGCGTGTATTCTCAATCATGCGCTCATACAGTCGACCTGCGGCCCCAGATTTGACTTCGTGGCTGCTGTGCGTGAAGCCGACTGCATGGAAGTCCTCCATACATGTGTAGTTGAATGAAATATGCATGACATCCAAATAGGGAGCAACCATCTCGTATCTGCGCATGTCCATCGTCAAGTTCGAGTTAATCTGGGAACGTACCCCGCGCTCACGTGCGTATTTTAACAGAGGAACGATATACTCCTTGACCGTCTTCTCGTGGAACATCGGCTCACCGCCGGTAATGCTTATCGTCTCCAAGTGCTCAACCTCTTCAAGACGTTGAAGCATTAGATCAAACGGCAGCTTGGGAGGCTCATTTGCGACGAGTGTGTGTCCTACTGCGCAGTGCTCGCAGCGCATATTGCATGCCTGGGCCACAGTCATTTCCACACTCGTCAATAGATGACGGCCATATTGCTGCAAAGAACGAATCGGATCCCATGGATCGTAGGCTGGACTAATTGTTTTAAGACCTACTGTTCCTCTTTGCTCCGTATTCGCTGCCTTCTCCGCTTGCAATTGATTCATGATTCATTCCACCTAACTTTCTAGTTGCCTGCTTACAATCTTTATTGCAGAAAATAATTGCTTACTTATTTATAGCATACTTCGCCGTTCCTTGCGTCGAAACATGCTCGGGACCCACCAATTGGCATGCCCCATCAGCTTCATAAATGCGGGAACGAGCAGAACACGTATGAGTGTTGCATCCAAAAATACAGATACTGCAAGCCCAAGCCCGATAGCCTTCATCATCTCGTTATCGGTGAAAATAAACGCACCAACAACAACAATCAAGATGAAAGCAGCACTTGTAATAATACTGCCTGTCTTCATCAGCCCTTGAGCGGTGCTGTGCTCATTGTCCTTCGTTCGATCATACTCTTCCGCAATCCGTGACAGCAAGAACACCTCATAATCCATAGATATGCCGAACACGACACAAAAAATGATGACAGGAAGCATCGCCACCACCATTCCTGTAGACGTTACATGCAATAGATCAGCTAAATAGCCATGCTGGAAGACCAGGACGACAATGCCAAGACTTGCGCCAAGGCTCAGCATATTCATGATGACCGCCTTCAGCGGCAGAAGAACCGAACGGAATGCGAGGAAGAGCACGATATAGGTCACGATAAGAATAAACGCAATCACATACGGAAGCGCAGTCGTGATGCGTTCAATGATATCATGCTGAACCGCCGGCCCTCCGGTTACATACTTCCTGCTCAATCCCGAACCTGAATCTATCTGACGCAGCTCGCCCACTACCTTGAACGCAGCATCACCCTTCATGTCAGGCCTCAGAATCACTTGCACCACAAGCATCTTGTCACGAAGCGGCATCTTCGCCTCCATCTGTGTGCGAACTTCTGGTCGGGACAACGCCGCTGCCTGCGCTTCAGCTCCTGTAATATTCAACTGAGCTAATGCATCCACATAGCTGTCAACACGCTGTACACCCTCTATAAGTTGAATACGGGATGCTAGCCCTTGAATCGCTTGTATCGTCTCGATAGAAGAATAGGGCTTGTCCGTCTCCACAACGATTTGAATTGGATTCAACGCCTGCTCATCATACGCTTCTCTCATCAATTCTGCACCGTAGCGCGATTCGTACTTCGGCGGTAGCATCTCTGCATCCGGTATCCCAATCTTCATGCTGCCTATCGGCCATGCACAAGCAGCCAATGCAGTTGTGAGCAGCAGAACGATCCCTACGGGATGCTTCATCACACCATGCGCAATACGGCTCCATAGTTCACTGCCACTCGTCTTCTCGGCACTTCTCCACCGCGCAGGAATGATAGGGAACTTGTTCACCTTATCGCCGAGTACACTTAATAGTGACAGAAGGAGCGTGTTCCCCGCTATAACTGACATCATGACGACGATAACTCCACCAATGCACAACGAGCGGAACAAGGATAAATCAATAAACAGCATAGCAATTAAGCCGATCAGCACCGCAACACCAGAAAATAAAATGGACTGGCCCGCGGTCTGCGCCGTCATGGCGACAGCCTGCTCAACAGAAAATTGCTTGGCAAGTTCCTCTCGGAACCTGCTTACAATGAAGAGCGCATAATCAATGCCAACAGCTAGTCCCAACATGGACACCATATTCGGCAAAAAATTGCTTAACGTATCTGTTAGCTGAGCAATTCCATAAATAATCCCGAGCGTAGTTGTCACACTGAACAGCCCGATAATGAGCGGAAGGAATCCCCCAAGCCATGTTCCGAAGACGAACAATAAGACGATCAGCGCGATTGGCAATCCGATTAGTTCCGACTTCACAATATCGTTCTTGCTCGCAGTCTGAATATCATAGTAGACCGGTGTCGCACCAGTCACATAGGCCTTCGCGAACGGGATATCGGAAATAAGCTTACGCAGATCGGTATATCGATCCAGCGCTTCATCCGTATCCATATTAAGACGGACATGTGCAGCAACTACATCGCTACGCACTCCCGTTCTATCCTGAGTCCGCAGCTGAACGTCACCGACGGATGAATTCTGCTTCAATTCAGTAAGGGAACGTTCAATCTGCTGTATCGATTCTTTCGTCAATAGCGACCTGCCGTCGCTGCTCTCATAGACAATATCCATCGTCGTAGAAGAGAGACCAAGCCCATCACGCAGCAGCTCATATCCTACATAAGATTCGCTTCCTGTCGGCGTAAACCCATTATCCTTAAGCATGGAAGGCACTTGTATAGCCAATATCGAAGCCATTGCAAATAGAAGCGTCCATATGATCAATACCCCATGACGCCAACGATACATCCACTTTCCCCAGTGCCACAACCAACCTGTTCTGGCTGTTTCCCTCACGTGTTGAACCCCCTGCTCACTTGTAGACTGAATAAAGGGAATATGATAATAATGAATAAGTGCTGAGCTTACTTGCTTCGTTGTGTGTTGCCTACGCGCTCATTAATCAGCTGCGTGATAGCCCACGATCATAACGTGGAGTTTCTTGGATAGATCGATCTCATGAGGGGTCTTCAATGGATTGCCATCAGCGTCGTACAGTACTCTTACAACTGGTCGTTGTGGACACTCAGCATGAATGCGGGCAACAACGCATGTCTCGCCTGTATTCAAATGAATGGACATTCCTATCGGATAGACAGCCATACGGTCTCTGAACAATTCCAGCATACCCTGCTCGTATTGTGTCCCTGATCCGGTATACAAAATTTCAAGTGCTTCATGTGGAAGCATTGCCTTACGGTATACACGATGGGTTGTCATCGCATCATATGAATCCGTAATCCCAATCCACTTCGCATATTCATGAATATCCGGCGACTTAATGCCGCGCGGATAGCCAGAACCGTTCAACCGCTCATGGTGCTGATAAGCACAGTGCGCTGCCAGAAGCGGAATGTTCGGCTCATCCTTCAACATGCGGTATCCTATCTCCGCATGCTGCTTCATATGTACAAATTCAGCATCAGACAACGAACCTGGCTTGTTCAATACTTCGAGATTAATCTGCGTCTTGCCAATGTCATGAAGGAGCGCCCCCATGCTCAATGTCCGCAGTTCATTGCGGGGATATCCGTGATGAAGTCCTAGCAGAGTCGTATATACACACACATTAAGGGAATGTCGAAACAAATAATGATCAGTTGTCTGCATATCATTCAGCATTACCATCGCCTTATGGTTGCCATACAAATCGCCAATGATGGCATCCAATACATCGAAAAACTCGCGATTCAATGTAGAATTCGAGGCAGCACGCTTCCGTGTCATGGCTTCATCAATCAATTGCTTGAATTGCTTGCGAATCGTCATATTAGCTAGCCTTCGCGTCTCATCGCTCAACACATCCGGCGCATGAATACCTTCTGTCCGATCATCTTCTACATATACGTATGATACGCCCATCGCTTCCAAGCGCTGAATATACGCGGTATTAAGCTCTACTTGCTCCTTGAGCAGCACTAGACCTTCTTCATTATATATTTGTTTTGCTAATCGCATGCCAGCTCGGCACGCTTGTATAGGTACCCATCGCAAGCAGAGTCAACCCCTGAAGTTATGATATTTACATTCACTTAAAATGCATCGAATTAATCATATCAAATTCTCGCTAGACTAGCGAGTCACTACCGTACATTCCTTTGTTTACGTAGAAAATATGGCAGATTTCACTCCCGCCCTTCTCCACCTTCCAAGTAATTTGGATGAATAAAAGCACACAACTGTTGCATACTTCTGAAATTTACTGGCATTCTAAATACCTCGAAATGATCCTATCAGAAATACTCAGAACTTCACACAGAGATATTCATGAATTTTCAATATCTAATATCTGCTACATCATGAAGTACCAGAACAATGCTGCGAGAACAAAGCGATATATCGCAAAGTGACGAAGCTTAATACGCTGAATATGCTTGAGGAAGGCAACAACAATCACATAGGCTACAACAAAGGATACTAAGAAACCAAGTACAAAAAAAGCGAAAATATCGAGTGTAAACATCTTATAATTTTGGAGCAGTTCATAGCCGCTTGCCGCACACATAATGGGAATCGCAATAAGAAAGGAAAAATCAGCAGATGCCCGGTAGCTGACACCGCTCAACATACCACCTGACATGGTAGAGCCTGATCGGGAAAACCCTGGCCACAGCACAGACAATATTTGAAAGAGTCCTATTGAAAAGGCCTGCTTATAACTAATTTCATCGATCGTGTCCGCCGAGGGTTGTCTGCGAGACCCATACCATTCTGCGAACCACATAAATGCACCGCCGACTACAAGCGCCCATAACACCGCTTCCGTGCTGTCAAATAATTGCTTAATATGGTCTTTCGCTACATAGGCCACCGCTAATGCAGGTGCTATTGCAATAATGACATGGAGCAGATTCAGACGAGGACAGATGACATGTCCTTGCTGTACGGTTCGCTTGCGCAATCCCAGCATCTCCAATATGCGATTCCAATACACAACCGTCATGGCTAAGGTCGCCCCCAGTTGAATGACAATTTCGAATGTCTTGAGCCAGTTGGCCTGCTCCTCAATCCCCATCAGCTTCGTCGTCAATATCATATGACCTGTTGATGAGACAGGTATGAATTCTGTCAGTCCCTCCACGATGCCCAGTACAATTGCAACAATGACATAGAACATGGCTAAACCCCTCATTTCCCCCATACGTAGAAATACTCAGCATGATGATTTGAATGATTGCGAGCATTACACGTTCGGACAAAGTATCTTGTTCTTTGTATACGAGCAGAGAGAACATTTCAGCACCAATTCTTCACATTTTCCTGGAAAATGTTACTGTTATCTTGTGACTGGCTTTGATATGATAAATGATACATGTAGTACAAAATGACTAGAAGGGTGAGACATTTGGTGCGGATTCATGTCACGCAAATTCACGAAGGGGACACTCTCACGAAGGATATTTTCAATGATAGAGGGCTGTTGGTTCTGTCTGCTGGAACCGTTATGAAGCATAGGGACATCGCCCTACTTATTCGTCATCACATGGATATGGTAGACATCGAAGCAAGACCACTCACCGGTGAAGAGGCTGTATCCCCATCCCAGATCAATGTGCCGCCAAGTTCAAATCATATCGTTCATGAGGAAATGCAGAAAGGCTACATGGAGGCAACTCGAAATGTGGAGAGCATCTTTCAGGATGTTATCCAGCACGGATTTCTGCAGGATGAGCTTGTACAATCGTCCATCACACCGCTTATTCAACAGATGGAGAAGCAGCGTGATGTTGTATCCCTCTTGCTTCTGCTGGACTCGAAGGATAATTATACGTACCAGCATTCCGTACAGGTCGGCATGCTGTCTTACTATTTGGCCAAGTGGATGCATTACGGAGAAGAGGATGCGGAGCGCATATGCAAGGCAGGATTTCTGCATGACATCGGCAAGAGTCGCATTCACAAGTCGATCCTACTCAAGCCTGGACAGCTGACGAGCTCGGAGTTCGAAGAGATGAAGTCGCATACTGTGATCGGCTATGAAATCATCCGTTCCTCCTATAGCGACAATTGGCTCGCGATGGCGGCCCTCCAGCATCATGAACGCTTAGATGGAAGCGGTTACCCTTATGGTGCTGCTGAGCAGGAGATCCATCCGACAGCACGTATCATCGCAGTTGCTGATGTGTATAGCTCCATGACGTCTACACGAATTTATCGGGACAAGCAGGATTTATTTACGGTTCTGAAAGAGCTTGATTCGATGAGCTACAGCGGACTTGATCCCCACATTGTCCATACCTTCATTCGCCATATGCTGCCTAACTTCATCCATAAGCAGGCACGCCTAAGCGACGGGCGAACCGGAACAATCATCATGAATCATCAGACTGAATTTTTCCGGCCGCTCGTGCAAATTGATAATCGTTTCGTTGATTTAACACAATGCCGCGATCTTCATATTGAAGAGGTGTGCATGTAACCTGCTGTGTGCCCGATGTGTGCCTGATGTGTGCTCGATGATGCGCACACTTACGGCGTTTTTCTCGCTAGGTATGAACCCTTCTAGCCTGACAGGCACAAAATGAACTTAGGAAGTCTTCGCCTTGACACGGTGCGCCATTAATTCAGAAACGGTGACAAATGAATAGCCCCGCCGCTTCAATTCGGGCAGTATTTTCTTCAGTGCCTGAATGGTCTGTGTGCTTCCTTCTACTAAGTCGTGCATCAGTACGATGTCACCGTTTCTTGCATGCCCAAGCACCTTATTGACAATTCGATCTACTCCTGGAGAACGCCAATCCTTCGTATCCTGATGCCACGACCATAAAATAACGCGGTACCCCTTCTCCCGTGCAATTTCTACAAGCCGCTCATTATAATACCCGCCAGGTGGCCGGAACAATTGAGGCGGCGTACCTGTTACCTCTTCAATCACTCGATGCGCCTTCATAATTTCCTCTTCAATTTCGGCCTTCGTTACACCCTTGCGAAAATATTTATGATGATACGTATGGTTCGCAATTTCATGTCCTTCACGAACTGTGCGCTTCACTAATTCTTGGTGCGACTTTACCCTCCATCCTACGACGAAGAAGGTAGCCTTGGCATTATACTGCTTTAACAGGTCTAAGATAACCGGAGTGCGGGTTGGATCAGGACCATCATCAAAGGTGAGTGCAATCCGCTTGCCGGCAGATGGCACTTCCCAGACGATATCTCCTCGCCCTTCATAATAGGCACGATCTCTGCGAGCTGGCGCACTCTCATGATGGGCGTCGATTTGTGATGCTACGGACATGGAATGTGCATTGGCTGGTGCAAGCAGACATACTACCATACCGCCTAATAACATCATGATACGGAATCTGTGCTTGCGACGAATATGCCGCAACTTTCGCTCCTGTTGGATAGGGTCCACCATTTCCAATCCTCCTGTTGCGTAGTGAAATAACATAGATGCGAACCCGCTGCAAGCAAGTTGAACATCAGCATAGGGATTAGTATGCCATATTTGGGGTGTACCATGCGGATGCAGTCAAAATGATGGGGGTAAACATGGAGAAAATAGCGATCGGGCATTTTCATCTGGCGTGAGAATCCTGTGGGAGCTCGCAATGTCCCCAATCGCAAGTATCCCTAATTTCGCAAAATGCTTGCACATTCGGGATCCAACACCGAACATTTTATGAACAGGTTCTTTCCACAGTAAAGCGGGAACATCGGATGCACGGTAAAAATACCGCTTTTACTTTTTTCCAGATGTCTGTTTCAGTTTTAGCTAATATTTTATTGGCGCTGATCCCTATTCGAATCCGCACTCCTGTCTGGATCATTACTCGTTTCTGGATTTCCAATGCAATGGTGATCGGATCACCGAAAATTGTTCGTCAATACTAAACACTTCAACTAAATCGTAAATTCCTCATAAATCTGAGTAATCATCAAAGAAACATCGATGTAATGTTGCATACGAGGACGCATAATAACGAGATCCGGGCATTTCCCGTTCAGCTGTCGTCGTCACGCCAAAACTTTTAGCAATCGGTCATGCGGCTAGAGTGATCCCTGAACGACGTGTAGGATCACCAGCTCCTACTACTGCTTTATTTTTATATTCTCGATGATTTTCTTTTTCTACACTTGCATATTTCGTAATCGGCCAAAAAATATTAGCCTTTCCTTCTTTGACTCACATAAAGCCCTCCAATATTTATAAATCATGTTATATGCACAATCACAGTCAGCATCTAGTGGTCGGGATCGACCTCGCTCAGCAAACACATGAACGTGCAGTTAACTTCCGTGAGATCGTAGTCAGTAATGCCCCTTTCCTTCTCGAATGATGAAGAAGGATTTCAAAACCTTGTCACCCGCGGAAGCCTCATCATGTTAAGTATGTATAAAGAAACACCTATTCCTAATCATATTCAACAGTAAAACAAGCACCGTCAAAATAAATGAGATCTCCCTGATCGTAATTCCAAACTGCCTGAAGTTGAGTTGGTTGTTTGATACCGCCAATTGTCTTGTAGTCCTTAAATATGGCCGACCATCTTACTTGCTGAATTGTTCCATCGGTAGATATAACGGATCTATCTTCTGTTGTAAAAGAAAGAAGCTCCCCATTCTCACTGAACGTAAATATCCCACTTGCTGATATATCATTGTATGATATCGTCGCTTTTGCATGGGTATCATCAACTGTCTCCCAGGTCATATAATGCTGTAAAGCAGCATTAGGCATGATAAGAGATTCTGAAAGAAAGGTTACTAGACAAGCTTTATTCATTTCTTTACCTTTGTGATTAAACAACGTAATGACTTTAGCCAGAACTCCTTTCATACTACCTTCACCATTAATATAAGAATCCAACCCTTGAAATGGTATTCCATACATTGATGTGTCAATATAAGCAAATCTTATAGGTTCACGTACAAAGTTATATTGGGTGTAGTCGATTTTTAATGGTGGCTTGTCGGGTGACATAATAAAATTAACTTCTTTAAAGGCTACCTTCATATAAGACATTTTAGGAATGCCGATGTATCCACTATATTCAAAATATTTCCTTACAGGATACGGCAATTCTTTTATATCATCGAATGTAAAGATATCATTAATGACATTAGAAATATTGATTTGTTCTGTAGCGGATTGAAGAAATTCTGTATTGGTTTTGGAATAAGGTACATTAAAAAATACAATGATACCGATTATGATAATGCCAAAGATCGAAACGATTATCCACATTGTTTTTTTACCCCTTTTCCCCGTCTTCATGAACATTCTCCATTCTGTTTACATTGTTAGCTAAATGAATGATTCCTTTATATAATCCGTTGGTCAAATTTTCATCAAGTGCGTCAAACAGAGCATTCAGAAACTGCATCTCTTTTTCGCTTCGAGCCTGGAAATAAGTGAAACATTCGGGTGTAAGGTGAATTCTAAAGATTCTAGCGTCTTGATCATCTTTTATAAGGGAGACAAAGCCCTGTTTCTCAAGTAAACCGGCCATTTTCTTAATATTTTGCCTAGAATTCCCAACCAATTTAGCCACCTCACTTATTGTTGGAGATGATCGTCCCGACTTTAAAATGACAGCTATCAACAACCACTGCTTAAGAGTTACATTCTCATCCAATTTGTCACCAAGAGCTTGTAATCGGTTGGCTAATGTAAGAATACCACCAAAGATGTAAGCCTTTTTCTCTATGTCATTCAATATTACATACCTCCGATCTGTTAAAATAAAGGTAACTAGTTACACTTATTTTACGTAACTAGTTACCTGTTGTCAAATTTGTTGATGAACCCTAGAGAATCTACGGTAACTTCCAATATGACTCGCAGGAACTTCCTCCATCATCAGTCATCGGACAGTGTTGTTTCACTTCAGATGTGTAATAAAATCCGATCTTATGCAGTCGGTTTAATGTTGGTCGAGGCGAAGGATAAGGACATATTTGATACTTAAAATAAATTACGCTAACTGGAAACGATATTAGTTTGCTATGAAGCAGCTCCAATTTAATTTATTGAAGTAACGTGCTGAATCATCCTGTAGCTTTACTTCGACGGTAAGAGGTCGATTAAAAGGTATTGCGAGTTGGCGGGTGCCGAGTACAAAGGTAGTCATGGATTCAGACATACGCACACCGTACGACTACTGAGAAGCGGGAGTAAGACTACTTTTTGTATCAAAACGACTTGGACATAAAACAATTAAAACAACCGCAGATACCGACCTTGACATCACAAAAAAATACAAGAAGACGAACTTAAAAAGTTCGCCTCCTACACGAAAAAATGAATCTTGAATCGGCATGAAATCAGCATGAGCGATTTTAAGCCAATATATAATTAGCTTACAACCCTTGATGCAACAAGGGTTGTAAGAAATTAGCCGATAGAGCCTTCCATTTCGAATTTGATCAATCTATTCATCTCAACGGCATATTCCATTGGGAGCTCCTTCGTGAACGGCTCGATGAAGCCCATAACGATCATTTGAGTCGCTTCATCTTCAGACAAGCCGCGGCTCATCAGATAGAAGAGCTGATCCTCGGATACCTTGGATACAGTCGCTTCATGCTCCAATTGGATATTGTCATTGCGAATCTCGTTGTATGGAATCGTATCGGATGTAGACTCGTTATCCAAGATCAACGTATCACATTTTACGTTTGATTTTGCACCATCAGAATCACGACCGAACGAAGTCAAGCCGCGATACGAAACCTTACCGCCATGCTTCGAGATGGATTTCGAGATGATTGTCGACGTTGTATCTGGAGCCAAGTGAATCATCTTCGCACCCGCATCCTGATGCTGGCCTTTACCTGCTACCGCAATGGACAACACAGAGCCTTTTGCCCCGCGGCCTTTCAAGATGACAGCTGGGTATTTCATAGTCAGCTTGGAGCCGATGTTGCCGTCAACCCACTCCATGTTCGCATTTTCTTCCGCAACGGCACGCTTTGTAACCAGGTTGTAGATGTTTGGCGCCCAGTTTTGGATTGTTGTATAACGAACACGCGCATTTTTCTTCACGATAATCTCAACAACCGCACTATGAAGGGAATTCGTGCTGTAGATAGGCGCTGTACAGCCTTCAACGTAGTGCACGAAGCTGTCTTCATCAGCGATAATCAGCGTACGCTCGAACTGACCCATGTTCTCGGAGTTGATACGGAAGTAAGCTTGCAACGGAATTTCACACTTCACGCCTTTAGGCACGTAGATGAAGCTTCCGCCCGACCATACTGCACTGTTCAATGCAGCGAACTTGTTGTCCGCTGGAGGAACAACAGATGCGAAGTGCTCGCGGAAAATCTCCGGATGCTCACGAAGCGCTGTGTCCGTATCCATAAAGATTACGCCCTGCTCTTCGAGATCCTTCTGCATGCTGTGATAGACAACCTCAGATTCATACTGAGCAGATACACCGGCAAGGAACTTCTGTTCCGCTTCCGGAATACCGAGCTTATCGAATGTTTCTTTAATTTCAGTCGGAACTTCTTCCCATGTCTTTCCTTGCTTCTCAGAAGGACGCACATAGTATTGAATGTCGTTGAAGTCCAGCTCATCCAAATCGCCGCCCCAACGAGGCATTGTCATTTTGTTAAATTGCTCAAGCGACTTCAAGCGGAATTCCAGCATCCAGTCAGGCTCGCCCTTAATACGGGAGATCTCGGTAACGATCTCCGGCGTCAGCCCTTTACCAGATTGGAAGACTGCTTGGTGATTATCGCGAAAGCCATACTTGTATTCTTCCATTTCAGGCATTTTCTTCGCCATTGTTGTTGTACCTCCTTCGTGCGAACCTCGCACTTTATCGCCTATTCAGGCTTCTCGATCCCTTTGCGCAGCGCGTTCCAAGCCAATGTCGCACACTTGATGCGAGCCGGGAATTTGTTCACGCCGGACAGAGCCTCGATATCTTCATATTCATCAAACGCAGCGTCCTCGCCTTTAACCAGGGCAGAGAATCGCTCAGCCAATTCATGTGCCTGCTCCAACGTCTTACCTTTAACCGCTTCTGTCATCATTGACGCACTAGACATGCTAATCGAGCAGCCTTCGCCTGTGAATCTGGCATCCTCAACAATGCCATCGTTCAGCTTCAGCTGCAGTGATATGCGATCTCCACAAGTCGGGTTATTTAGGTCAACCGTAACCGTGTCTTCCTCGAACGTGCCGCGGTTCCGTGGCTTCTTGTAGTGATCCATGATGACTCGGCGATACAGATCATCCAATTGCATCGCTGAAATACTCCTTCGTTTCCCGCAAGGCTTCCGCCAACCGGTCAATGTCTGCTTCCGTGTTGTACAAGTAGAAACTTGCGCGCGCCGTAGCACTTACTTTGAGCCAACGCATAAGCGGTTGGCAGCAGTGATGTCCGGCACGTACCGCAATCCCCTTCGCATCCAGAACAGTAGCTACATCATGAGGATGGACATCATCCAAATTGAATGTAACGAGCCCGATCCGTTCGCTGCGAGGACCGTAGATCGAGATTCCCTCAATCTCAGACAAGCGCTCGACTGCATAGGCACCCAGCTGCATTTCATGCTTATGAATATTGTCCAGCCCTACTTCGTTCAGGAAATCAATCGCAGCGCCAAGTCCAACAGCACCCGCAATGATCGGTGTTCCTGCTTCGAATCGTGCAGGAACATCCTTCCATGTCGAATGATACAACTCGACGAAGTCGATCATTTCACCACCGAATTCGATTGGTTCCATCTTCTCGAGCAGCGCCATCTTCCCATATAATGCCCCGATTCCGGTTGGCCCGCACATTTTATGCCCTGACAATGCGTAGAAGTCGCAATCCAGATCCTGAACATCAATCCGCATATGCGGTGTGCTCTGTGCGCCGTCAACTACGATTACAGCACCGTGACGATGTGCAATCTCCGCGATCTGCTTCACTGGATTCACGATTCCGAGCACATTGGATGCATAAGCAATCGATACAATCTTCGTCCGATCTGTAATCGACTGCTCCACATCAGACAGCAAGAGTGTGCCATCTTCCTGCATCGGGATAAATTTCAATGTAGCCCCTGTTGCCTTTGCGACCTGCTGCCACGGAATGAAATTACTATGGTGTTCCATTTGCGTAATTACGATTTCATCGCCTTCACCGCATACGCTGCGTCCGTAGGACGATGCAACGAGATTAAGCGCAGATGTCGTCCCGCGTGTGAACACAATTTCTTCCGTGCGTGCCGCGTTAATGAACCGGGCAACTTTCTCCCGCGCACCTTCGTAAGCGTCTGTCGCCCGGGAACCGAGCGTATGGACGCCGCGATGTACGTTCGAGTTGTCCTTCTCATAATACGCTTGTATCGCATCAATTACGGACCTCGGCTTCTGTGAGGTTGCCGCACTGTCTAAATACACCAACGGATGACCATTAATTTCCTGATCTAGGATCGGAAATTGCTCACGAAGCTCGCGTCCAATCATTGCCCCAGCTTCCTTTCGATGTAACGCTTCAGCAATTGCTGCAGATGCTCGCTTGGCAGCTCAGCTACAACTGGCGCCAAGAAGCCGCGGATAATCAAGTTCTCCGCCTCTTCACGAGCAATACCGCGCGACATCATGTAATGTACTTGCTCCTGGTTCACTTGACCAGCAGAAGCAGCATGACCCGCTGTTACATCGTCCTCATCGATTAGCAAGATTGGGTTGGCGTCACCACGAGCTTTCGGGCTCAACATGAGCACGCGCTCGGTTTGCTCACCGTTCGCTTTTGTTGCCCCCTTCTCGATCTTCGTAATCCCGTTGATGATCGAAGAAGCAGCTTCGCGCATAACCGCGCGCGTAATCATTTGGCTGTCAGAGCTCTTGCCGAAGTGTACGGCTTTCGTCGTAATGTTCAACTTTTGCTCGCCATTTCCTACGCATATTACTTTTGTATCCGATGTAGAACCATTCCCTTTCAGGATCGAGTTCGTTTCAGACGCAGCGTTACCGTTATGCATTTCGCCAACAATCCACTCGATGCGGCCATCGTTTTCAACAATGGCACGACGAATCGTGATATCCGTAGCTTTCTCATCCAAATGATGGACAGATGCGTAAGTTACTTTCGCACCGGATTTAACAAATACTTCTACTACACCATTATGAACATAAGCATCAGTGGAAGAACCGGATACGTAGTTGTCTACGTAATTAACGCGGCTATTCACATCCGCAACGATCAACACATGCGGTGCAAATGTAGCCTTCGCATTATCTGTATAGAATACAGCCTGAAGCGGAATATCCACTTCTACATTTTTCGGCACGTACAAGAATACGCCGCCATTCCATACTGCAGCATGCACAGCTGCCAATTGATGCTCATCAGCCTTCAGAGCTTGCATCAAATGAGGCTTCACCAAGTCTTCGTGCTCACGAACAGCCGTCTCCAAGTCTGTGAAGATAACACCCTTCGCTGCCAATTCAGCTTGCAGCTGACGAAAAACAACACTGGAATTGTGCTGAACCAGCACATTGTCAACCTGCTCGGAAGACTCATCCCCTGTCAAAATGTTGCGAGCTTCTGCTGGAATAGTAGCAAATGTAGATGCCAATTGACCATCTACATGTTCACCATATGCACTAAGATCCCAACGTTCAATTTTTGTTTTCTCAAATATCGGATAATCCAGTCCCGCTGCTTGATCCAACGCCTGCAAGCGCATTTCAGCAAGCCATGCTGGCTCACTCTTGCGGCTCGAAAGCGCTGCGACCGCTTCACGGCTCACTGGCAATGTCGTATTCGTGCTCATCGGTCTATCGCTCCTCCTGTCAATCGTTTGCTAGAATGAATTACTCGTCTTGTCCAACTGTTTCGTCTGTAATGCCGAGTTCTTCCTTCACCCAGTCGTAGCCTTCTGCCTCAAGGCGCTCAGCCAATTCAGGTCCGCCGGATTTCACGATGCGGCCTTGCATCATAACGTGTACGAAATCAGGCTTCACATAGTTCAGCAAACGTTGATAGTGCGTAATAACCAAGAATCCGCGCTCTTCGCTGCGCATCGCATTTACACCATTTGCAACGATCTTCAAGGCGTCGATATCCAAACCGGAGTCGATTTCATCCAATACTACGATTTTCGGATCGAGCATCATCATTTGCAAGATTTCGTTACGCTTCTTCTCCCCGCCGGAGAAGCCTTCGTTCAAGTAACGATGAGCGAACTCTTCGTTCATCTCAAGCTCTTTCATTTTGCCTTCCATTTGGCGAATGAACTTAATCAAGGAGATTTCGTTGCCTTCGCCGCGGCGTGCATTGATGGCACTGCGCAGGAAGTCGGAGTTCGTTACACCTGCGATCTCGCTTGGATATTGCATAGCAAGGAATAGGCCGGCGCGAGCGCGCTCGTCAACTTCCATCTCAAGCAAATCTTCACCGTTCAATGTAGCAGAACCTTCTGTTACTTCATATTTAGGATGGCCCATCAAAGCAGAAGCGAGTGTACTTTTACCAGTTCCGTTAGGACCCATGATAGCATGTACCTCGCCGCCTTTCATTTCAAGGTTGATTCCTTTCAGAATCTCTTTACCTTCAATGGTCGCCTTCAAACCATTAATGACGAATTGAGTTGACATTGTGTTGTAACCTCCAGATTGATGGATTTGTAGAAAAGATGTATACTGAAAGAACAAGCAATCTTTATCCACGCTATAAGATTTATCACATTATAATCATTATAAAATGATTATCATTGATTCTCAATATAATTTTAAAACAATCATTTGTATAAATCAACCAGTGCCCTGTCCTCACTCTTTATACCTCGTGCATAACAGCTCCCTATTTCTATAGAAAAGCGCCTATTTGCTAGAGCATCATCGTTTTACCAATTTATATATAATTTCAGTAAAAAGCGCACCCTTTTCAGGATGCGCTTATATGATTTTCATTTACTTATTGAGATTTGTATCCGCCATTCCTTATGCAAGGAATGCATTCAACATCCATACATGCTTCTCTAGGTCAGATTGAATGCTGATGAACAAGTCATTTGTAGGCTCGTCCCCTGCAGCTTGCGCTGCTTCTTGAGCTTCGCCGCATTCTGCAATCAATTGATTGAAGTCTTTAACAAGCTGCTTCACCATTTCTTCTGCTGTTTCGCTGCCTGTCGCTTCTTGCAATGTTGTATGCTCCAAATACTGCTTCACAGTAGCATATGGTCTGCCCCCAATTGTGAGCAAGCGTTCCGCAACATCATCCATTTTCGCTGTGATTTCATTATAGAACTCTTCGAACTTCTCATGCAGCGTGAAGAACAGAGGACCTTTTACATACCAATGGTAGTTATGAAGTTTCACATACAATACGTTCAAGTTCGCTACTTGCTGATTCAACAGAGATTGAAGTTTTTCATTATTTGCCATAATCAAAACGCCTCCTAATTGATATCAATTTCTTATTAATAATAATTCTAAATTAATATTAACTATTTTTCAAGTCTTTCTTGTACAAATGTTGATTGCCAATCTTTTCTAGCCTGTTTCTCATCGATTCCTTGCAACTTTATTCTGCTGGCCTACTATATATATGTACCCGTGTCCACGTGAAATGAATCATCGCAACACGGCGTCCCATAAGGACTAGAGGTCATAAGTGTAACGCAAGCTGCTTCAAATCAGCTATGACGCTTGATACATAAAACATCGGAATACTTCAATATTATGCGTCCCCTGCGCATTGATCATACAGCTGAATTTAGAAGTGCCTTAGAACATGAGGTTCAAAGCATCGCTGCCCTTCATGCCAACTGTAATACCGAGACGCTCAGCTTCGTGAGTGATGGATTCAAGCGGAGCTTCAAGCAACTGCTCCAGTGTCCGTACCCCGACTGCGCGTCCTGCGATGATCCCTCGATCATGCAGCTTCGTATTGAGCAGCCCTACATCAAGCGCACCGCACATAATATAGCCTTTATCGGTTGAGATCGACAGAAGTGTCGTTTTGGGCAGCAGCACTTCAACGCCTAGCACGGTTCTTTCACCAATTTCCATGGGTATTAACCGTATCACTTTGAATGCCTCCTTCTGACTTACAGGATGGTATCATCTTATGCAATCGCCGTCTTTTTGGCGCGTATGTGCCCGCAAAACAATATTTAGTTCTAAAGAACTATATTTGTCGGAATTTATACCGTATTATAATGTATTTATCTAGGCAAAATGTCCAGGTTGGAGGAATTACTGACAATGCTTTATCCTACTTCATCTCAACAATCCGTCTTCAAGTTCAATGTTGACATCCTTGTACAAGGCGAATCCAACGTGGCTGCGCTAGAAGCTTTGCTGCAATTGCTGCATCAACACCCCGACGTACTGGACGCACGCGTTCAATCCGGTAATGAGCTCGGTTCCTTGTTGGAGCTTGCCGAAGCCATGCAGCAGCGCAATATCAAGCAGTCACCGTTTGGCAAGCTGGCAGTCCGCGCAGCCCATTCAAGCTCCACAGCTGCTGATCATCGTGTGGATAATTCCTCACCGAGAACAAATAACAAGCGGGGTGCGGCCGCACATTCACCAGAATCAATGGCCACTATGAACAAGCCAGCACGCACCGCAGCTGCCGAATATACGGAGCCAAGCCAACAGCAATCCAATGATGCCCGGCTTCAAGATGTCGAGAATCAGCTCCGAAGCTACATCGAACAGAATCGTTTATTACGTTTGCGCATTAACAAAGGAAAAGGCATTACATTGAATCTCCCCTGCCGTATCCTCAATTATGACGCCTCAAATCAGCTGCTGAACGTATACCATGTTGATGAGAAGCAAGTGTACGCATTTAACCTGAATGAGATCGAAGATATGCAGCCCTAAACTCAATAACACATGAACAAACAACAACAGCCGCAATGAAGTCAGATCAGTCGACTCCTATTGCGGCTGTTGCATATCTGTTATTCACTTATGTACGAACATTGCATCGCTTCCTGATTGCAGCGAATATCTGCGGAACAGAGATTCGAACCCACTGCGTGGCAGCGGAGGGCTGAAGTAATAGCCCTGTATATTGTCACATTGATTATTTTGCAAGAAGACAAGCTGTTCCTTCGTCTCTACACCTTCTGCAATAACTTGCATATTCATATTGTGCCCGAGTGCTATAATCGCCGATACGATGGCAGCATCATTCGGATCTTGCTGCAAATCACGCACAAAGGAGCGATCAATCTTGAGGCGGTGTATCGGAAAGTTCTTCAAATAATGCAGTGAGCTGTAACCCGTTCCAAAATCATCAATACTAATCGCTACGCCCATATCTTTCAACTTGCGCAAGGTCTGTGACGCACGCGATACTTCCATCGTCATGCTCTCCGTAATTTCCAGGTCAAGGTATTGCGGTTCCAGCCCTGTTCGCTGCAGTACCTCCTGTACCGTCTCCGTCAAATTGTTCATTTCGAACTGCCTTACTGACAAATTAACGGATACCGGTATACGCTCAAGGCCTTTATCTTGCCACTGCTTATTCTGTCGGCAGGCTTCTTCCATAATCCATGTCCCGAGGGCTACAATGAAGCCATTTTCTTCAGCTAAGGAGATAAATTCTCCTGGCGGAATGAGACCTCGCTCCGGATGGTTCCAGCGTACAAGTGCCTCCATCCCGACAATCCGGCAGGTCGACATATCTACCTGCGGCTGGTAATAGAGCTCGAACTCCCCTCTTGTCAGCGCCTTGCGCATATCATGCTCCAGTGTAATACGCTCAAGCGGACGATCATTCATCTCTGGGACGAAGAATAGATATCCGTTCTTCCCCAGTTCCTTCACTCGAGACAAGGCGTAGTCCGCCTGTTGAACGGCCAGACCTGCATCATGAATGCGCATATCTTCATGAATAAGCTTCACGCCTATGCTCATCGTCACATGAACGGGGATATCGTTCAATTCGAACGGCTCCTCGAACACCGACAACAGTTGGCGTACACGCTCCTTCACTTCCTCCTCTGATCCTGCGTTCGTCATGAAGCAGATGAATTCATCTCCCTCCATGCGAGCAATGACATCATTCTCAGTCATCGAGCGCAGCAGCCTGTCGGCAATCTGCATGAGGAGCATATCGCCGAAATCAGTACCAAATGTATCGTTAATGCGCTTAAACCGATCAAGATCCATGTACAGCACCGCAATAGAAAACGAGGCATGAGCTGCCATCTCTAGCGCTTCTTCCAGCCGTTGCATGAACATTCGACGATTCGGCAAGCCGGTCATATCATCATAATAGGCCATGTAGCGAATCCGTTCTTCCATATATCGATTTGGACTCGCGTCTCGAAGACTTACTGAGAAAATGGCTTCCTCTTCTGGGCAATGAGTCAGTCCTGGAAGCTGCGTCATTCGAATGAGCCAGTCTTGCGGGAAGCCATCCTTCGAGCATCCGACCAATTCCAGCTCGATCTCGCCCTCGCTTGTTACTTGATCCATGGCCTGAATTAGCTTCGAGCAAGCTTGTTCCTCCATCCACTGACCGATAGTGATGAGCGAGCCATCGAACCCGGTTACCTCTTGGAACGCTGGGTTCATGCCGACAACCTTGCCATCTTGACGGACAAACAGCATAGGAACAGGCAGGTGATCGTAATAAGACTTCCATGTTGGCTGAACAGAGACAGCTGGCGGCTCAATCGTGCTAATCGGATTATGTGCTACTCCAAACCGTTGATAGTGTGAGGATCTAATCTTAGCAGCTGCAGCATATCCAAGCATCGCTGTAAGCAGAATCAGCACCCACAATCGCGCCAATCCCTCCAACTGCAGCACAGCCCACCCTGTACATACGATTGCCGTAATTAAAGAGACAGCCATTACATATAAAGCATATCGAATTGAGCGATCCCGCTTCTGCAATTGCCGTTCATTCTGTACCTTACGGTCACTCACTAAGTATCTTCCTTCCAGCGTTGGAGTCAGTACGAACACTCATCGACGAGCAGCAAGAGCAAGCATCAACCAACCAGCGATGAATGCCACTCCTCCAATCGGTGTAATCGCTCCTAACATTTTAATTCCTGTGAAGCACAGCAGATACAAGCTGCCAGAGAATACAATAATACCGATCCATATCAGCCGAGCTGACAATGCGACCTTCTTCTGATCCGCCAATTTATCCGCCAATATCGCAATAAGAAGCAATCCAAGCGCGTGCGCCATATGGTATTGAACAGCTGTTTCAAAAGTAGCCATCCGCTCAGGTGTCAAAAACCCCTTCATGACATGCGCTCCGAATGCACCGAGAGCGACGGATAACAGCATATTTATACTTCCTATAATCGTATAGCGTCGCAACATGATGTTCGCTCCTTCAAGCCACATTTCGGCAATTTTTAACTATATTCGATACGATTATATATTATCTGAATTATTGCTGTTTTTCCACTAACAAATATGATCCTATAGGGCATTCTGAGGTGGGGGATTTATTTACCACCCTCAGGGGCGCGAAGGTTATCCCATACATGACGGAGTGCAACAATCGGATGCTTAACCAGCATTTTAGGGCCTACTTCCCGCATGACGAGTTTGATAGCATCACGCTTGTCTTGCTTATAGCAATGAACCCCACACCGTTCACATGTCGTCTTGCGCTCTCCGAAGCGGCAATGGGTAAGACGCTTCCAAGCATAGGCAAGCAATTCAGCGCAGCTAGGGCATAAACCGTATTGCTCTGAACGGTTCTCGGAATGTGGATTCAGCTCCAGTGTATGATGATGATGACAATATATGCGGAGCATGAGCAGAACAGTCCGTTTTTCTCGTTTGATTCTTGACCCTTCCTGCTTGTGGTTCTCTTTACGGAGCGAGGGTGATGGCAGCATTTCACCTTGCCCTTGTTTTATTTCCATCTCAATCGACCTCATCATTAGGTTTTTACATCTAACTAATGATGTAATCATATCGAGAAGCAGGAATGCCGGATATGACTTTGATAACAGAACATCCAGCACAGTACCCACATCCACAAGATAACGATCCATGTAAATGAATCGCTCCCATTGGGACAAAAATAAGTGCACACCACCCCTCAAAGTCATACATTGTATATATCGGTTATTTTCAAATTTTTGTTAGAAAAAGTCTATTTTAGATTGTCAACAAAAAATAACCGCAGCATCCTGCTCGCTACTTAGCAGGTCACTGCGGTTGATGATGTTCTTTCCTTCATGCAGAAATTACTTGTAAGGAATATCCTGCATTAGCGATCTAACCAATAGTATTATTCCTCACTGCTGTCTGATCGCTCCTGTATTCCGACGTTACCTTCAGAGCGACCTGAATCACCTGAGCTTTCCACATAATGCTGGAGCATAGACAGCTTGTTATCCCAATAACGATCATAATAGGCCAGCCAACGCTTCAATTCCAGCAGTGGATCCGGATCCAGCCGATATCTAACCTCTCTGCCAATTTTCCGATCCTTAACGAGTCCCGCTTCGGCCAGAATACGCAAATGCTTGGATACGGCAGTCCGGCTCATCGGGAAATGTCCGCTAATCACCGTGACAGGAAGTTCCTGATCTGCGAGCAGCTGCAGCAGCTTGCGGCGTGTAGGATCAGCAATCGCTTGGAACACATCATGCTTCGGTGCAGATGACCCCATCTTACGCCTCGATGATGGAACGAAGCTTCTGAACCAATCCGTCCCAGCCATTGTTCATGCGCTCGCGTACAACTGTATGCGTCTCGCCGAACTCCGTAATCCCATCCGGATCCCATCCAGAATGAATGAGCGTAAATTCCGTCTTCCCATCAACTTCAGCCAAGGAAAATGTCAATGTCCAATCCTTCCCCCAGCGGAATGACAAGCGGTTCGGAGGATCGAGTTCTGTAACCTTGCATGGCGAGTTGCCAAAGGGGCCCGCATTCAGGTGAAATTCGTAGCCAAGCTCAGGCTGGAAATCATTCGGCATGAACCAGGCTGCAATGCCTTCCGAAGTAGCTACCGCATCCCATACCTTTTGGATCGGCGCTTGCAATGTAATTGTTTTTTGAATATCGAGAGATGATTGAGAAGCATGATTTGTCATAGATGTTATTCCTCCAACTATTCGATATCTGTCAGCATGTGCTAACGAGATCGACATTATTACGAAACCATTTGGTTTCATGTTAGTGTTCATTATATGACACCTATTGGTTTCATGTCAAACATGCCTTCCTTGTCCTGCTCCCCCTTTTCTTGAAAAAACACGGATTGTATCACAGTCAGGATCTACTCAACGAGTAAAAAAATACGATCCAGAACTATCGTCCTCTTACCGGACGAAAGTCTAGATCGTTCTGATGCTTCTATGCAACTGTGATAATGATCGGATCTTGCTTCGTAATAATAATCGTATGCTCGAATTGCGCAGCTACACTGCCATCAGGCGTGCTTAATGTCCAGCCGTCTGCCTGCTTCACCGCATAGTCCGCGCCTGTAGACAGGAATGGCTCGATCGTAATAACCATGCCTTCCTTCAGGATTCTTGTATCGAGTCGATTGTAAATCGGCAGAATACTTGGCTCTTCATGCACAGCTCTCCCCACACCATGGGAGCACAAGTTTTGAATTACGGTATATCCGCCTTGATCAGCAGCTTCCTCGAACATTTTCCCAATCGTGTTCAGCTTTACTCCATGCTTCAATGAAGAGATGACCTTCATCATCGTATCATGCGTGTATTGACACAGTTCCGTAATTTCCGTGCTGTGAGGAGCAAGTTGGAACGACTGGCCCGAATCCGCAACATAGCCGTTCTTTTCCGCGCATACATCTACATTAATTAAATCACCAGGCTGCAGCACTTTCTTGCCTGGAATCCCATGGGCAACCTCTGTATTCACACTGATGCAAGAATGCCCAGGAAATTTAAAAGCCTTCATCGGTGCGGATACAGCACCATGACGCTTCAGCACTTCCCCACCGATCTCATCCAGTTGCTTTGTCGTCATGCCCGCACGTGCACTCTTCTTCATCTCTTGGATGGTCAATGCTACAATCCTTCCAATCTCCTTCAGTCCTTCTACGTCTTCCTTGGAGCCTGCTGTCATCGCATGCACCTCCCTTTCTACTTCCTCAAGTTACTCATGAAATAAGAATTAAGTACCTTGTATTGTATCACATCCTGCTTGCCAGACCTCAAACCTAAATGAATCAGCCGATCCTCAATCTGCTTCCTCAGTTCAATGAGCGCGTGCATCTCTCGTTTCATTATCCCAGCAACCCGTGAATATATTGATCATAACCAGCAGCAAAGGTCATTAGAGGTTGTTCAAAAAGTCCGCTTCTGATCACGAAGCAAATCATGAAGTGGACTCGGCATCGAATCTTGAATTCAGCCGGACCTTCCGGTGCTCATGTACCCAAAACGTACGCTCCGCTCCTCAGGCCCTAGCTTCATCCAACTTTCTCGGTGCTGAAAACCGGCCTTTTTGAACACGAACTATTAGTTAATACGTCCAACAGGAGGTGTCAGCCATTGAACGAACGGACGTTCATTGTGTCCCGCGAGGACTGGTCGCTCCATCGCAAAGGCTATCAAGATCAAGCACGCCATCAGCAGAGGGTGCGTGAAGCGATAAAGCAGAATCTGCCCGATCTCGTTACTGAAGAGAACATTATTATGTCAGATGGGAAACAAATCATTAAAGTCCCTATTCGCAGTCTGGACGAATTCCGATTCGTCTATAACTTCAATAAGAAGAAGCACGTCGGTCAAGGAGACGGAGACAGTCAGGTTGGGGATGTGCTCGGCACGGACAGCAGCTCACAAGGTCAAGGCAAGGGCAAGCAGGCTGGTGATCAAGCCGGTGCCGACATCATTGAAGCGGAGATCAGTATCGAAGACCTCGAAAATCTGCTGTTCGATGAATTGGAGCTGCCCAACTTGCAGCAGAAGGATAAGGAGGAAGTCGAGGTAACCGACATTCGATTCAATGACATTCGCAAGAAGGGCATCATGTCCAACATTGACAAGAAGCGGACGATCCTCGAAAATTTGCGGCGCAACGCGCTCACTGGCAAGCCTGGCATTCATCACATTAGTCCTGACGATCTGCGGTACAAGACGTGGGAGGAAATTATTAAGCCTCAATCAAGCGCCGTTATTATTGCGATGATGGACACCTCGGGATCGATGGGCAGCTTCGAGAAATATTGTGCGCGCAGCTTCTTCTTCTGGATGACACGCTTCTTGCGCAAGCAGTATGAGAAGGTCGAACTGGTATTCATCGCTCACCATACCGAGGCTAAGGAAGTAACCGAAGACGAATTCTTTACACGCGGAGAGAGCGGCGGCACGATCTGTTCATCCGCTTATGTGAAGGCGCTTGAGATTATCGATACACGCTATCCACCGTCCAGCTATAATATTTATCCGTTCCATTTCTCAGACGGTGACAACTTGACGAGCGATAACGATCGCTGTGTGAAGCTGATTGGCCAAATATTAAAGAAGGCCAACATGTTCGGATACGGTGAGGTAAACCAATACAACCGCAGCAGCACCCTAATGTCGGCTTACCGCAATATCCAGCTGCCCAACTTTATGCACTACGTCATTAAGGAAAAGGGAGAGGTGTACCGGGCGCTGAAGCACTTTTTCAAAAAACAGCCGGGAGGTAGCCGTACATGAGTGCAAATAACATGCAGGAGCTGGAGTATGCCATCGACGAAATTACCGAAATCGCCGAAGGCTTCGGGCTCGATTTCTATCCGATGCGCTATGAAATCTGCCCGGCCGACATCATATATACCTTTGGAGCATACGGTATGCCCACACGTTTCAGCCACTGGAGCTTCGGCAAGACTTTTCACAAGATGAAAATGCAATACGACTTCGGGTTAAGCAAAATCTACGAGCTCGTCATTAATTCCAATCCGTGCTACGCCTTCCTGCTGGAAGGCAATTCACTTATCCAAAACAAGCTGATCGTAGCGCATGTGCTTGCCCACTGTGACTTCTTCAAAAATAACGCCCGGTTCTCGGCCACGAACCGCAATATGGTAGACAGCATGTCCGTCACGGCTGAACGTGTCAATCAATATGAAATGGAGTATGGTACCCAGGCAGTCGAGAGCTTCATCGACGCGGTACTCGGCATTCAGGAGCATATCGATCCAAATGTCATCAAGCCGAGAAACCTGGATAAGGAACGCTATATGGAGGCGAAGCTGCGCGAGCTGCGCGAGGCACAGCCACGCGATCCTGGACGGTACGATGACTTGTGGGAGCTAGACAGACGAAGCCAAGCCTCCAAGTCATCCAAGTTCAGCCTGCATGACATGTCAAATCGCCCCTTCCCTCCGGAACCGGAGAAGGATATCATATGGTTCATACAGCAATTCTCGCCTGTTCTTGAAGATTGGCAGCGCGATATTATGTCCATGCTGCGCGACGAGATGCTCTACTTCTGGCCGCAGATCGAGACGAAGATCATGAACGAGGGCTGGGCTTCCTATTGGCATCAGCGGATTATACGTGAGCTGGATTTAACTAGCGAAGAAACAGTCGAGTATGCAAAGCTGAACAGCTCTGTCGTACAGCCATCGCGTCATAGCTTGAACCCTTATTACCTTGGCATCAAACTGTTCGAGGATATTGAGAAGCGCTGGGATGAGCCAACGAAGGAAGAGCAAGAGCGGTATGGACGTCAACCTGGTCAGGGCCGGGCCAAAATATTTGAAGTGCGTGAACTGGAATCGGATCAGTCATTCCTTCGCAATTATTTGACGAAGAAGCTGACCGAGGAGCTGGATCTGTACATCTTCGAGAAGAAGGGGCCGGAGTGGAAAATTACCGACAAGTCATGGCAGAACATCCGCGATCAGCTCGTCTATTCACGAGTCAACGGCGGCTTCCCCTACATTACAGTTGAGGATGGCGATTACCAGCGCTCTGGCGAGCTCTATCTCGTACACCAATATGAAGCCGTGGAGCTGGATTTGAAATACGTCGAACGTACCCTGCCTTATGTATATACCCTGTGGGGCAAGCCGGTTCACGTCGAGACGACCGTCGATGACAAGCAGGTCCTGTTCACCTATGATGGCAAGAAGGTATCGCGGAAGTTTATTTAGAGGAATATAGTAACTGGTGTTCTCATTACTGGGACACCAGTTATTTTTGCTTCCAAGCTATTTTTTGTATCAGATATGAGATGTCATAATGACCGATGATGTGATAAATTGAATAGGGATTATCATTCCATATAAAAAAGGACAGGATGCTGGAAAGAAAAGAATATGAAACTGCGATAGAAGTTTTTCAAAAAGCAGCTGATGCTCAGGATACTGGTCTTCTTTTAGACATTAGAAAAACTCCCATCATTGTAGCAGTAGAAGTTTTTGCTTTTTCTACTGTCCACTATAATGGGAGCATATCATTTTTGGAGGACGGTTCTTTAAATCCATATAATTAGTTGCATTAGCCTTCGACGATACTTCTTACACTGAAACTGATACTACCGCTGCCAGCATAGTTTACTTTTAAACTTGTTGTGATAGACGCGCTCTTACTAAAACTACCCCAGTCTACTAGCCCACCGTATTTATATCCACAAGTAGCTTCAACTTCTCTTGCATTATTTGATAGAACTCTAGGTGTTCCGGGTTCGACTGTCCCTGGGAACCATGAAGCTGTACCAGTTGTGCTCGTATCAGTTATTTGTATTGCTGTGCTGTTCACCGTATATTTAGTCACCAAATGAATTTCTTGCATTTTGTGAGTGCCCCAGAAATCATGTCTTGCATCGTTAGTGAATTTTTCTCCTATAGTAGCAGAATACGTTTGCCATTTAGTATCTTGAATCACAGCATTTGTTAATAGAGGCGATTCTGGAAGCATAATATTACCATCAACATCTGTCAAAGTGTTATGTGTTACTAAAAAGCTCCCATCATTCATTCTCATGACTAATTTACCGTCTGCAGTTGTGGTAAATTCGGAGTTTGCGAGCTTTGCATTAACCTTATCCTGATTCAACACATCTAGTGTATTGATGTATTCAGCATATGCTTCTGGATTTTGTTCAAAATAATTTTTAAATTTTTTGATTGTTGGATTTGAATCAGCTTGCTCTGCTTCCCCACGTAATACCATTTCGTAAGCTTGATCCTGAGCCAATTTTAATTCAGAAACATTAAATTCTGATTTTTGAGGGCTGGCCATAACTGTCATACTCATTACCAAGGATAAAGCTAATACAAGTGTCACACTTCTAAAGAGCTTTTTCATGAATATACCTCCTAGTAATATATATTTTTGGAAACATTTGTAGATTAACCCATTAAAGTGAGTTTGTAAATATGAAAATAGGAACTTGATAAGAAAGTACTATAAAATAGATTTTTTTCGACAATATTCGTTAAAATACAAAACCCACTACATAAAATTGAACTATGACCCGAGAGATGGACACTTTAAAAAAAGTGCCTCTCTCGGGTTCTTTACGTTCATAATTGAATTTATTTATTGAGAATGGAGTATGAGCATGTGGTATAGCGAGTTACAAATCAAAAAACTTGAGGGAAACCCAAACGTATTTCGTGTATCAGAGACGAATATATCCTTCACTCCAGTCTTTAAACTTGCTGCAGTTAAAGCCTATAAAGCTGGAAAAACGCCAAACGAGATATTCCTTGAGGCTGGCTTTGATTTAGATATGTTTAGTTCACGTAAACCAAAGGAGAGTTTGAAGCGTTGGAGATCTATTTACGCCGCTCATGGCAAAGCAGGTCTTCTTGAGGAACGGCGAGGCAAAGGAAGCTCTGGAAGACCCTCCAGTAAGGGGCTTTCAATCGAGGAGAAATTAAGACGAGCTGAGGCCAAGATCAAGCTTCTGGAGATAGAAAATGAGTTTTCTAAAAAAAGCTGAAGGCACTAGAAAGGCAGGCGAAGCAAGACAAACATTAAGCACATCATTGTGCTCCGAGCTTATAAATCGAACCATTCGTCAATTTAATATAAAAACTCGTCATCTCTGCTCACTTGCTAAGGTAAGAGTTAGCGGTTATTATCGGTGGCTTTCAGCCGAAGATACCCGTCAACAAAAAGAGGAGGCCGATGAGCGCGATCTGTTGCTCATTAAGACCCACTTTGATCGTTTAAACGGAAAAGCCGGCGCGCTCGTAATCAAAATGAATCTCGAGAACGTGGATAACGTGGTGATGAACCATAAAAAAATCCGTCGACTCATGCGCAAATATAATCTCATAGCAAAAGTCCGTCGGGCTAACCCTTATCGGAAAGTCGCTCAAGCTACTCAGGAACATAAAACGTGCGCTAATTTGCTTAAGCGCCAGTTTAATCAGGCAGAGCCAGAAAAAGTGCTGCTCACAGATATAACGTATCTCAAGTACAACCATGGGCAGCAATGGGGATATCTCTCTTGTGTAAAAGACGGATCTACGAATGAGATCTTAGCACATTATTTGTCGACTTCGCTGGAACTATGGCTTGTGAATCGAACGTTAGACAAGCTACTGGAACGACTTAATGGCAATATTCATCCCGAAGCCATTCTTCACTCGGATCAAGGCATGCATTACACACATCCTGAGTTCCAAAAACATGTAGTTGAAACTGGATTTAGGCAATCCATGTCCCGAAGAGGAAATTGTTATGATAACGCACCAATGGAATCGTTTTTCGGTCATATGAAAGACCAATTAGAGTACAAAGATTGTACGAGTATTGATGAACTACGGAATCGCATTAATGAGTATATTCACTTTTACAATACCGAGCGATATCAGTGGACATTAAAGAAGATGACCCCTTACGAATATAGGAATCATCTTCTGGCAGCGTAGTGCTTTCTTTATCCTGTCCACGTTAAGGGTCATAGTTCAAATGTTCAGTAGTGGGTTCATTACTCTAACCTTTTTTTCTTTTTTTAATGGTAAAACACGCAATTCCCAGTACCAAAACACCAAACATAATATTTGTAATAAAAAAATCGAAATGGAAAGTCATAACGTTATACCCTCCTTTTTATATTTGAAGTAGTTCATATTCTAATAGCACATTACACAGTAAACAATGAATGATATTGATGTGCTTCATGAGGGAAACTTGTTTGTCTCTGATTCAACTACAGTTATATACGTATTTTATCATATGAATGTTGCGATTTATTTTGACTTAGTCTAATAATTCGAACTAGAAAAAGACATAAAGGTGAGAGTGAGTAAGATTTATCCATCCTGGCAGTGATGCGTAGCTGGTCAGTTGTTTTACTACATTTTTTCGGTAGACATTTTAACACACTACAAATATAGAATGCTGTCACTCTTTGTAAAATACGTCTAAATAAATTCATCCGCTCAATTTAAATTCACATCTTGATACAGTTGGTATTTGATGAAATGATGATACAGGTATGACGAAAGTACTAGTACATAAGCTTATTCGGCAAACTAATTATCATATGAGATCAAGAGTAATGATCATGAGTAGCAGTGTTGATGTCGAACATTTTATTAATGAACATAGCTGAAAATATCCCAGAAAATCGAGATCTAAATTAAACAATTTCTCGATGATCTTAGCTTAAAAACAATCGAGCCATCTCCTCAATGAGGGAACCAGCTTCTTTCTTCGTGTTCATCTATATGCTGAATAATTGATTTAGTGGAATCTGGAGTTCACGAAAAAGAGTAGACTGTGCCTTATCCTGCTCTGAATCGTGTTGCGAATGGAATAAATGCCTTCCTGTAGGGTGTTCACATGAACGGTACGGTTTCCAGGATCAACAATCCAATACTCTTGCACACCATATTTCTGATACAGGTTGAACTTCTCATTGAAGCCCTTCAATGCGGTCGATGAAGATAATACCTCTACAAGTAAGCTCTGAGCACCGTGACAACCCTGCTTCGATACTTGTTCCTTCGAACATACAACCGAGATGTCCGGTTGTACGACATAATCCGGGGAATCGTAATTCAAATGCTCACTAAACAAGACATCGAGCGGTGCTACGAACACATAGATTTCTGATTTTGGAAAAAGAAGCGAAGCGCATAATAGAGCACGCCGACAATAAACTGATGGGTTGAGTTGAGAGACGGCGTCATGTTGTACGCTTTGCCATTAATCAGTTCCCATGTTCCTTCCATGACAGCCAATCCTGATAGGAATAGGTACAATTATCATCAGATCTTGTCATTCCACGCAGCCTCCTTACCGTTTTATCGTCCAATGCTTCTAGATGTAATCATCGACAATCTGCATATCCCCCATACCGTCAGCCAATTTAACACTAGGACTTAGATTCTAGTCAATCAAATCCAGCATCGGCAGCTCATCCAGCGGTAGTGCCGTCTTCTTCTGTCTAGGCTGACCGTTCTCGCGAACTAACGTATAAAATTCATAATTGCAAATGACGGAATAATCATCCTCCATAACGCCTGGATAGGCGCGGTTCACAGAGTAAATCTGGCTGCGATATGCCTGCAGCGCCTTCCCTTTATGCCCGCGATAATCGCTAATATCAATCCGTGCTGAAATGGGGCACTTGTCCTTCGGACCCGAATCCTTGCAGTAATCGTAATAATGTGGGATTGACGTATAATAGAGCGATGGCTGCTTATCCACTGGATATTGCGCCTCCGCCAGTTCCGCCGCAATAAGCGTCGCTGCGGATATCGCGATATGGTCGGGATGTCCTGTGACTCCATCAGGCGGGAATGTCACGATTGCGTCTGGCCGCAGCTCCACAATCGTCGAAGCGATACGCTCCGCCATCTTCCTCGGCTCTATCTCCTGCAGTCCGCCGTCAGGATAACGATACAGCGTAATATCGGCTACACCCAAAATCGAGCAGGCACTGCGCATCTCCTGTTCTCTAAACCGGGCAAGTTCTTCGCGGGAAGAAAAATGGAATTCGCCGGATTTACCTTTGCATCCCGATGTGGCGCATGCCAAATATACCTCATGACCTGTACTGCTAAGCTTGGCAATCGTCCCACCCGCTGCGAAGGTCTCATCGTCGGGATGGGCGAAAACGAATAGCCATCTTTTCTTCATGTTCCTTCAGCCCCTTGCTGTTCAAATCTTCCTATGTTCGGGCAAGCATCTTTTTCTGCAAATAGGCAACACCCATAGAAGCTACGCCGTCAATAGGCTCATTGCATGCTTCATGAAAGGATACCTTCGGTGCATATGCTTCTATCTTATGCATAAGGCGATTGCGAACGTGTCCCTCATGTCGCAGAACACCACCCTGTAGAATCATTGTAAACGGAGTATCCACCAAGGACAAGTGGTTCATGACTGCTGCTGCACCATGAAATAATTCATCACCTGCCGCTACGAGAATTCGTGACGCTTCCCGATTGCCGGCAATGGCAGCACGGGTTACAACTTCAGCCAGTCCACTTACCCTATCAACGGAATACTCTTCGCCGTACGTCCAATTATACAGTTCTTCTTCATTGCTCAATCCAAGATGAAGCAGAATCCATTCCCCGAGTCTCGTTCGTTCTTCTCTGCCATCATACCCCTTCATGATTGCTCGCAATGCTTCCTTGCCGATCCAGTACCCGCTTCCTTCGTCCCCAATTCGGTGGCCCCAGCCCCCAGCTCTTGCGGTCAGTCCGTAAGCATTCATTCCGAATATTATGGAGCCTGTCCCGGCAATCACCAGCAACCCTGGCTGCCCTCCTGTCGCTCCGAGCAGAGCAGCATATCCATCGTTCTCCACAATGACATGTTCTGCATCGATGTGAAGATGCTTCAATACCTCGTGTACAAGGCCCGTGATGATATGACGGTCATGCTCCGTATCTAATCCAGCAAGTGCAAATACGGCACATTCGATTGCAATTGCCTCATAAGTCGCACTACACTCCTGCTTGCGGCAGTAGTCACGCAACGCCGCTTCAATCCCTTGTGACAGCGCTCGTACAACTTCATCCACACCGACTCCCTGATAGTTCGAAGATCCTCCCTTTCCCTCCCCAAGCGTAGTTCCTTCACTATCGAGCAGCCTAACGAGACATTTCGTACCTCCACCATCAACCGCAAGCAGAGGAATGCTGTAGGTTCCCATCAACACCCGCTCCACTCTGTTATGACTTGATCCAGATGCTTCATTGCTGCCTGTATGCTGCCTTCCGCTTGTCCCAGCCAGCTCGCAAATCCGCTGTGATCCTTCATTCGCACTTCGATCATGCGGCTGATCTCCTTCGGACTCGGCCCGCCCGGCAAGGAACGAATCTCGACGAAATGCACCGGGTCTAGCGCTTCACGCAGCGTCTGCTCTGTGAGCGATGTAACCCTACCAATATGTTGACGGGCGCTCTCATTGACAATAGACAGTGTGATCTCATTGGCCGCCAACCCTTGCGCCAAGGAATGCTTCACGACATCGCTGACAATATGATGAGCCTTGCGGAAGGATAAGCCATCGACTCGAGCAAGTGTATCCGCAAGCTCCGTTACGGTTGCGAAGCTGCCCTGCGTCCGTTCACGCAGCATCTCCTTGTTGACGTCCATTGTACCGATGACCGCAGCGAACAAGCGGTACATTTTATCCATAATCGCAAGACTTCTCCACGCATAAGGCTGCATATCATCTTCCGTATCGACAATGTCTCCGAACGGCGTATTATGTATCATCGACAGCACCGTATTCGTATTGCCTACACAGCTCGACAATAGTGCCCGCATATGCTCGAACGACACGGGATTGCGCTTCTGCGGCATGATAGAGCTAATCTGTACATAAGGTGCAGCTACCTTAAGCGCGCCGAACTCTTGTGTGCACCACAGCAGCATATCCTGAACGACACGACCCAGATTGATCGCCGCGAGCTGGATAGCTGTCGCCACTTCGCCCAAGTAGTCAGCTCCACCGATTGCATCATAGGAGTTATCGATAAGCTCGTCGAATGCGAGCAGCTCCATCATCTGCTCCCTGCTAACCGCGAAGCCCGATGTCGTAAGCGCCGCAGCCCCCATGCTGCTCCGATTGCAGTTCTTGTAGGCCGCAATCATTCGCCGAATATCGCGGTTAAGCGAATCGACGACGGCCATGAAGTAATGTGCGAGTGTCGTTGGCTGCGCCTGCTGCGTATGTGTATAGCCGATCATGAGCGTATCCTGATGCTCTTTCGCGAACAGAAGCAGCTGTTCATTAAGCTGGAGTGCCGAAGATAACGTGACGATCAGCTTCTCCCGCAGCACCATTCGATAGATTGCAATCCCCATATCATTGCGGCTGCGGGCCAAGTGCAGGTTGCCTGCGATGTCGCCGGCATGCTCTAGCAGCTGATGCTCCACCTGAAAAAACAAATCTTCAAACAGACCGGTATAGCTTGCTTGCTTAAGCGCTTCAAGGTCAAGAGCACGGATGGCTTGTGCAATCGTCTCCGCTTGCTCATGTGTAATAAGCTCCTGCTTCTCCAGCATGATTAGATGTGCCTTATTGATTGCCATCATCGGGCCGAGCAGATGAGTCTTCGCTTCATTAAATGCAGGCTCAAGCACAACCTCCGTATAGGTCTTGCCGGGGAAAGTAGTTCCTTCCGTTTCCATCCATTTCTCACGATATCCCATAGCTTAGTAAGCCTCCTTGTTCGACTTCATTCTCATATGCAGCCATTCTTGAATGAGCTGGTTCATATTCCGGCTTGCTTCCTCAACGATCAACTGCCCCGCTTCCATGGAGGTCTGACGAATATGTCCGGTATATCCATCCCATCCCTGAGGGAATCCTTCCACAAGTACATATGGCAGCGAAGATAAAGGAGGGCACGAATCTAATTCCAAGTCCGTATCCTGCACCGATACCAGGTCTGGGCGCAGCGCCTTCACGGCTGACATCTCATAAGGCCCGCCATGCCCTCTTCCAGCCTGCCTCCCGAATAAGCCGTTCTGCTGCGTGAACTCAACACTCGCCATCTGCCACCAATTAATAAGAAGGAAGCTGGCGTCCGTGTAGGCTCCGGTCACGGATTCAGCAACGGTTCGGGAAGGCCCCATATTGGCATCATGAGCGTTCAGCAGGACAATATTGCGAATCCCAAGCCTACATATCCCCAGAACAACATCGGTAAGATAATCGATATAAATGGAAGGACGAACCGAGATCGTTCCAGGATAATGCTGTGTCTTCCCCGGGCATGCTGAGAACGGAACTGCTGGATACACGAGCGGCTGAAGGGAGGGTTCAATCCTCCAAGCGAAGCCTTCCGCCAATATGATATCTGTCCCGAGTGGAGAATGTGGGCCATGGTATTCGACTGATCCGAGAGGGACAACGGCGAACTGTGTATTCCCGATCACTTGATCTAGCTCCCGTCCGTGAACTCCGATTACATTCATATACTCCTTATACCTCCGCTTCTCCATCGATTGGGGAGACGTCCCGAAGGAGCCCCCCACCGATGTTCTGATGTGCAAGGCACTTGATGAATCTAGATGAATCTATCCAACTGAACAATTGCGACTAAGTAATGCCATTATTGATGCTGACTGATCATGTTCACGAACATGCGGATCGATCCCGGAACCAATGCCGGAATCTCGCGATACCATACGAGTGAACTGTACGTATATACACCCTTGCCGTAGTTCGCAGTCAGGAAGGTGCCTGTGAACTCCTTCTCGCCCGGATCGCCGTTGGAAATGAGCTCCGTATACTCCTTGCCCCACTCCGAAGGGTTATAAGCCGAACGATCTTGAATCCAATTGTTCCAATCCTGATCTGTAATCTTATTCGGAGCGTTGAACATTGGATGCTCCGGTGCAAGTGTTGTGACTTTGGAATTCTCGTCCGTTACCCGCCATTGAATGAGCGGCGAGCCAATCTTAATTGGATACGGCGCGAGTTCCGGCGACCATTTATCCTCTGGCTTATGATACTGAACGACCAGATTGCCGCCGTTCTTCACATAATTCAATAAACGCTGGTTGCTCGGAATCAATTCTGGACGGAACGCATAGGCACGAATGCCAAGCACAATTGCGTTGTACTGAGAGAGATCTCCCGACTCAATTTCCTTCGCATCCAAATTGACCACGTTGACGCCTACTTGACGCAAATATTGATCGATATTATCAAAGCCGCTAGACACATAGCCGACCTTCCACTTCTCTGGTGTCTTCAAGTCGAAAGCTTGAATCTGAAGCTCTGCCGGCTGCACGATGTAGGTCTTCCCGATGTGCGGGTATTGAATAACCTGCGTCCCGTGCGTGCTCTGTACATCGCCGTTCTTCGCAACCGCTGTCACCGTGAACTTGCCTGGGCTTACGTTAGACGCTGCCTTAACAGAGAAAGCAACAGACTTTGTCTCCCCCTTCGCTGCAAAGCTAATCTCCTCTGCTGCAGGCTCGGCTGTCCAGCCCTGTGGAACTTGCAATGCAATCGACGCCTTGGATGCTCCTGGCGTATAATTCTTCACCGTTACTTTCACCGGAATTGGCTCGCCTGGCTTGAGCGTATTCAGAATCGTAGCGCTCGGACTGAGCGTCATCGAGTAAGGAGGCAGTACCGCCACTGCATTTTGCGGTGTCTCCTGCAAGGACGTCACAGTACGGAATGCCTCGTATACTACCTTCGCGTTGAATACCGAAGCTTCGTATGGCTTGAATAACGGTGCATCTGCCGGAACCTTGACCTCGAATACAGCTGAAGCTGTCTCGTTATAGCCAAGCTGCCCAAAGCTTGTCGCGCCCACAGGCGCCGCTGTCCAGCCCGCAGGCACGTTCAGGCTAAGCTTCACGTTGTCTAATTTCGTAGAACCGCCATTAAATGCCGTTACGGTTACCTTCGTCGGCTGTCCAGCCACAAGTTCATTGGCATCTGGCTTAACCTTCACCACAACAGATGCCGCTTCCATACTCGCCTTGTTTAACTGCTCTTCCTTCACGTGCAGGCGATGGAGCAAATCGTCCTTCGTTGCTGCATCCAAGCTGGACTTCTTGACATTATCGAGTGCAGTCTGAACGTCTGCCTTCATACCGTGGACTTCCTTCAAGACATTGGCGAAGCTTGGGTAAGCCGCTACAATCCTGTCTGCATCCTGCTGCAGAGCTTGCAAATCCTTCGCAATCTTATCGTCCTTGCCCTTCACACTAATTTCCTTCGCCAAATCTGCAAAGGTGAATGCGATGCCGTCGAAGAGGTCTTGCTCCTTCTCCTTCGTCTTTACCGTGCTCAGGTCTAGCTTATAGTAGCTGTCCCCCTGAGCAGGCCCTTCGTCAACCACTCTTCCCATCCCTTGGCTCTTGTGCATGAAGCGCGACTCTTCCCCAAGCTGCAGGTAAGAGGCCCCATAGATGGAGTTGTACTCCCCAATTGGCGCTCTCACGGTGTAATCCTTGTTATTCGCCGGCAAATATAATTTCTTGATCTGCCATGGCTGAAGCCCCTGCTTCAGGTGCTCAGGATATACTTCAGGATTCGCTGCGTCCTTGAACGCACGCACCGTAAGCACGTTAATCGTCCGATGATGACCATGTGTAGAGTTTTCATTCAAGAATGCAGGAATGATGACATCTGGGCGAAGCTCGCGTATTTTGCGAATTAAGCGCTCGTACGCAACAGATTCCCCCCATTTCTCCAGCGTTTCCTCTACACTCTTCGAGAACCCGAAGTCGAAGATTGGATCATTCAGATGCTCGCCGAGCATCCCCAATGTCACATTCGTGATCTTGGATGCTTCCTGCAGTTCCCGAGTTCGTATGACCCCAAGGCCCGCTCCGAGCTCACTTCCAATCTCGTTCTGTCCGCCTTCTCCTCTCACAGCGATCACGCTTGATGTATTGACTCCTCTTCCCAGGGAAAGGTACGCCAAGGTCGCGCTGTGCTCATCATCAGGGTGAGCTCCCGTGTTCATCGCACTTGCGATCGTCGTCAGCGGCTTGATCGACTTCCATAAATCAACAATTCCCCGATCCGCTGATACGGTCTCGGCTTGCGTGGACAGCAGTACACTGCTTGCCAATACAACGCTTAATACGATGGAACAGATCTTTGAGGCCGACTTACCTTTGATCATCAAATCCCTCCTCGAATGGTGGAATAGTTATTCAGCTGGAAATGGCCATTTCCCAGCTGTATATCATAACGTGGTTGATGAACCCCTAGGCGGTTCCCACGCAATGACCAATGATTATATAGCCGTGTTGTCGCCCGTTATTTTGCGGGATACGAACAGTACGATGATGATCAATGCAATTTGAAGAACACCATATGCACAAGCCGTGCCGAATTCGAATGAATACATCCGTTGGAAGATTTCGACCGACAGCGGCGTGCTCTTGGCAGTAAAGAGCAGAATGGAGGATACGAATTCCCCAATCCCCTGCACAAAGGCGAGCAGCGTACCCGCCAATATCCCGCTTAATGCCATCGGGAACACAACTCTGCGGAAGCTGTACCACCACGATGCGCCTAGATTGCGTGCCGCCTCCTCCACAGATGCATCCATCTGCACCAAGGTTGCCGAAGTAGAACGGAACACGAGCGGCAGGTGGCGCACGAAGTAAGCTAGAGGCAAAATCCAGAAACTGCCGATCAGCACTTGATTGAAGCTGAATACATTGGGCTCGCTGAAGGCCGCAATCAAGTTGACCGCAACGACAGTACCCGGCAGCGCCCATGGGAGCATAATTAAGACATCAAGCAGCGTCTTCCCTTTAAACTTCAAGCGAACCATCGCATAAGCAGCTGCCACGCCGAAGATGACATTCCCAATTGTTGCGACGAAGCTCATCTGGAAGCTGTTTATAATAGGCCGCCATGTTTTGCTGTCCGTGAACAGCTTGATATAATGCTCAAATGTATATTCAGGCGGCAATACTTGCGTCGTCCAAGTGCCGTTCGTTGACAATGAAATCAACACCAGCACGAAGATGGGAAGCAGCAAAATAATGACGCCGATAATAGACAAAATCATTGCAACATATTTGCCGACCGCACTCTTGACCTCTGTGCGATGGACACTGATGCCCTTGCTCATGTTCTGGTAGTTGCGCAGCCCTTGATACCAGCGCATCACGAGCAAGAATACAATCGACACAACGGATAGGATCGTCGATTGCGCAGCAGCCATATCCAAATTGCCATTCGTACGCGACAAATAAATCTGCATCGTCATCGTCCGTTCGATGCCGAAGATAAGCGGAGCCGTATATGATGCCATCGCAATCATGAATACAAGCAGTGACGAGGCCACAAGCGCTGGAGTCAGCATCGGCAGAATTACTCGCCGCCAAATGTACAATCTGCCTGCTCCTAAACTTGCGGCTGCTTCTTCAAGCGAAGGATCGAGACCCCGAATCGCAGACGACGCCGTCATATAGAAATAGGTATACATCGTAAATGTATGTACGACCAGAACGCCCCAGATCCCTTTTAAATAAAAAGGTACTTGTTCGAGATGAAGCAGTTCCTTAAGCGCCCGTGGAATGATACCGCTCTCGCCATACAAGAACGTGAACGACAGTACGCCAACAAGTGGAGGCAGTGCCATTGGAACGAGAACGAGGACAGCAAGCACCTTCCTGCCGGGAAATTCGTAGCGTTCCAACAGAAACGCCATGGCTACACCCACGATTGCACACGTGATCACACTTAAGACGGAAATATAAATGCTGGTCCACAGTGCTTCCAGATTAGATGTATGCTCTAGGCTGAAAAATCGCGCATAGTTCGTAAGCGAGAATTGATCCTCGACTTGAATACTTTGTACGAATGTTTGAAATAGTGGATAAACGACATATGCCAACAGTATGAGAAAAAGCGGCGCTACGAGCACATAGACGAAGTAAGGCGATTGCGTAATGGGCCCCGAGCGGCGGGGCAAGCGCATGCGTGGCTTCGATGGCCGTGGCGCGTTAGGTGTGTTCGTTATCATCATTCATCCCCTCTCTATCCTAAGAAGTAAATGCTTTCTTTCGGAATGAACAGGGAGATTGCTTCCCCTCGTCCGCGAACCCGATGCCCTTGATTGACGAACATCGCCTTCAACTGCTGATCCGCCACCTGCGACACATAGTTCACGCTAACTCCTGTAAATTCAGAAATGACTACACTGCCTGTAACGATATTGTCCCCCGTCTCTTCTCCACCAGCCTCCCGAATCGATTCAGGACGTATCGACAGTGATACCTTCTTGCCTGCTTCCAGTGAACAGTTGGCAGAAGCATTCGCTGTCAGCCCTCTTAGACGGAGATCTGGAGCTACGCGAATGACGGCTTCGCCGTCTTCGATTCGTTCCACCGTTCCTTCCCACAGGTTCGACTCGCCAATGAAGGAGGCGACAAATCGATTAACGGGTCGATTATATATTTCTTCAGGACTTCCAATCTGCTGTACAACCCCACCCTGCATGACCATAATGCGGTCAGACATCGCCATCGCCTCTGCCTGATCATGGGTGACGTATATCGTTGTAATTCCCAGCTCTAATTGAAGTCTCTTAATTTCGATCCTTGTCTCCTCGCGGAGCTTCGCATCCAGATTGGACAACGGCTCATCGAGAAGCAGTATTTTCGGCTCTATCACGAGTGCACGAGCCAAGGCAACCCGCTGCTGCTGTCCGCCGGACAATTGGTCAATTCTACGGCTTCCATACCCATCCAAATGAACCTGCTTCAACGCGCGATGGGCGCGCTCTATCATTTCTGACTTTGGAACCTTGCGCACCTGTAAACCAAATGCAACATTTTCAAATACGGTCATGTGCGGAAATAAAGCATAATTCTGAAAAACCATGCCGGTATTGCGCTTATTCGGTGGGAGTGTCGTGACATCTTGATCGCCGAACACGATTCGGCCTTCGCTTGGAAAATAAAATCCTGCAATCATCCGCAGTGTCGTCGTTTTGCCGCAGCCGCTAGGGCCGAGGAAGGTGAAGAATTCACCCGGTTGAATCCGGATGTTTACGTCGGTAACTCCCTTGACGTTCCCGAATTGCTTGCTAACATGATCTAATGCTACCTCTATCAAGCGGGCTCCCTCCTGCCTCTGAAATGATCATAATCAGGCGAAGAGCATAGCCTCCGCCTGAACGAACCTATTATTTTGCGCCTTTTCCCTTGATGTTCTCATCCCAATGCTGCATCCACTCTTTTTCCTTCTGCGCCATTACCGTCCAATCAATGTCAAGCGGCTTCAGCTCCAACCCCTTCAGCCAAGCAGGAAGCGTATCCTTGCTGATATCTGTCCGTGTTGGAATCTGGAACAGCTTATCCGCGAGCTCTACACGCAAATTAGAGTCAAAGAGGAATTCATAGAACTTCATTGCCGACTCCTTATTTTTCGCACCCTTCACGACACCGACGCCATCAACTAGGATTGGCGCTCCGCTGGCCGGATAGATGAAGTCGAACGGTTGCTTCTGCAATTCCTTCTGAATCATAATGTCCTGCAGGTTCCACAGGGACAATGTGCCTTCCTCACGAGCCAGCTTCAAATACAGGTTAGTCGGATCCTGTGCGTATTCCTTCGTGTTGGCATCCAGCTTCTTCAGCCAGTCGAAGCCCTTCGTTGGATCACTTGCATCCTGCTTATAAATCATGGAAGAATAGATCGTTCTCATCGTTCCGGAAGCAAGCACCCCGCGAATGATGATTTTGTCCTTGTATTTCGGATCAAGGAGATCGTCCCAATCTTTCGGTGCATCTTCTTGTTTCAGCGCGTGAGAATTGTACATAATGACCTCAGGCAGCAGCATTTCCCCATACCAGCGGTCTTGACTGTCTTTGTACAATGCCGGAATGCTGTCCGCGAAGCTTGGCTTCACGCTTTCCAGCAGGTCTTCATCTGCCGCAGTCATCAGTGACGACTGTGTGCCTCCCCACCAGAAGTCCGCTTGTGGATTCGCCTTCTCCCCACGTACGCGCTCCAAGATTTGCTGTGCGCCCATCGTGAGCACTTCGACTTCCATGTTCGGGTATTTCGCCTCGAATTTCGGGATAATCTCATCGACGACGTTCTTGTCTCTCGCTGTGTAGATAACCAGCTTTTCTTTACCCGATGATGATTTCTCCCCGGATTGCTGTCCGCCCTCAGATGCAGTCCCACCGCCGCCTCCACAAGCAGTCACTGCCAGCATCGCAAGGACAAGCATAGAGCTCATCAACCATGTTTTTGCTTTCCCCTTTACCTGTTTCATGACGTTCCCCCTACTATAAATTTTTGATTCGTGTTTCGCGCTGTATCGGATGAATTCATCTTCAAAAGACGAAATGAATCTGAGTTGATATGTTCCTATGCAGCATCCCGCAAAAACGTAGTAGTCCTTCAACAACAGCCCGTTCGTTGGTTATATGGATCAAAGCTATGCTGACGTTCAGAACAATAGCCCTTACTTAGACCAACTAAACATCCGTATATACTTGGTCATTGTGTTGCAGGAAATCGTTATGCTATGTACGGTTTGCCACTATGGAATTGCATACAGTTCTATATCGTTCTGAGATGATATCGTGAAAAAAAATTAGCTATGATTCGTTCTGTGGTGCTATGGTGAAATGATTAGCTGTGAGATCGTTCTGTGCTGCTATAGTGAAATGATTAACATTTTACTATCTGATGAGTGTGGTATGAGTGTAAGTGTGATTGTGATTGTCGTACGATTTTGAGTATATTCGTTGTATTTGATGTGAAAGATGTGTAGGTTGAATTTGTCGTGTGAGTATCAATCGTGAGTAGTAGAACTTCATAATTGATGTCGTATGTGTGAGCAGCTGCATCTATGTTGTTGGATTCTGCGCTGTAGAAGAATTGACCTGACGGTATTGTGCTGGTTGCGAATATAGGCACATCCGTAGTTGTCATTGTCTGAGAAGCAATTCATGCTGGAGAAAAAATCATTGTTTACCTTTGAAATTTAGCCGTGGAGGGGAAAGCCTCCAATGTACAGTGAATGGCTCCTATCAAGCCCGCCTGATCGCCAAGTGTGGCCATCTTAATGATGGGTACAGATGGAACCCATTCATTCAGCCAATATTGTATTTTGCGAATGCCTTCGTCCCCGATATGCAGCATTTCACCGCTAAGGATGAGCAGCGCCGGATCCATGACGCTCGTGACATTGGCGATCCCATAAGTCCAGTGCCGGCATATATCGTCGAATAGCCTTTGAGCCTCGTCGCTGCCGACGTTGGCCAGCTCAACAATCTGCTGAATAATGCTTCTGTCTGGGCCAATGGATGGGAGAATGCGAATGGCTTTCTCGTAGATGGCTCTCACCGAGTAGTTGCGCTCGAACACCCCATACTCGCCTTTGGCCTGATTGCCGATTGGGCCAATCATCATATAGCCGATCTCACCGCTTGCCTCATTGGCTCCCCGATACAGCTGTCCGTCAATAATCATGCCTGCGCCGATTCCTGTTCCCGCGTACATGTAGACGAGATTGGAGTGGCCGACGCCGATGCCTTTATGAAATTCGCCCAGCGTCATCAGATTCACGTCGTTCTCGATAACGACTGGCAATCCCAGTGCTTCTTCAATTTCCTTCTGTACCGGCAGACCCATCCACCCTGTGCTGGGAGCGTAGCTGACCGTTCCTGCGCTGCGCTGTGTAATTCCGGGAAGTCCCAAACCCATGCCAAGCAGCCGTTCCTTCGGAAACCCGCTGGCAGTGAGAAGAGTGTCCAATCCCTGTTCAATGCTGCGAATTGCCATCTCGCCATCCATAGGATGCGGCAAATTCGTCGTGCGCGAGACGAGCAGCTCCCCCTTCAGGTTCGCAATCGCCAATTGCAAAGTGCTTCCTTCGAATACTGCGCCAATGACACCATACGCATCAAAGTTATATTCCAGAAGAATCGGCTTCCTGCCGCCCTTCGATTCACCGTATCCGACCTCGCTGATCAAGCCTTCCATAATCATCTCATCGACGAGCGCTGAGACGCATGGCCGGCTTAACTCTGTTAACTTCGCCAAATCGGCTCTCGAAACCCGAGGATTATCGCGCAATTGATGGAGGATTCCCTCACGGTTAATATGCTTCACCAATTTAGCGTTTCCCGTCTGGCCTCTGCCAATCAATCCGTCATCCTCCCCCCACAATCTAAGTTAGTTAAAATTATTAACAAAGTCTTGTTGGAGATAGTTTATTGTATACGCTTACAAATTGTCAATATGAAAATTATTGCCCTCCCAATGATGATATTCATTCTGGAATATAAATAAGAGCTTGCCCCTTATAGATTGCTAGATCTATAGGGGAAGCCCCTTGTTAATCAATATTATTGATATCAGCAGCAAATCTAACCCTGCCGGATTGGGAGCTCTAACGGGTTAACATTGACTGCTGAAAACGAAATGATCACGGTTTTACCGATATGTATAGGTATAGTCTTCCCCGTTGCATGAGATGATGACCTTAATCGGCTTTTTATCCTTTGCGACCCCTGCAGGAACCTCCGCAATATAGTGCAATGTGCCCGACTTCAAAGGTTCAATCTCCGTAATATTCGTATACGTGAAGTCGCTTCCGCCGTTTTTCTCAATCGTTGTGAACGGATCATATTCATACTTATCGTCATACACTACCTTCACGGAAACAAACTCGTTCGATCTCTTGCCGGTTGTCAGCAAGCTCTTCACCTTAATGACAACGTCGAAATATGTATTTGCGGTATCCTTCACTTCATAGTAAGTGTAAAAGCTATCTGGTTTTGAGGGTACAATTTTGTTGGCAAATTTAGCGCCTGTAATTGTCAGCTCAGCAAAGCCATCAATCGTTTTCGCTTTGTTCACTTCAATCGTTTGGTTTGCTGCTTCAGGTGCTTTGTCCGCTTTGTCGGCAGGCTCACTCTGTTCCTTTGCAGTTTCCCCGTCCGCCTTCAATTTTTCTTTAAGCTCGGTGTTCTCTTTCTCCAATGCAGCAATCTTCTTCTCTAGTTCCTGAGTAGATGGATTAGATTCGTTACTGCCGCTGCATCCTGTAATCGTAAATGCTAATAGGCCCGACAGCACTAGAACTACAATTGATTTCATCTTCATCCTCAATTTCCCTCCTCTATTATATCGTCTAAATATACCACCATATGAGTCTTTTGACCATTTGATCAGATGATTAAATATAACAATATACCTATAATTCTGTCTTCCAGGAGGGAAAATAGTCGAGTTTTCCTTGGTGAGAGAAGACCTACTTTAGTCTCTATTTTCATATCTATTGAATTGTTTGTTATTGCGAAGATACTCTTCATTCGGGCATTTATTAGTCCATTCCATAAGATCATAGAGATCTCTAAAATAGACTGTTCCTTCATTTACTTTAATCCCCAACCTCAGCACATAATCTGAAGAGTCAAGTATCGCTTCATTTGGATACCCACTTCTGATTTTCAATATATAGGTTCCCGGGGATCCAGTGCCTAAACCTACAATTGTCCCAGAATTAACATGTTCTGAAACCTGTTTTGCAGTGAGATACTTCATTAAGAGACAAAGTAGGGCGACAGCCTGAAATGTTCTACGATCGTTGTTGTTCCCTGAATTCTTGTTTCATTAAACTCTCAAATCTCACGAGATAGGAATCGGTCACAATGGCGAACGCTTCGCTTCTTCAGAATCATTGCCATCTCAAGTACTTCCCTAATCTTTAAGACATTCATTTAGATGATGTTTTAAAGCTTCTGCTTCCCAACTTAACTTCGGTGATATTCTTTTTTCTGTTAGATATATTAACCCTTTCTTGGATTTAATTTTTCCAAGTGCGATCCATGCATGTACAAAAATATTATCCAATTTGTAGTCTTGGAGTATTAATAATTTTTCCTCAATTGTAAGCAGTAAATTCTCCTGAAAGTTCGAAATCCAGTAAGAAGCCGTCATTGAGGCGTCACTAGAATAATCGTCTAATATCAAAGTCAACTAGGATATCTAATAATGCCTTATCATTCAGTCTCTCCTGAAAAAAAGTGTTCGCCTCTTGTATACTGTGTGTGGAGTCTATTAAAAGATCTCTGATTAAATCTTTATCATACATTGTTTCTTTCCTCCAGTTCCAAATCAAAATTATATTATCGTCCCTAATGCTCTATGGATTCTACTTGTTTCTAAACCACTCCGCCGCTTCCTGAACTTCGTCATTTTCTGATAATAATCCACGATCAATTAATCCATCTAATAATTCTGGCACTGCTTCTCGCACCAATTCTAGTAATCTAAGGTACTCCCATTCATCATCAAAATCAACGCTTCCATTGGCGACTTCAAGAAAGTATTGTGTCAACCATTTTAAAGGTATTTTCTTTAATTGCTCCCTTGCTAACGTAATTAAAACTATGTTCTGACTCATGCAAGCATATTCAATAAGAATCTTAAGTAAATTTAGACCCGTTTCTAGTGGAAGCTTCTCAACTTTTTCAATACTGTCATAAGCATTGGGCAATACTTTATCAAGATCTTCACGTATTCGTAATTCATATGGGTGAACAATGTTATTATCACTATTCACTATTTTTCACCCCATTTATTGTCAATAATATTTTCCCCATACCCCTATCTGCTTCTCATTATTGTGCATGTGGAGCGTATCGCTATCGATTGGCCTCTTACCCCCAACATGATGATGAAGTAACGGTGCTTGTCTTATGCCCCGATCCTTTGCAAAAGGGATAGCAGTCGGTTCCGGCTTTCATACAAATAGCTTGTCGTCTTCCCGTCTAGGATGCGGCTAGGATTGCCCAGTGATTCGTTCTATGCCACCATGATGCTGATCGCCTGTCCTCTTTAATTTTGAACAAGAATAAAAGGCTTATTCTCCCTCGTTGTTCAAGTGGAATAAGCCTTTGAAAGTTGGACTAAGCGTATTTGTCAAGTTATTTATGTTGTTTGGCTTGTTGGTTGTATTGTATGATCTTGCTTCTAGGAAGCAAACCTGAATGTACACTTTTACTTGAAAGAACACCTTTATAGCCTCAAATATAAATTTCCTAGCTTATTTCCACCCTCTCCATTTCCATACATTATACTGTGCTACCCAGGGTGATCTCTGTACAATAAAATTATCGATATTAATCTTCCCTTTTGTCCAGAAACCAGAAAAACCTGAACCTTGGGGAGATAAATCTTGTGAAAACACAGCTTCGACTTGAAATTTTAGTTGATTAGCATTAAATGTTGGTCTGAATCTTACTCGTATTGGTTGTGCGATTCCACTAGAAGTGTTTATTTCAGAAAAATCCAATACTTGAGAACTCATTTCCTGATCATCAATATAAATAGAACATCTATACTTAAGTTTCCCAATGTCATTTTCTAGTTGCTTAAGAATAGGGTAAATCGAATTTTTTAATACAGCTTCAATTATCTCGTTAGAAGGAAGTAACTCTTCTGAACTCATTAAGAACAACCTCTTTTCATTACGGCAATCTAATGTCAAATATCGGTATATCCCCAAAGTATTCTTGGTATTTAGTTATCACCGAAGGTTTTGTTGGATTCAATGTAATATCAAATCCCGAAACAACGGTTTTATATTTCCCTTGATACTTAGTAGGAGAATTCGCTATTTGAGAAAGATCAACTATACCTGCATCTAATCGCCTTGAACCACGATATGGTACCCACTTATTCTTCCCTATCCAGAAGCCAGCTGGGATACGAAGTCCCCCTTGTACAGCCGCAGGTTGAATTTCAACACCATACTCACTATTCACGTTGCGTAACCGATTTTCAACAGTTTGCAAGTATTTTTCAAATAACGCTTCAGACTTTCTCCAGTTTCCTCCTGAATTCTTTAACGCCCTTAATCCTAATTTTACTATTGTATCGTTAATATCATCAAGATTACTGCCCCAGTTAACGTAACGAGAATTTAGTTCGTTAGGTTTACCCGTCTGCTCGTACGGCCCTTCCTTCTTGCCGCCGCCACCACAGCTAATCGGCTGGCTGCTATAACCGCTCGGATCCACATAATTAATCGGATTGTTCCCGACATACGCGTACAGGTTGAGACCATCACCACGGTACTCATCCTCTTGCGTAAAGCGGGCAATGACCGGGTTGTAGAACCTTGCACGCAGGTAGTACTGCTGCGTGATCGCATCGAACTGCTCGCCTGCGTAGCGGAAGCGGTTCGGAATGCCCTCTGTGGCAGATACCGTCTGGCCGAAGGCGTCGTACTCATAGCTGTTCAGGATGCTGCCGAGACGGTTCGTGATGCGCACGACATCTCCGTGCTCATTGTTCAGGTAGTAGTAGGAATCCC
>NZ_JMLT01000020.1:0-100465 GCF_000686865.1 Paenibacillus sp. UNC217MF | reverse complement strand
CCCCCCTCAAGATGAGATTTCCCAATTAGTAAGACCCCTTGAAGACGACGAGGTAGATAGGTTGGAGGTGGAAGCACAGCAATGTGTGGAGCTGACCAATACTAATCGGTCGAGGGCTTATCCTAAAAGATTAAACCCCAAAAAGTGAAGTGAAGCTTTGCAGCAACACCGAATACTTTCCGGGGGCCCCGGATGAACATCTAGCACTAACTTTCGCATTCAGTTTTCAAGGTTCAAACCTTGAATTTCATATTGGCTTTAGCCAATGCTGTTTGGTGGCGATGGCGGAGGGGTTCCACGCGTATCCATCCCGAACACGACCGTTAAGCCCTCCAGCGCCGATGGTACTTGGACCGCAGGGTCCCGGGAGAGTAGGACGTCGCCAAGCAAATGAAATAACCCACTAACTATTTTAGTTGGTGGGTTATTTGTTGTCCACAGATTATCCACAACGATGAATAGGTATGTTATTGAAGAAATATGCACAGAGGGATAACTTTATAAAGTGAACAATCTCGCATATATAAGCCGTCCCATCCACAATTTCTGTTGAAAACGTGTTCATAACGTTGGATAACTACACGATAATAATTCGATATTTCGCAAAATTACGAAGTTATACACATTCTAGCAATGATTCACTTATCCACACGTTGATAAGTTTCAAAGATAATTGAATCGTAAAATATTTATTCAGTGAGGGCCAGATTAGTGCCACTTACACTTTAGGTAATTTAACAACCATCCACACCTTATACACTCCAAGTTCATAATTCTTTCCCATACATCTTCATGTTCACCCATTAAAAGTTTTGAAATCCTAATATTGATGCTTTTATTTGCTTATGGGAATGAAGTTAATTGTAAGCGTATTCCCTATGTATGCACCGAGATGTCGAGGTTAAATGCGCAGAGCATCATTTCTGTTTTGTCTCTTCCTATCCGCTATGCAATGACTAATGCGGTGAAGGAAATCGTACAGCATAAAAATTCAGTTGAGGAAGTACTCAATTCTATGCAGAAGGGATTGGAAGAGAAATTAGATGCTGAGCGAGAAAAGGAAAATAAGAAAATATTCATAGTTATGGATGAAATAAAAAAGTTATCGAATGCCTGGTGCAATTTGATAACTCTTTTTTTGTATGGAAGCAGAGAAGGAAGATGTAACAAACAGTATCAGTTTTCATTTGCAAACTGGCATTACGGAGTTGGTCGTTCACATTTCATTTCTGATTTTATTCTTAAAACTTATTCATTGAATGTTAAGTTGAGTATTACATGTTCAATGTTAGCATAAAAAGAGGGTTCAAAATGAAACATAGGAGGAAATAGAACAAATGAACATTAAAACAGCAATTCTAGCATCCATGATCGTATCCAGTATGTTGGTTGCCGTGGCAGGCCCGATTCCTGCAGGGGCCGCGGCTGCGCAAGAGCATAAGCAAACGGATAATAAGAAGGTTCATATCGATCAGAAGCTGGCCGCCAAGCTGCAAAAAGCGGTAAAGCAATTTGCAGGGAAAGAGATAAAGTTACAGGAGGCTGCCGAGACTACATTTGCTACAAATGCAAAGGTTACATCGACAGATGGAAAGTACGCAGTCCACTTCGATTATCAAAAAGGAGAAGTATGGGAGATCAATGGAACGATTCCAATTGATACAATCAGCAAACAGGATCAGGAAAAGGCCCTGAAAATGCTGAAAGGAGCATACGCAAAGAAAACATACGTCTTTGATAGAGAAGCGGTCATGAAGAGGCGCTATGACGATAAAAAAGGAAAACTGCAAGATCATTATTTATCGTATGAATTGACAGGGAAAGATTTTGAAGCACTTCTGTCCAAGGATAAGCGGGGAGAGACGCCAGTAGAGTATGTCAGTCTTTCGATAAAGTTAGCCAAGGAAGAGCTCGATTCAAAGTCGCTGGAAACGGCAGCAAAGGCGATAAATGCGGCTTTCGATCATGATTTGAATGTAACAGAGGGGTCTCTTAGTTCTAACGGAGACAACTATCATATGTTGTCACTTAAGGATAATGATGTATCACTTGAGATGGAAGCAAAAAAGGGAAAGGTCTTGAATGTATTTCATCATACAAGAAAAAAGGTAATGACCGACCAAGAGATTACGACAAAAGATGCAAAGGCAGTGGTCGCTCCGCTTGCCAAGGAATTATTCAATATCGACATTTCGGGATTAGAAGTAAAGTGGGACAACCTATTTAAAGATTATTGCTTCGTTAAAGGCAAAGAAATGGTATTGAGGGCAGCATTGGATGCCGATAAGAACGTGGTGTACCTCATATCGGGTGGCACAGCATTATTGGGGGGGCATTAGACGTTATCGGACTAAATATACAGGCTCAAATGAAATACATAAATTCTAATTTTCGTTAGATGCTTAATAAACAGAAGGAATACCTAGGAGGTTAACTATGAATATAAAAAAAGCAATTCTAGCGTCTATGATCGTATCGAGTATGTTAGTTGCCGTGGCAGGCCCGATTCCTGCAGGGGCCGCGGCTGCGCAAGAGCAGAAGCAAGCGGATAATAAGAAGGTTCAAATCGACCAGAAGCTGTCCGCCAAGCTGCAAAAAGCTATCAAAATATATGCAGGGAAAGAGATCAAGCTGAAGAATTTCGGTGAGAAGATAGAATTCTCTCCAAGTGCCAAGGTTGATTCCGTAGACGGAAAATATGCTATCCGCTTTATCATTGATAACGGTAAAATATGGGAGATTGATGAAAAGGTCACAATCGATAAAATCAGTAAAGAGGATCAGGAGAAAATCTTGACAGTGTTAAAAAAAGCATATGCAAATAAAACATATGCCTTTAACAAAGAAGTGATCATGCAGCGAGGCTATGATGGCGAAAAAGAAAAACTAGGTGCGAATTTGTCGTATACGTTGACAGGGAAAGATTTTGATGTTTCCTTTGCAAAGGAAAATTCCGCTAAAGAGCTAAAAGGTACTGTTGGTGGTTTTAAGATACAGTTTACCAAGGAAGAGCTCGATCCGAAGCTCCTGGAAACGGCAGTAAAAGCGACAAAAACGGCATTCAATCATGATTTGATGGTTACAAACGCTCAGCTAACTAATGGCATTAGATGGATGCTTGAGGATAAAGATGTATTGGTCGAGATGGAGAGGGGAGAACTCACTAAGGTATCTCATAAAACGCGTAAAGCGGTAACGACTAATAAAGAAATTACGGAAAAAGAGGCTAAAGACGTGGTTGCACCGCTTGCCAAGGAATTATTCAATATGGATATTGCGCAATTGGAAGTGAAGTGGGTCAGCGAATATGAAAATTACTACTTCTTCAAAGACAAAAAACCGGTTCTGAGGGCAGCACTGGACGCTAATAAGAACGTAGTGTCCATAATAGCTGGTGTCGGAGCATTATACGGATTCTGAATAGGGCGAGTTTGGACATTAAAGAGTTATTGAATTGCATGGCGCAATTTGATAACTCTTTTACATTTGGATATTCGCATAGGAGACAATATATAAGTGCTTCGAAAGCATCTCCTGCCCAGAAAGGATATATTTATAAGACTGCTGATGAGGCAAGACAAAAGTTAAAACCGGAATATCGGAACAGCCCGCTGCAAAGCACACTTCTATGGAAAGAATAGTAGAGATGATGTCACAAATGAGCGAATTGATATTGTTATATATTGTAGGTGAATATACCAGTGGTACACCATGAGAATATAAAACATTGGAGGGTTTAGTATGAATTTGAAAAAAGCAGTTGTAGCATCCATGATCGTATCCAGTTTGTTGGTTACGCTGGCGGGCCCGACTTTTGTAGGAGCCGAAGCAGCAGGAGGAAAGAAACAAGAGCAAGCATCAAGCAGCAGTGTTCAAATTGATAAAAAGGTTGCTGCCAAGCTGCAAAAGGCTGTACAAAAATTTGCCGGCAAAGATGTCAAGCTGCAAAATGTTGGCGAACTAGTTCGTTCGACTGACACGATGGCGAGGGTTCAATCCGTAGACGGGGTCTATCAACTATTTTTTGATCATAAAACAGGACAAGTATGGACGTTGACCGGAAAAACAACGATCGACAAAATCAGCAAAAAGGATCAGGACGATGTTCTGAAATTGTTGAAAAAAATGTATTCGGGGAAAACATATGCTTTTGATAAAGAAGTGCTCCTGGAACGTTACTATGAAGATAAAAAGGAACAGTTCAGCCAAAATTCTACTTACTATTTGAAGGGGAAAGATTTTAATGCATCACTCGTTAAAAATGATCCGGATCTAAAAGATTATATTAATCAAGCCCGGATCGAATTTGCTAAGGAAGAGCTTGAAGCGAAGCTGTTGACAACGGCGGAGGAATCGGTGAAAACGGCGTTAGATCATCAATTTAACATAACAGAGGCTTATCTTGTTAGTAATACTAAAAAAAACGCATGGGAATTAAAGGACGGCAGCTCTACTCTTTACGTAGATGAACAGAGCGGGAAGGCAACTAACTTATTCCATAATACGCGCAAAAAGGTGACGACGAGCCAGACGATTACGGCAAAAGAGGCAAAAGAGGTGGCCGCTCCGCTCGCCAAGGAATTATTCAGTATCGATATAACGGGATACGAAGTAAAGTGGGATAGCTTATATCAAGACTACTGCTTCGTTAAAGATCAAGAAACCAGAGTAAGAGTGGCATTAGATGCCAATAAAAAGGTAGTGTACCTTAAATCCGGGGCAAATGCACTTTTTGGAGGGGAAGACCCTGTTGCAAGCAGACTAGATGAAGAATAATGCAAAAAGGTAAGTGAAAATCATCCATTTGAAGCATCCGAAAGGGTGCTTTTTTTAATATGCTCCGTTACTTCTGTCCAAACATTAATGTTCTCTTAATTTTTATTCATATAAAGTTTCGTGGTTAAGTTCTATTCCATTCATTAGCATTATAGCTATCAAGTGTTCCATTAAAGGAGGAAATAAAATGAACATGAAAAAAGCAATTCTAGCGTCTATGATCGTATCGAGTATGTTAGTTGCCGTGGCGGCGCCAATTCCTGTTGGAGCCGAGGCTGCGCAAGGGCAGAAGCAAGCGGATAATAAGAAGCTTCAGATTGACAAAACGATGGCTGCCAAGCTGCAGAAAGCGGTAAAGCAATTTGCGGGGAAAGAGATTAAGCTGCAGGAGGCTGCCGAATCTATAAATGATTCAGAGGCGAAGGTTACATCGGTAGATGGAAAGTACGTCGTCTACTTTAATTATAAAAAAGGTGAAGTATGGTCGTTGGACGGAATGATTCCACTCGATAAAATCAGCAAAGAGGCTCAGGAGAAGGTCCTAAAAGCGCTGAAAGGGGCATACGCAAAGAAAACGTACGTTCTTGATAAAGAAGTGATTCTGCATCGGCTGTATGATGGGAAAAAAGAAAAACTAAAAGATGACTATTCTTTGTATCAGTTGACAGGGAAGGACTTTGAAGCAAGTTGGGCGATATATGGGGGGCCAGGTTTTGTTAGTAGAGTTGCAATAAAGCTTGCCAAGGAGGATCTCGATTCGAAATCGTTGGAAATGGCAGCAAAAGCGATAAAGACGGCATTTGATCATGATTTTGAAATAACAGATGCCCAACTTCATTCTAATGGGGATAAGGTTCAAATGTTATTACTTAAGGATAACGATGTATCGCTTGAGCTAGACAAAAAAGAAGGAAAGGTCTTGAATGTATCTCATAAAAAAAGAAAAAAGGTAACGACCAACCAAGAGATTACGGAAAAAGATGCAAAGGAAGTGGTCGCTCCGCTTGCCAAGGAATTATTCAATATCGATATTTCGGGATTGGAAGCGAAGTGGGACAACAAATTTAAAGATTATTACTTCATTAAAGACAAAAAAGCGGTATTGAAAGCAGCGTTAGATGCTGATAAGAAACCCGTGTATATCGTATCAAATGGCCCAGGGTTAATGGTGGGGAATTAGATGTTAGGGTCAATTGCAAACTGTGCTTGAATAAAAAGGGAGCTAGAACTATGCATAATAGATGGAAAATTGTGATCTTGCTGCTAACTATCGTTTCCTTAATGAGCGGCTGCTTTGGCAAGAAGGAAGTGTTGGAGCCCTTGCAAGCAAGCAAAATCAAGGTGATCTATCAGGATGAGGAAGCCTTTTACCACGACTACGGGAAGTATTTTCATATGAAATATCCGCAGATTGAGGTCGAGGTTATCCCCGAGACTCAGGTGCTTCAAAATCTAGGGAAAACGATTCGTGCAGAGGATTGGGATACGGAAATAAAAAAGCTGTTGGAGAACTCCGGTGCAGACGTAATAAAGCTGGGTGATGCGAAAACGTTTCAATCATTTGCTGAAGCTGGCAGGTTATACGAATTGGAAGAAATGATCCGGCAGGACGACTATGATATGAAGGGCTTTTTGCCAGGGCTGATCGACAGAATTAAAAGCTTAGGCAACGGCAAGCTATATGGGCTTGCTCCTTATGTGGATAGGGAAGTTTTGTACTATAACGCAGCGTTGTTCAAGGAGCATCAAATCGAACCGCCGAAGAACAATATGACCTGGCAGGAAATGTTTGATTTGTCAGCGAGATTTGCCAATATCGGAAGCGGAGACAATAAGGTGTACGGGTTCTATGAATGGCATGGGGATATAGGATCCACTTTGTACAAAATTGCCGATTCCTCCGGATTGAAGCTGCTCGACCCGAAGGGAGAGAAGGTGCTTCTGAACTCAGATGGCTGGAAAAAAGCCATCAAGCAGGTAACGGATGCTGTACGCAGCAAATCTTTATTTTTGCATCCTGAAGGCCAAATTTACACACAAGAACTTAGAGATCAAGTTGCTATGGGGATAGGCAGCGCTTACAAAACTAGGGAGCTTGTATTGACCAAGCAAGATTGGAATGTAGTTACGGCTCCGGTAGATCCTGCAATGGATTCTTCATCCATTACCTTTTCTCCCATCTACGCAATTGCGGCCGACTCAGTCAACAAGCGGGCGGCTTGGGAATTCGTCAAATTTGTGAATGGCCCGGAGATGGCGCAGGCCCGTTCGAGGACATTGGAAGGTAAGCTTCCTTCACGTAACGGTTATATGAAGGATATAAAGGGCAGGAGTACGGATGCATTTTATATACCGAAGATCAGGCAGGAGAGCAGCCTTTATGAAAGTCTTCCATTCGAGTTCCTCAGATTATTTTATAAACCGCTTCGTGAGGAGCTGTTGGCCGTAGTTGCGAACGAGAAGTCAGTTGATGAAGCAGCTGCCGCGTTGGAGGTAAAAGCGCAGGAACTGCTCTTAAAAGTGCGAGAATCTGCAAACAAGGATAAAGGGAAATAGGGAGTGTAGAAACGTGTTAAAGAGTGGGAAGACCGTAATTATGCTGCTGACGATCATGTCTCTCTTAAGCGGCTGCTTCGGAGAACGGTTAGAGCTAGCGCCATTAAAAGACGGTAAAGGGAAGATCAGGGTTGTCTATCAAGATGAAGATCGGTTTTATAGTGACTATGGGAACTTCTTTAAGATGATGAACCCCGACATCGATATTGAGGTTATCAGTGAAGCAGAATTGTTTGACGAAGCCGAAAAAAACGAGGCATTCAATTTGACTGAGGAAAAGAAAAAGCTGCTCGATAAAGTTAAGCCGGATGTGCTGTTTTTGAATGAAAGCATGTTTGAGGCCTTCGCTCAAGAAGGAAGGTTGTATGATATAGAGCCGGCCATCAGCCAGGATCAATACAATTTGGACGGATTCATGCCTGGTCTTATCGACAGGCTGCGTGCAAAAGGGAATGGGAAGCTGTACGGGCTCACTCCTTCCTTCGAAACGAATGTCATCTATTATAATCGCAACTTGTTCAAGAAGCATCAAATCGAGCCGCCAAACGGGAAAATGACGTGGAAGGAGCTTATTGATCTGGCAGCGAGATTTTCGAGCGTCGAATCAGGAAAGAAGCAAGTTTTTGGATTGTATCAAACGAGAGGGCCGGCAAGTTTGATGTATGATATCGCCGCTGCATCGGCACTTAAGCTCGTTGATGCGAAGTCAGGCAAGCTGTTGATCGATTCGGATGGTTGGAAGGAAGCAATGAAGATGACGGCGGATGCCGTCCGCAATCATGCAGCCTATGCTCCTCCACCAATGGAGGAAGGAGAAGTACTTGATGGATACGATGATACTGACTTTGAGAAACATAGAGACTACTTGAAACAGTACAGCCGATCAAACGAGTTATTCTACATGGGTCAAGCGGCCATGACGATCCAAGCGCCATGGTTTGCGTCCTTTTTACGGGATATTCCCTACTACTCAAAGACACCGGAGATCGACTGGGGCATCGCGGCCGCGCCTGTTAATCCTGCTAAGCCCGATGAATCGGCTTACGTGAAATTGTCAGAGATCTATGCCATATCTGCGGATTCTCCGAACAAGCGGGCAGCTTGGGAGTTCGTCAAATTCGTGAACGGGCCGGAAATGGCGCAAGTTGCTGGGAAGGCAATGAACGATACGCTGCCTACGCGATCAGACTATTTCAAGGATTTTAGGGGGCGGGACACGGAGGCTTTTTACCTCCTGAAGCCAATGGAAGCTAGCAGTGTGTCAGATAAAAAAAGTATTCCACCAGGGTTCCAAGCTGAATTCGATTCGTTATTGTCGGATGCGCTGAAATCCTTAATTAACCAAGAGAAATCGCTGGACAATGCGGTTGCCGAGCTTCAAATCAAGGGGCAAGAAATAATAGACCAATTGCGGGAAACCAAGTAGGAGCAATAAGCGAATTAAGTTGAATCTAATTGTTCAATGTTGGCATGAAGAGAGTACTCATGTATTAATACATAGGAGGATTACTATGAATCTAAAAAAAGCAATTCTAGCATCTATGATCGTAGCCAGTATGTTGGTTACTGTGGCAGGCCCGATTCCAACAGGCGCCGCGGCTGCACAAGAGCAAAAGCAAACAGATAACAAGAAGGTTCAAATCGATCAGAAGCTGGCCGCCAAGCTGCAAAAAGCAATCAAACAATATGCAGGGAAAGAGATTAAGCTGAAGAGTGTCGGCGAGAAGATAGAATCCTCTCATGATGGTGCAAAGGTTGAATCCGTAGACGGAAAATACGCTATCTGCTTTAATGTTGGAAATGGTCGGATATGGCAGATTGAAGAAAAGGTCACAATTGATAAAATTAGTAAAGAGGATCAGGCGAAAGTCCTGAAAGTGTTGAAAGGGGCATATGCCAATAAAACATATGTCTATGCTAAAGAAGTGATTATGCAGCGAGGGTATGATGGTGATAAAGAAAAGCTAGGTGTAAGTTTGTCGTATAAGCTGACAGGGAAGGACTTTGAGGTATATTTCTTCAAAGAGAATACTGCTAAAATGCCGAAAGATGCAGTTAGTGCGTTTACAATAAACTTCACCAAGGAAGAGCTCGACCCGAAGTTGTTGGAAACGGCAATCGGAGCAATAAAAACAGTATTCAATCATGATTTGGAAGTTACATCCGCTGACCTAAGACGCTTTACATGGACACTTGAAGATAAGGACATATCGCTTGAAATGGAGGAGGGAAAGGTCACTAACGTATTTCATAAAACACGTAAAACGGTAACGACCAACAAGGGGATTACGGAAAAGGATGCCAAAGAAGCGGTTGCTCCGCTTGCTAAGGAATTATTCAATATGGACATTGCGGATTTAGAAGTGAAGTGGGACAGCACCTTTAAAAATTACTACTTCATTAAAGACAAACAACCCGTATTGAGAGTAGCACTGGACGCCAATAAGAACATAGTGTTCTTAACATCAGGTGTCAGAGCATTAAGTGGGTTCTGAATAGGGAAGGTTTGAATATGAAAGAGTTATTGAATTGCATAGCGTAATTTGAGAGATAAATATCCATACAATCATACATAGGGGGAAATAAAATGAATATCAAAAAAGCAATTCTAGCATCAATGCTTGTATCCAGTATGTTGGTTGCCGTGGCAGATCCAATTCCTGCAGGAGCAGGGGCTGCGCAAGAGCAGCAATTGGATCGCTGGACAATTCAAATAGATCCGAAGTGGACGGAAAAGCTGAATCAAGCGGTAAAATTATTTGCCGGAGAAGACGTGCAATTGCAAAAGGTAGGTAAGCTCGATTTCAATAATAAGAATGCATCTAAAATAACAGAAGTGCGATCTGTAGATGGTAAATATTCATTACAATTTGATTATGATACAGGGGTTATCTGGACGGTAAGCGGCAAAACCGCTACTATTGACCAAATCAGCAAGCAGGAACAGGAAGACGTATTAAAGTGGTTGAAAGCGATATATCCAAAGAAGAAGTATGCATTTGATAATGAAGTTGAGGTGATTCACCAATTTACGGATGAGAAACTCTCAAAAACGTCAAAAGCAGAGGTTAGAGAGGAGAAGACGTACGAATTGAAAGGAAAGGATTTCTCCGCTTCCTTACACAAATTAGATGGCATACCAGAACATATCGGTCATATCACGATTGACTTTGATAAGAAAGAGCTTGATCCGAAACTGCTGAAAACAGTTGTTGATGCTGCTCAAACTGTTTCTACAAATAAGTTTGAAATGACGACTGCTCAGCTTCGCGTCGATTTATCGCCAATTATCTCAAAGAATAAACCCAATATAACATGGGTGTTCCATGATGGCAAAGTTACGATTTATGCAGATCCCAATACAGGGAAAATCAATAGTATCTACAATGAGCTTGGAAAACAAGTACGCGAAAATAAAGGCATTTCCGAAAAAGAGGCGAGAGAAGCGGTCGCCCCAATAGTGAAGAAAGTATTTAATATCGACATGAATGGATATAGCGTGAAATGGGATGGAACAGAAAGGGATTTTGCTTTCACCAAGAAAAATGGCATGAATGTAAGAGCGGCATTGGATGCAAATAAAAAGGTCGTGTACATTCGAGTCGGAAGAGCTGCTGCTCCTGGGATCATTAGGTATGCAGCGGATTTGGAAGTGAAACCCCAATAAGCGTCTGCAAACGAACCATATTCATTATATTTTGACTCCGTATCGAATAATCCACTGGCTTCTTTGCGTCGGTGGATTTTTTTATTTGAAACCATTTTCATTCAGAATAGTAGAGATGATGTCACAAATGAGAGGAGTGAAATTGTTATACATTGTAGGTGATCACCATTTTACTGATAAAAAACGTTCAAAAACTTCAAAAGTAGGGTGAAACATAGGAGGGGTTTAGTATGAATTTGAAGAAAGCAGCTCTAGCATCCTTGCTCGTATCCAGTATGTTGGTTACCTTGGCAGGGCCGATTCCTGCGGGTGCCGGGACAGCGCAACAGTACGAACAGCAGCAATCGAATAGTAAGACGATTCAAATCGATCAGAAGCTGGCTGCCAAGCTGGAGAAGGCAGTAAAACAATTTGCGGGCAAAGAAATTAAGCTGAATTTGCAGGACGCTTCCCAACCTATCAGCGATCTGGTGCAGGTTAAGTCGGTAGATGGAAAATATAGTGTGAACTTCAAGGAAAAAACTGGAGAAATTATTACGGTTAGAGGCTATCAAAGCATCGATAAAATCAGTAAGGAGGATCTGAGCGAAGTCCTTAAAGTGTTAAAAGGATTATACCCAAAGAAAGACTATTCATTTGATAAAGAAGTTCATGTCGATCTTAACGATGTAGAAGCAAAGACACCTTTTAGCATGTATGCGTTAAACGGGAAAGGATTCTCTGCCATACTAATGAAAAATTATCCGGGATGGCCGACAAAGATTCATGTTGGAGCCCAAATCGAAGTTGCCAAGAGCGAGCTTGATCCAAAGCTCCTGGAAAAGGCAGCTGAGGCAGTAAAAACGGCTTTAGGCCATAATTTTGATGTGACGAAGGCTTGGGTTGGAGGTACGAATAAAAAAAGTACATGGAAGCTTAAAGGTGGTAATATTACGCTGTCTTTGGACGCAAAGACAGGGGAAACCGAATATATTTATGATATTTCGCGAAAACAATTGATGACGAACAAAGAGATTACGGAAAAAGAAGTGAAAGAAATAGTCGCGCCAATTGCAAAGAAGTTGTTCAATTTGGACATTCAGGGGCTTGAAGTAAAATGGGACGGCTCTGCAGGAGATTTCATCTTCAATCAAAAGAAAGATACGAAAATGACCGTTGCATTGGATGCCGATAAAAACGTAGTTTATATGTTTTCTGGAGTGAGAATGCTTCTGGAGGATTTAGAAAGAGATTAAACCTTAATACAAAGGAGAAGATAATATGAATCTAAAAAAAGCAATTTTAGCAACGATGCTCGTATCCAGTATGTTCGTTACACTTGCGGGCCCGACCTTTGCAGGAGCCGAAGCAGCAGGAGGCAAAAAGCAAGAACAAGCATCGGGCAGCAGTATTCAAGTTGATAAAAAGGTTGCTGCCAATCTGCAAAAGGCCGTGAATCAATTTGCAGGGAAAGAGATAAAGTTGAAGTTCGAGAAGGCCTTTAAACATCCATTTGATCTGGCAACGGTTCCTTCGGCAGACGAATTATACAAAGTAGATTTTAAGCCAAGTACAGGAGAACTGATCAATATTAAGGGGATTCAAACGCTTGATAAAGTGAGCAAGGATGATCAAAAGGAACTGCTGAACAAGTTGAAAGGGATGTACGCCAAGAAAGCCTATGCATTTCATAAAGAGGTTCAAATCACTCAAAGCTATGACAAAGGAAAGGTTTCACAAACCTTTTATATATTAGAGGGAAAAGACTTCATGATTTCTTGGATGAAATATCCACCTGGGCAATCGAAGAATAAAAATTATATTGGAGCAGCCGTTATTCAAGTAGACAAGAACGAGCTAGAACCGAAATTACTCAAAACGGCAGCGGATGCAGTGAAAACAGCTCTCGATCAGGAATTTGAGGTGAAGAAAGCAGAGCTTGGTTATTATGCTGGCGCTAAAGGTGATATATGGAAGCTCAAAGGTGATCATATTACTCTGGCGGTCGAAGCAAAAACAGGAAAGACAGAGTATGTATATGACGTTGCGCGAAAACAAGCAGACACGGCAGTAACAGAAAAAGAAGTGAAAGAAATAGCTGCGCCGATTGCCAAAAAATTGTTCCATATGGACATTCAGGGACTTGAAGTGAAATGGGATAAATCAGCGCGTGATTTCTATTTTATTCAAAATAAGGAGACAAAAATGTCAGTTGCATTGGATGCTGATAAAAACGTAGTTTATATGTTTGCTGGAGATAGAATGCTAATGGAAAAATGAAGTGAATGTGTATAAAAAAAGAGTTATCGAATCGCTTAGCGCGATTTGATAACTCTTTTTTTGTCGTATACCGATGGCCGGACTCGAACCGGCAAGCCTCTCGGCACCGCATTTTGAGTGCGGCGTGTCTGCCAATTCCACCACATCGGCAAAATGATATGGGGCGATCGAAGGGAATCGAACCCTCGAGTGTCGGAGCCACAATCCGATGCGTTAACCACTTCGCCACGACCGCCATATTGATTGCTCAACAGAATCTTAATTTAACATACTTTCGACATGATTTGCAACAAGGAAAATATACCAACAACATTTTTTGTGACTCACTCGTCTTCTATTCATAGAAAAGGCGTTTTCTGCTTTACTTTCACCTTTTCTTTCATCATTGTAAGCTGGCTGCAAGTCAATTCGATGTCATGGCATGAGGTCAACGTATACACTGTACGTAAGGGGTTATGTTTCAAAATGAATAATAGCTCTTACATATAAGAAGGGGAGGCGGTTACGAATGAAAAAACAAAGAAAAGGACATCTGGTTCAAGCATCGGTATTTATGCCTCTGCCTGCTCAGGAAACAATAGCACATCGCAAGGTACCGAGTGCGTCCCAAGATGAGCCTCATCGTCCTACGAAGAAAGAAACAACTATGATACATGAACAAACGGAAACGATAGCACAACCTGCCCATACGCCACACCGAATGAAGTGGAAGCGTTGGGTCATATATAGCTTGATCATTGCAATTCTTACCCCGATTATTGGGTGGGTAGGGATGGCGGCAACAGGGACGGCCTGGATTGATCAAGGCAAGCTCATAACGTTCCGTGAGCAGATTGCACAAGAAGCGACTACAGCCAAGGGACAGCATTTGGTTCAACTGGAGCATATGGCTTCCTTTATACCGCAGGAACTGATGGCCATTGAGGATCATCGCTTCAAGCTTCATCCCGGCATTGATCCGATCGGGCTGGCGCGGTCAGTCTGGATAAATGTGACGAAGCAGCAGAAGGCACAGGGCGGCAGTACGATTACGATGCAGCTGGCGCGCAACTTGTTCTTAACGCATGATAAGACATTTTCCCGCAAAATGAAGGAGATGGCGATAGCGGCCAATCTGGAGTGGAATTTTAGCAAGCAAGAGATTTTGGAAATGTACCTGAATAAAGTATATTTCGGACATGGACAATATGGCATCGAGAATGCAGCACGCTATTATTTCGGCAAGACGACACGAGTCAATGGCGATCTTCCTACGGTTAACAAGGCAGAAGCAGCGATTCTCGTTGGATTGCTTAAGGCACCTGAGCGCTATTCCCCGTCGAAGAATATGAAGCTGGCCCTCCAGCGTCAGCATGTTGTATTGAAACGTATGAAGGATTTAGGCTGGATGACAGAGGCAGAGCGCCAAGCAGCGCTGAAGACTCCGATTGGTGTCGTTGTCCACAGTAAAGGGAAATAAAGAAAGAAAAGGCACACTTGATCAAGCTCGGATGAGCTGCGGCAGGTGTGCTTTTTTTATTTTTACTCATGGAAGCGCTGAATGACGTGATTAATTTTCGTGCAAAAGCAATTTTTACAGGAATGAGACATATATATGAATCGGCGCCTATGAAATCTTTTACAGGAAAATAAGATGATGTATGAAAATGAGCAGGGAGGAATAAAGGTTGAAAAAGAAATTACTAAGTACGGCTATGTCTATGGTTCTTGTCTTTGCACTTATGGGAACTGCTCAGGCAGCGACTCCTGAGAATCCATGGAAGTTCAGCTCAAGCTCTATCCAGTTCTACAATGATGGTTCCAATAGCTTCTATAAAGGCATTTGGAATACAGGAGCAAGTCGGTGGAGCGGGACAGGCAGTGTTACAATGGGGACAGGCACGAAATATGATTTTCGGGCAGGAAATCAGAAGGTATCGCCAACGAAAGATAATGATTGGGATGGAATTTGCTACACTACATATTCGAATGGGATTGCCTCCAAAACGCGTGCTTGGGTAAATGAATACTACACAACCCAAAGTCGATATTCCCCTTCTATTACGGAGGGAGTTGCCACACATGAATTAGGGCATGCATTGGGCCTTGCACATAATGACAGCGAACCGTCGGTCATGAAATCTTTTACCTTCTGGTCTGATGGATCGCTTGCTAGAACCAATACATCCCCAACATCTGCTGATAAGGACACGGTTAAGAAGAAATACGGGACGATTGCTTTATCGCAAGCGAATCCATCGACTCCCGTTGTGCATATTGACGCTAGTTGGGCTTATGGGTACAGAGACTATACAGCACTCGCCAACGCTGTTGATGCAATCGTAGAAGGACAGGTAGTGCAGGAGAACGGAGTTCGCAAGTCAGGGAGCGGGGCGCCTGAAACGTACCGGACAGAATCCGAGTTCCAGATATCAGAGGTAATCAAAGGGAATGCTTCTCTCAGAAATAGTACGATCAATGTACTACAGATGGGCGGACGCGACCGGGAGGCCATTGTAGTTTCCGACGATACGACTCCACTAAAGCAAGGTGATCAATCGATTCTGTTCTTGAAGCAAAATGAAGATGGAACCTATCGTGTCGTGAATGAGGATACCTCGATTTTCATGAAGGTAACGAACCAGACGCTCCAAGATGGAAATATGGAGATGTACCAGAATCAGAAAAGCAAGGCGCTCGTTAGCAAAGAGGATTTGAAAGGTATTTAATTCTCTTTCCTACCAGCCTTAATAAAGAGGTTCTTCTTCACCTCAACAGCGATTGCTGTTTCTTCATTAATTTCTTTTATTTTATACAGCTTTGTTCCTACGGGGTAAGTGTTAGAGAAGCTATCTCGACTTGAGTCTTCCTCCCGATTTGAGGATGATTGGATTTCTCCCAACAGCTTATCGATCTGTTGAACCTGATCATCACTGCCAACATATCGATTCCCGTGGAAGATGATCATATTGTTGTAGGGCCAGCTTGCGCTCGTCTCCGTTTGTTCACTCGTGCAGCAAGCTGTCAGTATAAGCATCATGCATGAGATAGTGAAAATGGCAAGTAGCTTTTGCATATGGCAGCCTCAACTCCTTCGTACTCATTAACGGTATCGTGAACGGTTATGTTGCGTGAATGAAGCAGAAGCACATTAGGATCCGCGAATGTTGCCTGTACCCGGGTAAAAAGAACGTCTGAGTATGGAATCTGAGCCGGTGAATGCGACCAATCACGATACTTTTGGAATAGCCTCATTGTATAATAGGGAGAGAAAGGGGCTGTTACATAGGATGAAAGATTGGACTTGGATCGTATTCATTTATTTGCTCATCATAAATGTAGTTGGATATCAAATGATGGTTGTGGATAAGCAGCGGGCACAGAGGCATCGCCGCCGTATTCCAGAGCGGAAGCTGTTCTTGTCAGCTTGGCTTGGCGGTGCGCTGGGCGTGTTGACAGCGATGTATAACAAGCGCCATAAGACACAGCATGTTACCTTTACAGCAGGCGTGCCGTTTATATTGCTGGTGAATATTTTTGTGTTTGGTTTTATTTTGCTGCGGTTTGGTTAAATAATAAGCACAGCACTAGTAAATTATGGGGAAGTGTGGTGGGAGTTATGAAATTTCAACGCATTCTTGTCGCATATGATGGATCGGAACCGTCCCGCAAGGCTTTACAGCACGCGGTAGGACTCGCGGAAGCAAGCGAGCAGTCTCAAGTACGCGTCGTGCATGTATTTCAGTTCCCGCAATATTTTGTTGGTACGGCTTATGCTACTGCTTCAGCGGAGACAAACGAGGAGCTGTACGAATACGCAGAGCGTTTACAGCAGGAAGCAGAGGGCAAGGTTGCAGCGCTTGGCGAACGAGCGACGGTTGTCCTTCAGCAAGGCCCTCCTGGTCAAGCAATTATTGATGAGGCAGATGAGTTCAATGCGGATCTTGTTATTATCGGAAGCCGCGGCTTGAGCGGGTTGAAGGAATTCGTGCTTGGCAGTGTCAGCCATCATGTTGTGCAGCATGCAAAGATCCCGGTATTGGTCATTAAATGATGCATTGGCCTGCTGGTCGTACATGATCTTGTAGAGGCAAGTAGGCAAGCAAGAGGTATATGATCATGTTGATCTCGAAATAGGAAAAGTAAGGCGAAAAGTGAAGTTGAATGTGAACGTATCAATGTGAGTGAGTATCATTGTTAGCATATGAAAACATAGGTGAAAGCATATAGTGTAAGCATCAGTGAATGATAGCATTATGAAAGCAAAGTATAATAAGTATACGAGAGAGAAGCCAACAGTAGGAGTGTATCCTGCTGTTGGCCTTTTTAGTTGAATGATATACGAATTATAAATTGAATTATCAATTGAATCATTGAACTAATCATTAAATTAATCATAAATCCAATCATAGGTCGGAATTAATCAAGGATTCTGAATATTTAATGATGCTAACAATGTGAAAATCGCCAATAAACGAACATTAACTATTATTTATTATTTATTATTCGCATTTTATTGTTGACACGCTATGTTAAGCCTTGTTAAACTGTAGGCACAAGATGGATAAACGAATATTGTTTCTCGTATAATTCCGGGAATATGGCCGGAAGTTTCTACCCAAGAACCGTAAATTTTTGGACTACGGGAATGACGAACAGGCAAGACTGTTCTCGCTTTTTCACGTCGCCGACAGATGTCGGGGCTTGATGGGAGCCTGATCATTCTGCCCAGAGCGGAAGAAATCCGCTTGTTTGCTCATTCCGTATACTTAGTCGATGATACGTTCAGGGGGAACTCCTGAACGTTTTTTTGTTATGTAGTAGTGGTCAGGTTGGACATTGTCGAAAGCGGGGGATTGCGATGGTGAACACAGCGAGTCACGAACAAGGCATTGTGCCGGTAGTAGGCGTCATTATGGGAAGCAAGTCCGATTGGGATACGATGAAGAAGGCGTGCGAAGTGCTGGAGGAGCTGGGCGTTGCTTATGAGAAACAGGTAGTGTCCGCACACCGTACGCCAGACGAGATGTTCCGCTATGCCGAGACGGCGGAGGCAAGAGGAATCCGTGTCATTATTGCCGGAGCAGGCGGTGCTGCGCATCTGCCGGGCATGGTAGCGGCGAAGACGGTACTGCCGGTTATCGGCGTGCCGGTGAAGTCATCGCATCTGAACGGGATGGACTCGCTTCTGTCCATCGTGCAGATGCCGGCGGGCGTACCCGTGGCGACCGTCGCGATTGGGCCGGCGGGTGCGACGAACGCCGGGCTGCTGGCCGTGCAGATGCTCGGCATGCACGATGAAGTGCTGCGCGCGCGCATCGCGGCGCGCAGGGAAGCTGTTCGGCAGCAGGTGCAGGACACGGGGGCGCTCGAATGAGCGCGCCTGTGAACGGCCGCACGCTGCCGCAAGAGCGCCCGAGCCGGGTGGACGCACCGGTGCTTGTTCCCGGTGCAACGATTGGCGTGCTGGGCGGCGGCCAATTGGGCCGCATGCTGGCGCTTGAAGGCGTGCGCATGGGCTATCGCTTCACAGCGCTCGATCCAGCGCAGAACGCGCCATGTGGCGCTGCTGCCGAGTTGATTACAGCCGCTTATGACGATGCTGACGCTGCACACGAGTTAGGCCAGCGCGCGGATGTTGTCACATACGAGTTCGAGAATGTATCGGCCGAAGTGGTGGAGCGATTGGAGCGGGAAGCTTACGCGCCGCAGGGCAGCCATCTGCTGCGCATTACGCAGCATCGCTTGCGGGAGAAGGAAGCTCTCAACGCCGCGAACGTACCGGTGGCGCCATATGCAGCCGTAGCTTCCGCTGCTGAGATTCAACAGAGGCTGGAAGCGTTCGGCGGGGCAGGTGTGCTGAAGACAGCAATCGGCGGATACGATGGCAAGGGCCAGCGTATCATTCGCCACCCAGACGAAGCGGAAGGGGCTTATGAGGCGCTCGCCGCTCTCACCTCGGAGCTCGTGCTGGAGGAATTCATTCCTTTCGAGCTGGAGCTGTCCGTCATTGCAGCGCGCAGCCCGCGCGGCGAGATCGCTGTGTTCCCAGTTGCGGAAAACATTCATCGGCATCATATTCTGCATATGTCCATTGTGCCTGCACGCATTCCGCAGCATATCCAGGACGAAGCAAAGCGGCTTGCGCGCCGTATTGCCGAGGCGCTGGACGTCGTTGGCCTCATTGCTGTTGAGATGTTTCTGACCGCTGACGGCCGCCTGCTTGTGAACGAGCTTGCACCACGCCCGCACAATTCGGGACACTACACGATGGATGCCTGCCGCACTTCGCAGTTCGAGCAGCATCTTCGCGCGATATGCAACTTGCCGCTTGGCAGTACGGAGCTCCATACCCCTGTCGTTATGGTGAACTTGCTCGGCGAAGACGCTTTGGACATGGTACAATGGTTCCGTGCTGACGATCCGGCAGCCAGCCGCCTTGGCGTGACGCCGAAGCTGCACTGGTACGGCAAGTCGGAAGCGAAGACGAAGCGCAAGATGGGGCATATTAACATACTAGGGCCGGACATCGCTACTGCGCTCGAATGGATGAATTTAACGGACTTGTGGAGGAATGCAAACGATGATTGAACGGTATTCGCGCCCGGAGATGCGGGCGATTTGGACGGAAGAAAATAAATTTAAGGCTTGGCTTGAGGTGGAGTTGTGTGCGTGTGAAGCATGGGCTGATCTTGGCGTCATCCCGCATGAAGACGTGAAGAAGCTCCGCGAGCATGCAAGCTTCGATATCGAACGGATCTATGAGATTGAGGCAGAAACGCGCCACGACGTGATCGCCTTCACTCGCGCAGTATCTGAGACGCTGGGCGAAGAGCGGAAATGGGTTCACTACGGCTTAACGTCAACGGACGTCGTGGATACGGCGCTTGGCTATTTGATGAAGCAGGCGAATGAGATTATAGATCGCGACTTGCTGAATTTCATCGAGATTTTGAAAAATAAAGCACTTGAATATAAAGATACGCCAATGATGGGTCGTACGCACGGTGTGCATGCAGAACCGACAACATTCGGACTGAAGATGGCACTATGGTATGCAGAAATGCTCCGTAATTTAGAGCGTTTCCGTCGCGCAGCGGAAGGCGTCGAGTTCGGCAAAATGTCCGGTGCAGTTGGGACATATGCGAATATTGACCCATCTGTAGAGAAGTTCGTATGCGCGAAGCTTGGTACGAAGCCAGCACCGATTTCGACGCAGACGCTGCAGCGTGACCGTCATGCGGAGTACATGGCATCGCTTGCGCTTATCGCGACATCGCTTGATAAGTTCGCTACTGAGATTCGCGCCTTGCAGAAGAGTGAGTTCCGCGAAGTGGAAGAAGCATTTGCGAAGGGCCAGAAGGGCTCATCGGCAATGCCGCACAAGCGCAATCCGATTGGCTGCGAGAATATTTCCGGCTTGTCCCGCGTAATGCGCGGATATATGCTGACCGCTTATGAGGATGTGCCGCTCTGGCATGAGCGCGATATTTCGCACAGCTCGGTAGAGCGTATCATCCTGCCGGATGCGACGATGCTGTTGAACTACATGCTGAACCGCTTCATGAACATCGTGAAGAACTTGACGGTGTTCCCAGAGAATATGAAGCGCAACATGCAGCGCACTTTCGATGTTCCGTTCTCCGGCCGCGTCATGACGAAGCTGATCGACAAGGGCTGGGCGCGTGAACAGGCTTATGACACGGTACAGCCTCGTGCGATGCAGGCATGGGAAGAGCAGCGCAGCTTCCGCGACATTATTGAGAACACACCTGAGATTACGGCTGTTCTTAGTGCGGAAGAGATCGCGGATGCGTTCAATCCTGCATGGCATTTGAAAAATGTAGATACGATCTTCCGCCAAGTGGGCTTGCTTGATTAAGGCTTGGAGCAGGAAGAAGCAGATAGTAGCGGTTAGCAGCAAGGTTGCTGGTTAGCGCGAAATTGCAGTGTGGTGAGTAGCAAACTTCCAAGCTGCCTTGAACTAGTCGTGACCTGTACGACTGGCAGCCGGCACTTGCATCCCTAGCGAGCTAACATTACCTAGTACACAATTGAATGATGAGCTTGATTCCTACTCGTCCCCCTATGATGACGTGTAGGCAGCTCCCGTAGGCTGTCGCCCTGACGGCCGAATGCAGGCGGTCTCTTTCTTCCCTCCAACCACGATCGGAAGAGACTGCTGCAACGGGTGCGATATATGGGAGGGTTCCTTTTAAAGGTTGTTCGATTCTATCCGCAGATAATGTGGGCGGGTTGATTTGAACACGCGCTTTTGACTAAATGGGCGTAATGCCGAAAGGAGCACAGGAGATGTCTACAAACACTCAATTTGCGACTGAGACTGACATCGTTCCGCTGCCGCTTCTCCATCGTGGGAAAGTGCGCGAGCTGTATGAACTGGACCCAGACCATTTATTAATTGTTGTATCGGATCGAATCTCTGCATTCGACGCCGTATTGAAGCCGGAGGTTCCCGGCAAAGGAGAGGTATTGAACAGGCTGAGCCAATTCTGGTTCGAGCAGACGAAGCATGTCATTGCGAACCATGTGGTTCCATTCGATAAAGGGCTTCTGAAGCAGACTCAGGAGAAGCGATTGGAGCAATACCGTAGCAGCATACATTCAGCTAATGATATGCATTGTTGTCATGATTCACATCAGGACAGCGAGAATTCTCACCAAGACCAACACCAGAATACACACCCAGAATCACATCCAGAAATACAACGGCATGACACGGCTTTGCATCAAGCTGAGCGAAATACAGAAAGCTTGAATCGCCGAGATGAACATCTCGAACCCCAGGATTTATCCGCAATATTAAGTTCCCTACAAGATCGAATGACAATTGCTCGCCGAGCAAAGCGCATTGACTTTGAATGCGTCGTAAGAGGCTATATTACCGGCGGCGGTTGGAGGCAGTATACGGCCAACCAATCTGTCAACGGAATTGAGCTTCCTGCTGGCCTCCGCATGAATGAGAAGCTGCCGGAGCCGATTTTTACACCGTCCCGCAAGCATGATGAGGGACATGATGAAGATGTGCCGTTTGCGGTTATGTGCGAGGATTTGGGAGCAGATCTTGCGCAGCAGCTGCGTCAGGTCAGCATCGAGCTGTATACGTATGCGGCTGGAATATGCGCATCCAAGGGCATTTTGCTCGCCGATTGCAAATTTGAATTTGGAACTATTGACGGAGAACTTGTACTCATTGATGAGTTGTTCACCCCGGATTCATCGCGCTTCTGGTCGGTCGATCAGTATGTGCTGGATCAGGATATCGATAGCTTGGATAAGGAACCAGTAAGACGCTACTTGGCTGCAAGCGGTTGGGATAAATGTGGGACGCCGCCAGTGCTGCCGGAGCAGGTAGTAGAAGCTACGCGCCGCCGCTATATCGAGCTGTATGAGCGCATTACAGAGCAAGCATGGCCTGAATGATCTTCCGTTTTATAAATGTTTTAACGTTTTGTTGAATGTTCTAGTTTTATGGAGGATCGTCCAACGCTGACTAGTTTGGTCGTTGTTTTATGAATCGTATTCATTACAGTTTTGTAGACTTGTTCAAATTTCATGACAGTATGGACTGATGGGGAGGAAAAAGGGATGAAGGTGAAGGTTTTCGTAACGACTAAGGCAGGCGTATTGGATCCGCAAGGGGCTGCAGTGGAGCAGGCGGTGCACACGATGGGATACAGCGGTGTGGAGCAAGTGCGCATCGGCAAATATATGGAGTTCAATATCAACACGGAAGATCGCGAGCAGGCGTCGGCGCAGGTGGAGCAAATGTGCGAGAAGCTGCTGGCGAATCCAGTCGTTGAAGACTATCGGTACGAGTTGGAGGAATAGGCGATGAAGGCAGCGGTGCTCGTATTTCCCGGATCGAATTGTGACCTAGATTGTGTCCATGCCATACAAGATACGCTGAATGTCGAAGTGGATCGGGTATGGCATACGGAGCAGGATGTAACCGGATATGACCTTATCGTCATTCCAGGTGGCTTCTCGTATGGTGATTATTTGCGCAGTGGAGCGATTGCCAGATTCGCTCCTGTTATGAAGGCGGTCGCTAAGGCTGCTGAGACAGGCACTTATGTGCTTGGGATATGCAACGGATTTCAAATTTTGACGGAAGCGGGATTGCTTCCAGGGACACTGCGGAGAAACGAAGGGCTGAAGTTCCGGTGTCACGCTGCCCCGATTCGAGTAACTCGTGCAGATTTGCCGTTCACACGGGATTATGTCGAGGGCGACATTCTGAACATCCCAATCGCGCATGGCGAGGGCAACTATTATTGCGATGAGGCAACGCTGGCGAAGCTGAAGCAAGGCAATCAAATTGTATTTACGTATGAGCAGAACCCGAACGGTTCACTTGAACATATAGCTGGTATCTGCAACGAGGCTGGCAACGTGCTCGGCATGATGCCTCATCCCGAGCGTGCGGTTAGCGAACTGCTGGGCTCAGCGGATGGCGTTCGCTTGTTTACATCCATTTTACAAGCTTGGAGGGAACAACATGCAGTCAACGCTCACTAATACGATGGAACAAGAACAGGCGGCAGCACGCAGCGCGAAGCAGAAGGAACAATCCCTTGCTGAAGGACTTCGCCATATGAAGCAGGAACCGACTGCTGAGCAGATTGAGGAGCAGAAGCTGTACCGGACAATGGGCGTAACGGAAGATGAGTATGCACGCATATGCGAGCTGCTCGGCCGGAAGCCGAATTATACCGAAATCGGTGTGTTCAGTGTCATGTGGTCTGAGCATTGTGCTTATAAAAACTCGAAGCCGCTGCTCAAGCGATTCCCGACTTCAGGCGACCGTGTACTGGTTGGTCCGGGCGAAGGAGCGGGCATTGTCGACATTGGGGACGAACAAGCGGTTGTATTCAAAATCGAGAGCCATAACCATCCCTCTGCCATCGAACCGTTTCAAGGTGCGGCTACGGGAGTAGGCGGTATTATTCGCGATATTTTCTCGATGGGCGCGCGTCCGGTTGCTATGCTGAATTCACTGCGCTTCGGCAGCTTGCAGGATGAGCGGGTGAAGTATTTATTCGAGCATGTTGTATCAGGCATTGCTGGCTATGGCAACTGCATCGGCATTCCGACGGTGGGCGGCGAGGTCGTCTTCGATGACAGCTATGCAGGCAATCCGCTCGTTAACGCGATGTGCGTTGGGCTGATCGACCACAAAGATATCCAGAAGGGCGTGGCGAGCGGAATCGGCAATCCTGTGTATTATGTTGGGCCACCGACAGGACGCGATGGCATTCATGGTGCGACATTCGCATCGGAGGAGCTGACAGAGCAATCGGAAGCGAAGCGTCCGGCGGTACAAGTAGGCGACCCGTTCATGGAGAAGCTGGTTATGGAGTCATGCTTGGAACTGATAGCTTCCGGCATCGTGATCGGGATTCAGGATATGGGGGCGGCTGGTCTAACTTGTTCGAGCGCGGAGATGGCGAGCAAGGCAGGCAACGGGCTTGAGCTCGACTTGAACGAGGTGCCGCAGCGTGAATTTGGCATGACACCTTATGAAATGATGCTGTCCGAATCGCAGGAACGCATGCTGTTCGTTATTGAAGAGCATAACGAGCCAATTGCGATGGAAATCTTTGAACGTTGGGGCGTTATTTGCCGCAAGGTTGGCCGCGTTACAGACGATGGGCGCCTGCGCCTGCTGTATGGTGGCGAGGTTGTCGGCGATATGCCGGTTAACGGACTTGTGGATGAATGTCCGATTTATAATAAGCCTTCTGCTGTACCTGCTTATTATGAGGCTAACGCTTCCGTGGACACAACGGCTTACCCAGAAGTAAGCGGGGTTGAAGCACTGAACGGAGCGCTATTGAAGGTGCTTGGCTCACCATCTGTGGCAAGCAAGGAATGGGTATATCGCCAGTACGACACGATGGTTCGCACGAGCACAGCAGTGGCACCAGGCTCGGATGCGGCAGTTGTGCTTGTGCGCGGAACGAACAAAGCGCTCGCGATGACGACGGATTGCAATGGCCGTTATGTGATGCTTGATCCATTCATGGGAGGCCGCATTGCGGTCTGTGAGGCAGCGCGCAATATTGTATGCTCCGGTGCTGAGCCGTTGGCAATTACGGATAACTTGAACTTCGGCAATCCGGAGAAGCCGGAGAACTTCTGGCAGATGGAGCAGGCTGTTGATGGCATGGCTGAAGCATGCCGTGTGATGAATACGCCGGTTATCGGTGGGAACGTAAGCTTGTATAACGAAAATGCAAAGGGAGCCATCTATCCAACGCCAGTCGTTGGCATGGTCGGTCTCGTTCATGATACGCAGTACATTACGACACAAGCCTTCAAGCAGGCGGGAGATGCAGTACTGCTTCTGGGCCGTACGAAGGCAGAGCTTGGCGGAAGTGAATTCCAAGCCATTGTACACGGCTCGGTAGAAGGTCGTCCTCCACAGCTCGATCTGAATGCAGAATCAAGCTTGCTGAAGACCGTGTTGAGCCTGATTCAAGCAGGACTAGTGCAGTCGGCACATGATGTATCGGACGGAGGTCTCGCGGCTGCGCTTGCGGAGAGCTGCATCAGCGGTCATATCGGTGCGACGCTTGATCTAAGCACAGAAGGACTGCGTACGGATATCGCACTGTTCAGCGAGAGCCAATCCCGTATCCTGCTGTCGGTACGTGCTGAGCAGTTGGAAGAAGTGAAGGCTCGCTGCGCGGAAGCAGGAGTTCCGGTAGAGGGCATCGGTACAGTCGGAGGTGAACAGATCCACGTTCGGGTAGATGGAACGGATGCTTTGAATATGCCTTGGCAACAAGCAGAACAGGTATGGAAGGATGCGATTCCATGTCTCATGAAGTAACAGGGGCTTACTACAATGAGGGCAGCGGCAAGGATGGGCCATTTGACCGCTTGAAGGAAGAATGCGGAGTATTCGGTGTGTTTGGTTATGAAGAGGCGGCTTCGATGGTGTATTACGGGCTGCACACGCTGCAACATCGTGGCGAGGAAAGTGCAGGCATGTGTACGTCCGACGGTCAATCCTTCCACTATCATCGTGCAATGGGGCTTGTGAAGGAAGTGTTCGATGCCGAGCGATTGCAAGATATGCGCGGTGATCGGGCGATCGGCCATGTACGTTATTCGACGTCCGGCGACAGCCGGCTGGCAAACGCGCAGCCACTCGTCTTCAAGACGCGCGATGGGGATCTTGCAGTTGCGACGAACGGGAATATCGTCAACGCTCCTGCAATTCGCCGCGAGTTGGAGAAGAAGGGTTCTATTTTCCAGACGACGAGTGATACCGAGGTGATTGCGCATCTTATCGCTCGCTCGGAGCACGACGTCGTTCGTGCGGCCAAGGAGGCGCTTCGTGAGCTGGTTGGGGGCTTTGCCTTCCTCATTATGACGAACGACAAGCTGCTTGCCGCATCCGATCCGAATGGCCTCCGGCCGCTTGTGCTTGGCAGGCTAGGCGACAGTTATGTATTTGCCTCGGAGACATGTGCACTTGAAGCGGTTGGTGCGGAATTAGTTCGTTCCTTGGAGCCGGGGGAACTGCTCATCGTAGATGCGCTCGGTCATCGTTCGGAACGGTTCGCACCGCTACAACGCCGCACATTATGCGCGATGGAGTTCATCTACTTCTCAAGGCCAGATAGCCAGCTGCATGATGTCAATCTGCATACTGCACGCAAACAAATGGGCATGCAGCTTGCGAGGGAATCGTTCGTAGAGGCGGATATCGTAAGTGGTGTGCCGGATTCTAGTATATCGGCTGCTATTGGGTACGCAGAGCTGACGGGAATTCCCTATGAGATGGGCTTGATTAAGAGTAAGTATACGGGCCGGACGTTTATTCAGCCGAGCCAAGCATTGCGCGAGCAGGGTGTGAAGATGAAGCTGAGTGCGGTGCGCAGTGTCGTAGAGGGCAAACGGGTCGTTCTAATCGATGATTCGGTCGTGCGGGGCACGACATCACGCCGAATTGTGCGCATGCTGCGCGAAGCGGGGGCTTTGGAGGTTCATCTGCGCATCGCTTCGCCACCGTTCAAGCATCCGTGCTTCTACGGAATCGATACGCCGAACAGCGAGGACTTGATCGCGTCATCGCACACGGTGGAAGAGATGTGTGAACTGGTGGGGGCGGACTCCCTTGCTTTTCTGAGCCAAGACGGCATGATTGGTGCAATTGGTGGGGCATTTGCGAAGGAGTCCAACGGAGGGCTGTGCTTAGCCTGCTTCGATAAGGACTATCCAACGAATCTATATACAGACCCTGCAGCAGCGGGGACGGGCAATGAACGCTCAGGCTGTGGCTGTTGAGTGTGAGAGGCTGTCAAGTGATTTTTAGCGATTGCAAATTGATATCTAAATGATTGCAAATGTGATTGCGAAGTGATTGCGAAGTGATTGCGAAGTGATTGCGAAGTGATTGCGAAGTGATTTCTAAATGAATTTCTAAATGAATTTCTAAATGATTGCCAAGTGATCGCTCGGGCTGTGGGATGTCGCCTGCTGGGCCGAGATTCGTAACATATACATTTTGAATAATTCGAGATTTCAAGATTTCATTCATTTCACATTAACGATGACGGACGGGAATGCAGGATGCATTCCTGTCCTGCTTACAGGGAGAGAGGAGACGCACGATCATGTCAGAAGCCTACAAACAAGCGGGTGTCGATATTGCGGCGGGGAATGAAGCGGTCGAACGAATGAAGAAGCATGTGCGCCGCACATTTACGCCAGGAGTGCTAACCGATTTGGGTGGATTCGGAGCTTTGTTCCAACTGGATATTCAGCGTTACAAAGAACCGGTTCTTGTATCAGGTACGGACGGAGTGGGAACGAAGCTGAAGCTGGCGTTCGCGCTTGATAAGCATGACACGATCGGCATTGATGCTGTGGCGATGTGTGTGAATGATATTGTCGTCCAAGGTGCAGAACCGTTATTCTTCCTTGATTACTTGGCCTGCGGGAAGGTCGTTCCAGAGCAAATTGAAGCGATTGTGAGCGGTATTGCGGAAGGCTGCGCACAGTCGGGCTGCGCTCTAATCGGTGGTGAAACGGCTGAAATGCCAGGTATGTATTCGGCAGATGAGTACGATATTGCTGGCTTCAGCGTAGGTGTCGTAGATAAGAGCCGAATCATTACTGGTGAATCGATTCGCCCTGGCGATGTTGTGCTGGGTCTTGCTTCGAGTGGACTGCACAGCAATGGCTTCTCACTCGTCCGCAAGTTGTTGCTTGAACAAGGCGGACTGAGTTTGACGGATGTAGCACCTGATGGCAGCAGTACACTTGGAGAGGTACTACTTACGCCGACACGCATTTATGTGTGCTCCATGCTTGAACTGATGAAGCAAGTGAATGTGAAGGGTGCGGCTCATATTACAGGTGGGGGATTCTTAGAGAATATTCCGCGTGTGCTTCCTGAAGGTACGTCTGTTGAGATTGAGTATGGGGCATGGCCGATTCATCCTGTGTTCACTTGGTGCAAGGAAATTGGCAAGCTTACCGCTTCTGAATTATTCACGACGTTCAATATGGGAATCGGCATGGTGATCGTTGTTGGGGAAGAGGAAGCGAATACCGCAATCCGCAGTCTGGAACAAAGCGGCGAGGCTGTATATCGCATTGGAAGAGTTACGGAAGGAAGCCGTCAAGTTCACATCCCGGGGGTAGGCTTGTAATGCGGCAATCGGAATGGAACGAGGATGTGCCAGAAAGTATGCCTGAAAATATGCATGAAGGTAAGCAGGAAGGTTTGTATGGAGGTAAGCATGATGGTAAGCAGGAAGGTTTGCATGGAGGCAAGCGTACAATGGAGATGCCAACTAATGATCCAAGCAAGATGTATGGTAGTGGTACGTCCGCTGATGCATCTCCGTGCTTAAATGCAAACTCGCTCAGTAACGTAGAAGCTAGAGTCGAAGTTAGTGCCAAATCGGAGCCTAAAGAGCAGCCTAAAGAGCAGCCTAAAGAGCAGCCTAAAGAGAAGCCTAAAGAGCAGCATCTCCCACGCATTGTCGTGTTTGCTTCTGGATCGGGTTCGAACTTTCAAGCGCTTGTCGATGCGGCTGCTTGCGGGCAGCGTCTGAAAGCTGACATCGCCCTACTCGTATGCGACAAGCCTAATGCGCGCGTCATTGAGCGTGCGAAGCAAGCCGGCGTGCAGACTGCCATATTTGAACCGAAGAAATATACTTCTCGTGAGGATTATGAGCAGGACGTTCTCCGCTTGCTGCACAAGCAACGCATTGACTGGGTTGTGCTGGCAGGGTATATGCGCCTTGTAACCCCCGTATTGCTGCGAGCTTATGAAGGACGCATGGTCAATATCCATCCTTCGCTTCTGCCAGCATTTCCGGGCATGCACGCGGTACGCCAAGCATTGGATTACGGCGTGAAGGTGACGGGAGTGACGGTACATCTTGTTGATGAAGGGATGGATACAGGGCCAATATTGGCGCAGCAGGTTGTTGCCATCCTGCCTAATGATACGGAAGATACTTTGTCAGCGCGTATCCAGCAAGCTGAGCACGAACTGTACCCGCAAGTGGTGCAGAATCTCCTCTCTGCGGAGCTTCTTGCAATCAGCTAATTTTTTTGATGCTACCGATGATTATACAAGAATGCCTGCACAACATATTTGTATCTCCTTCGAGGACAAATTGGGAAAATGTCCACGCTAATGTGGACACAGAGGGTTATATTGCTGCAGATGAAGATATGTCTACATGTAGAAGTTTAAGTGTCATTTCATCTATATATTGTGTTGGTTAAGGTTTGGGGAAAGGTATCTCTATTGCAACATTGTGTCCACTATTTGAAAGACATTTTATCAGTTTTTCCACTGCACAGGGACATGTTTCTGCCGCTATTGCGAAATAGTAGTTGGCGAGACGAGACTGAGACGATGGGCTCTGATCGATATTTGAGATATTTGCGTAGAAGATTCTGACGGGTAGATAAGGTTCGTTTTTAACAGGGAGCCATAATATAGACTTCCATACGGTAACGCATTACAATGATATTTAATTAAAATGCCAAAGTTTAGCAGGGGAGAGGACAACATGGCGATTCAAAGAGCATTGATCAGTGTATCCGATAAGACGGGCGTAGTTGCATTTGCGCGCAGCTTGACGGAAGCGGGTGTGCAGATTATTTCCACGGGTGGAACGAAAACTTTGCTGGAGCAGGAGCAAGTGCCGGTTACAGGGATATCGGATGTGACGGGGTTCCCGGAAATTTTAGATGGTCGGGTCAAGACGCTGCATCCCGCCGTTCATAGCGGGCTGCTGGCGATGCGCGGCAATCCAGCTCATATGGAGCAGCTGGATGAGCTTGGCTTGTCTACGATTGATCTTGTCATTGTGAATCTCTATCCATTCCAGCAGACGATCGCAAAGCAAGGCGTGTCCTATGAGGATGCGATTGAGAATATAGATATCGGTGGCCCGACAATGCTGCGCTCCGCTGCCAAAAATCATGCAGATGTCACGGTTGTCGTCGATGCAGCGGACTATGAGACTGTCCTCGCAGAAGTTCGCGCCAGTAGAGATACGACAATCGAGACTCGTCGTCGTCTTGCGGCAAAGGTATTCCGCCATACGGCAGCTTATGATTCCATCATTGCGGAATATTTGACTGAGCAGGTTGGTGAGCAATGGCCGGAGCGACTGAGTGTGACGTATGAACTGGCACAGCCGCTTCGCTACGGGGAGAATCCGCATCAGGATGCGGCCTTCTATCGCCGACCATTGGCGGGCGCAGGCAGTATTACAACAGCTGAGCAATTGCATGGCAAGGAGCTGTCCTACAACAATATTAACGATGCCAATGCGGCGCTTGCGATCGTTAGTGAGTTCCGTACACCTGCGGTGGCTGCAGTGAAGCATATGAATCCATGCGGCGTAGGGATCGGTGCTACGGTTCTGGAAGCTTATGAGAAGGCATATGAGTCTGATCCAACGTCGATATTCGGCGGAATCGTTGCCTCTAACCGAGAAATCGATGGCGATACAGCCCGTTTGCTGCATGAAATATTTTTAGAAATTGTCATCGCTCCTAGCTTTACAGAAGAAGCGCTTGAGGTGCTTGCACAGAAGAAGAATATCCGTCTGATGAAAACAGGGACAATTCCATCCCCAGACGAGCGGGTATCATCACGGCAGCTGACGACAGTGGATGGTGGCGTGCTTGTGCAGGATCTTGATTTACATTCCTTGAAAGCAGACAGTGTACAGGTCGCAACAGAACGTGAACCATCCTCTGAGGAGATGGAACAGCTGTTGTTCGGATGGAATGTCGTGAAGCATGTGAAGTCGAATGCGATTGTCCTTGTGAAGGATGGAATGACGGTTGGTGTAGGTGCCGGACAGATGAACCGGGTAGGTGCAGCTCGCATCGCAATCGAACAAGCCGGTGAGAAGGCGCGCGGCGCTGTACTTGCATCCGATGCGTTCTTCCCAATGGGAGATACGCTGGCCTTGGCAGCAGAAGCTGGAATTACGGCAGTGATACAGCCAGGAGGCTCAGTTCGAGACAGCGAATCCATTGAAGTGGCAAATAAGCATGGTATTTCCATGGTGATGACTGGCGTACGTCACTTTAAGCACTAAGGAGGCGTTCATGAATATGGAGCACGTAGGGAAGAAGGTATTGGTCGTCGGCAGCGGCGGACGCGAGCATGCACTGGTATGGGCGCTTCGCAATAGCCCGCAAGTTGGGCAGGTGCTGTGTGCGCCAGGCAATGCAGGGATTGCGAACCTCGCCGAATGTGTGCCGCTGCCAGTCCACGATTATGAAGGCATTGCCCGATACGCAGGTGAACAGGAAGTTGACCTTGTTGTCGTAGGACCTGATGATCCACTGGCAGGCGGAATTGTTGACGTACTGAAAGCACAAGGACTGCGCGTATTTGGTCCTGATCGTAAGGCAGCTGAGATTGAGGGAAGCAAGGTGTTCATGAAGCATCTGCTTCACAAATATAAAATTCCGACCGCTGCCTACGCTGCGTTCGATAATTTCACCGAGGCTTCGGCGTACGTCCATCAACATATGCTCCCGGTCGTCATTAAGGCCGATGGTCTGGCGGCGGGCAAGGGTGTAGTTATTGCTCATACGCATGAAGAGGCAATTGAAGTATTGCATGAGGTGATGGTAGTTGGAAAGTTCGGCTCATCTGGCAGCAAGGTTGTCATTGAAGAATTTATGCTGGGTGAGGAAATGTCCATTCTGGCCTTCGTAGATGGAGAAACGGTGCGCGTATGTGAACCAGCGCAGGATCACAAGCCAATTTTCGATGGCGATCGCGGACCGAATACAGGTGGTATGGGGACATATAGCCCTTTGCCGCAATTCTCACCGTCCATTCTAGAGAAGGCGCGCCGGACGATCATTGAACCGGCTGCCAGGGCGATGGTTGCCGAGGGCCGCTCCTTCCATGGTTTGCTGTTCGCTGGACTAATGATCACGCCGGATGGGGAACCGAAGGTCATTGAGTTCAATGCACGCTTCGGCGATCCAGAGACGCAGTCTGTACTCCCACGGTTGAAGTCAGACCTGTTCGAAGTCCTGTGGGCAGTCGCTGAAGGCAGTCTACAGGAGATTGAGCTTGAATGGCATGATCATGCTGCGATGTGTGTCATTGTAGCAGCAGAAGGCTACCCTGGAGATGTTCGCAGAGGAGACGTCATTACGGGGTTGGAGCAGGCAGCGGAATCAGCTCTCTTATTCCATGCGGGCACGGTGCGTGATGAGGATGGAACGTGGCGGACAGCAGGAGGCCGAGTGCTAGGAGTTGTCGGCATAGGCAACAATGTGGCAGCAGCCAAAGCGAAGGCATATGAGGCAGTTCAACGCATCCATTTCAGTGGGATGCAATACCGCAGTGACATCGGTGCGAAGTCAGAACGAATACAAGTGCAGACAAGATAGACGAGGAAGAGGGGCGATGCTCCTCTTTTTTTTGTTATCGAAGGGGAAGTTGTAGGGAGCATTCTCGGATATCTGGGCTCGACCCGCCTATTTTTCCACTGATTCGAAATGATGAGCAGGAAAGAGCTAATGAGTGGGGAAGGGTATACTTTCGTGCTTGATTGAGTATAAAACGGACTTGTGAGTTTGAATATATGCGGAATAAGATATACTCATAATTTAACTATAGTATAGATTGGAGTGTGCCGCATGAACGCTATCAAGTTGAGCAATCTCACAAAAAGGTACGGATCACAGCGCGGTATCCACGAAGTCAATTTAGAAGTACAGCAGGGTGAGATTTTCGGATTTATTGGACCGAATGGGGCGGGAAAGTCTACTACGCTTCGTACGATTATGCAGCTCATTCGCCCTACCTCGGGGACAGTGGAATTGTTCGGAGAAGTAATGAACAAGGAACGTCCTGATGTTCGCAGGAGAATCGGCTATTTACCGTCAGAAGTGCATTATAACGAGGAGCTAACAGGCAAAGAAGTACTGGACTTCGCTGCGCGAATGAATGGGCTGTTGCTGCAACATACAACTGCAATGGCATTGGCAGATCAGTTAAAGTTGGATGTCAGTAAGCGAGTGAAGTCGTACTCACTTGGCAATCGCAAGAAGCTTGGCATTGTACAGTGTCTGCTGCATAAGCCGGATTTACTTGTACTGGATGAACCGACATCAGGGCTTGATCCGTTGATGCAGCACACCTTTTTCCAGATATTAATGGAGCAGCATGAACGGGGAGCGACCATCTTCTTCTCCACCCATATTCTAAGCGAGGTAGAGAAGTTGTGCAGCCGTGTCGCGTTCATCCGAGAAGGTCGTCTGCTGCGAGTAAGTGATGTAGATGGGATTCCAGGCAAGGATCGCCGGATTGCACATATTCAATTCAAGCAGCAGGGTAATTGCATAGAGGCTTACCGATTGAGAAATATCGATCCGAACGCAGTATACGATGGCATGGAGCATCGTCTTGTGCTGCAAGGTGATTTGCACCTAGCCCTGCAGCGTATTACTGCCCACGAGCTAAGGGATATCCGTATTGAGCAGCCTTCTTTGGAGGATCTGTTCATGGCGGAGTACGATGCGAGCGGAAATGGGGGAAATCATTCGCAGGATCAAGCGGGGCAATCAACGCAAGCTGGGCAATTGAGGGAACGCACAGGAGAGCAATCATCGCAAACTGGGCACTTGCACGAGCGCGTAGTAGAGAAGCCAAAGCAGGCTGGACATTCGCGGGAGGATGCAGTAGAGAAGCCAAAGCAGGTTGGACATTCGCGGGAGGATGCAGTAGAGAAGCCAACGCAAGCTGGGCATTCACGTGAGCGTTCTGAGAGCGAAAGGGGAGAAGCGTAATGTGGCAGGTGTTTCGTTATGAATGGAGAACGAATCGTCGCAGCTTTTTCATATGGGCAGGCATCATTATTGTGTTCCAGATGATGTTCGCTGGACTCGGCGACATGTACACGAGCAATACATCGCTGTTGGACGCCTTGAAGCAGTTTCCTCCTGCCTTGCTGGAAGGATTCGGTATGCATGTGGAGATGTTCGGCAGCTTCGAGGGCTGGATGGCTGGCGAGCCGCTTGTGTTCTACATGATGCTGTTAGGCATATTCGCTGCGATGTGGGCGGCTTCCACGGTGGCGAGGGAGAGGGATCGAGGGACAGTGGATTTTATGTTCACCCTGCCAGCATCTCGTGGGCAGCTGTTCCTCGGAAAAGCCTGCGCGCATCTTCTTGCCTTCTTCTTGATTGCAGCGGTCAGTTATGGGGTGACGGTATGGTTCGGGCACCTGTTCAGTACCGTGGCGGATGCAGGGCTGCTGCTCACCTACTCGATCGCGGGCCTGCTGGCGGCGCTGGCATTTGCCGGAATCGGATATGTGATGACGGTCTTCGTCACTTCCGAGCGAACCGGAATGTCGCTTAGTATTGGAATCGTCATCTTATCGTTCCTATTTCATCTGCTCTCCGGTATGGAGAAGTCGTTAGCCTGGATGTCGGACATCAGCTTGTTCACGGTCTTCAATGGCAAAGATTTATTCGACGCAGGCAGCTTGCCTTGGGAGGGTGTATTCATTACGATAGGGATATATGCAGGCGGGCTGCTCTTCGGCTGGCTTGTGCTGTCGAAGCGGGATCTGTAAGATGCAGTCCCTCTCTTGACGGCATAGGCGGCAGAGCCTTGTCCGCACGGAAAGGGGATCTTACGCCAGTTGAACAGTAAAGCGATCGCAATTATGGATGTCGGACAGCGGTTGTTTTTCGAACGGGGCATCCAAGAGACGAGTATGGAGCAGATTGCGGAGGCGGTTCCCGTTGCGAAAATGACGATATATAAATATTTTCAAAGTAAGGAAGGGCTGCTTGAGGCTATTACGGATCGGATGGTGCAGGAGAGCCATCAATTTTTGCTGCGTGTGATGGAAGAAGCGAAGGATATGTATGAACTATTCGACCTTTTGCTAGAATACCAGCCCTTTGATCGGATATCTTTAACGTTCGTTACCGATTTAACGCAGTACTATCCAAATCTGTTCGCAAAAATGATGGCCTATCAAGAGGAGCACGTCATCCCGGAGTTTGAAGGGGCAATCTTCCGGGGGCAGCAGAGGGGAGAGATTCGCAAAGAGCTTTCTCCGCATTTGATCGTGCGTTATCTCGTGTCGATGAAGCAGTTCTTCCTCCAGCCAGGCAATTTGGATGAGCGGATGAACGTACGCACATTGTCTGACCAGATCACGACGATGCTCTGTCATGGCATTCTGTCTGAACGTCCTTCTAACGGCGTATAAAATTCTCCTTACACACCATAATAATGTCGTATAGGCCAATCATGACATACGGCAGGAGGGTGACAAGGATGAAAGGGAAGAGCGATTCAGAACAAGGGTTAACACAGCTGTATCTCAATCAGGAGCATTCGAGGGGGCCAAGCGAAGCGTCCGCGGTTAAAGAGTCCCATTTAGCTAGCAAGTCATCCTTGACGGATGACTCTGCGGACACAGACGATTATGATCAGGCTGCCTCGCATTTACAGGCGGGGATGACGGATGGGACGCTGGAGACGCATCAGATGCTGCAGCGTTCGTACGGACTGCATTACTAATCAAAACCGTAATACCGCTGCGCGGTGTTGCGGTTTTTTTTCTTGTCTGTACTCTTGACAGCAATCGGATAGAGGAGTACACTCAATTTAAAACATAGTATATTAATCGGAATTATATGATATAAATGATGCCGGGTGCACTGCACGCACCTGAGTAATGCAGAAGGCAGGGGAGTGTAAGATGGAGCGACATATTGATATTCGATGGCAAGAAGAACGGTTGGCGGCGACGATTCATTATCCAGAGGAGAGAGCTCCATTTGAACGTGGTGTGAAGCGGCGCGCCCCTGTAACGATTATTTGCCACGGCTTCGTCGGCAGCCGAATCGGCGTTGACCGCTTGTTCGTGAATGCGGCGCGCAAACTAGCAGGGGAAGGGCACATCGTTGTGCGCTTCGACTTCGCCGGATGCGGCGAGAGCACGGGCGATTATGGGCATACTGGTCTAGATGACATGATAAGTCAGACGCAGTCAGTACTCGATTATGCGCTCGGCTGCGGTGATGTCGATCCGCAGCGGGTAACGCTGATCGGCCATAGCTTGGGTGGAGCGATTGCAATATTGACCGCTGTGCGCGATCAGCGTATTAAGCGGCTTGTCCTCTGGTCGCCTGTAGCCTACCCATTCAATGATATTGTGCGGATAGTTGGGCGAGAGCAGTACGATACGGCAATGACAAGAGGATATGCCGATTACCTAGGATATTCCTTCACGCCTGCTTACTTCAATGCGTTGGGTGTTCATCAGCCGCTGCAAGAGGCACGTAAGTTCAATGGCGATGTACTGCTTGTACACGGCACAAGTGATGATGTCATACCGGCGGATTACAGCTTTCTGTTCCAGAAGGTGTTCTGGCTGCGCAGCGACGGTCAATGTGATAAGGAAATTGTGTTCCAAGCTGATCATACGTATTCGGATGGGACGCATCGGGAGAAGCTGTTCACCTGTACACTTCAATGGCTGAAGCGGTGGGAGAAGCGGCAGGAGGAATGGGCGAACTGGAGTATATAGCTTGATAACGGTGTGGTAGTGAGATAATCCAATTATGAATGTGAGACGAAGTGGCAGCCGGAGGGCATAGCAGCTTCGTCTTTTTTGATTTGGGGTGAATACGAACACATGCCGATCTTATGTATGTCTTTGCAGAAAAAGGAGGAAACTATACCGTATGGTGGGCGCAGCATGATTGCTAGCCCATGTCTATGGCATATCCAACATTCCAACGTGGGAAACATTGGATGATGAGCGAAAAACGGCGTGAGAACGGTATTTTGCTGTACTTTTTATGAAAAACGGCGAAAATTGTCGAATAAGGGAGAATTTCTGGCGGTGAATAGGGCTGAAGTTTCGACATTTGCTCACGTTTGGTTTACGATTTCTTTACAAAACCACCGTATCCTATGATAAGATATGTAAGGTTTAGAAGATTACATCACATGCAATTTTTGTTGCAAAGGAGATCTCGGGAATGTTCAAGAAAAGGGACGTGTTTTTCGAAACGCTGCAAAACATGGCGGATACGCTCGTTCTAGCGGCAGAAACGTTCGCACAAGGCGTAGAAGATTTGACGGATGTCTTGGCGTTTACGAAGGAAATGAAGGATCTGGAAAGCAAATGTGACGTCTATGTACATACGATCTTGACAGAGCTTAATAAAACATTCATTACGCCGATTGAGCGCGAGGATATTATGGCGCTTACGACTGCACTCGACGATGTTCTTGATGGGATGGAGGCCAGCGCTTCGCGTTTCGACATGTACCAAATGATTGAACGTGATGAAATCGTGGTATTGTTCGCCGATGTTATCAAGCGCAGTGCATATGAAATACAGAAGGCAATCAAACTGTTGTCACAGAAAAAACTGCTTGCTATCCGCGAGCATAACATACGTGTCAATGAGCTGGAAAATTCCGCAGACGACATTTACCGCCGTGGGGTTCGTGCCTTGTTCGCAGAAGTAAAGGATCCAATCGAATTGATCAAACGCAAAGACGTATACGAGCGTCTTGAACAGACGACCGACAGCTGTGAGGATGTGGCGAAGCAGCTTGAAACGATCGTCATGCGAAATTCCTAATATCTGTCGTAACACATAAGATAAGCCAGCCCTAGTGTACGAAGGAGGTAGGGATTGCGCGGACGGATGATAATTAGTGCTGTGCAATCACATAGATAATGAACATGGATATTACGATGATTATCGTGGGCGTCGTTATTTTCTTGGCGCTTGCCTTTGACTTTATTAATGGCTTCCACGATACGGCGAATGCGATCGCCACGTCGGTGTCAACGAGGGCGCTTCCGCCGCGTGTTGCCATTTTGATGGCCGCTGTGATGAACTTTGCCGGGGCGCTGACCTTTACAGGGGTTGCCAAGACGATAGGCGGCAGTATTGCTGATCCAGCAAAGCTGGAGAATGGCCTTGAAATCGTCATGGCGACACTGATTTCGGCTATAATCTGGAACTTGGTTACTTGGTGGTTCGGGATTCCGTCATCTTCCTCGCATGCGCTTATTGGCGCATTGGCAGGGGCAGTATTCATCGGTGCCGGATCAGATTATTTGAACTTGGGCGGATTTAAAAACATCGTTCTCGGTCTTATTATTTCGCCAATTATTGCTTTCGCTGTCGGTTATGTCGTGATGACAATCTTAAAATGGATATTTGGTAATCATAGTCCACATACCGTTAATAAAGGGTTCCGAACCTGTCAAATTATTACGGCTGCTCTGCAATCATTCACTCATGGTACGAATGACGCGCAGAAGGCAATGGGGATTATTACATTCGCACTCGTCACTGCACAACTGCAGACCGAAATGGAAGTACAGCTGTGGGTTAAGCTTGCTGCTGCAACAGCAATGGCACTTGGTACTTCGATTGGCGGCTGGAAGATCATTAAAACGATGGGAACGAAAATCTTCAAAATCGAACCGATTAACGGCTTTGCCGCAGACTTGTCTGCAGCCTCGGTTATTATGTCGGCAACGCTGACGCATTTGCCTATTAGCACTACGCATGCTATTACCTCCGCGATCTTGGGGGTAGGCTCCGCCAAGCGTTTCTCGGCGGTGAAGTGGGGCGTAGCAGGTCGAATTGTAGTGACTTGGTTCATTACGATTCCGATTTGTGCGGTACTTGCGATGATTATTTTCAAGTTCATCGATCTATTCTTTTAAATAGAAGCACACAGAGCCGGCTCTCTCTATGGAGGAGTCGGCTCTTTTGCTGTGTGTAATTACCGGCGACGCGTCTTGGAGGTGCGACGGCGCTGCTTACTTGGAAGCGGCGATTTCCCTTTTCCTGTTGTACGCTTGCGGCGGCGCCTGCGCGGATTTTTCGTCCAATGATCATCTTCGTCACCGTCTTCTCCGTCTTTCTTTTTGCCTGGAAGGAGTGTGCCCATGAGCAGCTTGGCGACGGGAGCGATCTGGGATACGCTGTTCATCACTTTCTGCACCTTGCCCATCGTCTCGACGATGCCTTCAATTCCGCCCATGCGATCAATGACTTGCTTGATGTCACCGATCGAGAAGCCGCTTTTCTTGGCAGTGGTCTCCTCAACAACCGTGGCAATTGGCGATTCGGCTGCTTGGCTATATGGAACGATGGCTGTTGTTGTCTCTAACGGTGGCGGTGGAGTGAATGATGGCAAGAAGGGCGCAGGTTCAGGGCTGAAGCTGCGGATATGCGCCTTGTTTTCCTTTTGCTTGGGAAGACTGGGGACGGTCATCAGCTGCGACGGTAAAGGAGCCCTCTCATATTGGCGAGGGTTGTTCATCTCATCACGACCTTTTTGTATAAGTATGGCAGGTTTGCATAGTCTTAACGTACTCCAATCAACATTCTCTAGTGCTTTCTGCATTGGTATGGGATAATATACTGTATGTGATAGGCGAACAACTCGATTGGACGATCGCCCGTAGACGGACGCCCAATCTTCTATGGAAGCGCTCTATTTTCACAGTAATTCACTAACGCATGACAACTGTAATGCTTGAAAAGGTATGTCAAAGGAAGTACAATGAGGGTAACAAGCATTGATGTAGGGGTGGATAAGGTTGCAATTGAAAAAATTGAACGATAAGTCAGTCGACCAGCTGTTTGAGGCGGTTATGACGCTGAAATCAGTGGAAGAGTGTTATATTTTCTTTGATGATCTGTGCACGGTAAATGAGATTCAATCCTTATCCCAGCGGTTGGAGGTTGCTCGCATGTTGGGCAAGGGCTGTACGTACAATCAGATTGAAGCGGAGACCGGAGCAAGTACAGCCACGATTTCCCGCGTGAAGCGTTGTTTGAACTACGGCAATGATGGTTATAAAATGGCATTAGAACGCTTAGGTAAATAATCAGATGAAGCCGGGACTGCTTATCATCAGCCACGGTTCAAGAGATGAATCCTGGGTTACACTGGTAGAGGAAGCCATCGCACAGACGGATTGGCCTGATGGGGTTGCTGTCGTCTCCTCTTACTTGGAATGTGTACCGGAACAAGATATACAATACGGCATTAATACATTGGAAGCGCAAGGGGTGAACCATATTGGGGTCATCCCCTTGTTCGTGTCTGCGGGTAGTACACATGCCGATGAGATAGCATATGCGCTTGGCGCTAAGCCTGCTCCGCTCTGTGAGACAGACCTGGAGCCATTCCGAGTGCAAGCTCGCGTCTATTATGGTCGGCCGCTTGACGGAGGGAATGTTGTTCCATTGCAAAGTGCGTCATCTATGCTAGGAGAAGGAATTGAAGAGAACGGGCGAGCTGTCGAATCTTCCTTCTCTGCTCATGTTGAGCAAAGTGGAGATGGGAGTGAAAGCGGCTCTTACTTAGGATTGTCGGCACAGTCTGATCGAAGCTGTTCGATTGCGGATGTGGACAGTCAGGAGGATGTTCTCCTTCAGATGGTGGAGGAGCGGCTGCGTGGACTCGGGGTACGAACAGACTCGGATGCAGTGCTGCTCGTTGCGCACGGAAGTCGATACGAGCCATTTGCTTCGCGCTGGCATGAGAGCTTACGGCGATTGGAGCGGAAGCTTGTGCTGCGTGGCTCGTGTGCAGGAGCCTCACATGCCTTGCTCTGCTGTGAAGATATTGCGGAAGCGGTGACCCGTTTACAGAGCGTATTGACGATTGGTCAAGATGAAATCGTCTGGAGCTGCAGGGCGGAACAATTGACTGTTCCACTTGACTCGTTCGGCGGTATGGATGTCTTCGATGGTCATGATGTTGGAGGGCGCTCGTGCGGAGAACAGACTGTTGAACGCCGTGTTGCCGTCGTTCCTGTGTTCCTCAGTCGAGGTTATTTCACTTCTCATGTGATTCCGCAGCGGCTTAGTGATGTGTCTGCCATGTATGATGGCGAAGCTCTGCTGCCGCACTCCGCCTTGAATAGATGGCTGCAGCAGGAAGCGGTTCGTTTACTGGCTATGATGAAGGGGAATGTATCTCAATAGTTGGTGCCGGGATTGGGATCGTTTGAAAGTCTGCTTACGGAAGTTGCTAGGGCGATTATCCCGTCAGTTTCGAACATTTTGAGGAACGATTGTGTTATCATGAGAAGAATAGATTGTATGATGTGACGATGCAGATGGAATTGCGTGAGAATGCCACGATGCATCTTAATACATAAGAATATATGTTGGTGGTTCGGAGTTTTTATAACTGTCCGCAGGGCTGCTGTAAAGTTAGGATGTCTCCAACAAGGCATGATGTGGATATGAAGAAGCTTACTATGGTAGTATGGTTCATAACACAGGTTGTTTTGCTGTTCGAGGCAAAGTGACTAGAACTGGACGATATGGCGAAATGTTGCTGGCAGCTAAGCCTTCGCGAAGAAGGTTGTGAAATCGGTTGAACGTGAATAGATTGTAAATGGGTGAAACATTCATGGTAAAGAGAGCTAGGCTTATTTATAATCCGACATCTGGCCGGGAGGAAGGCAGGAAGCGGCTGGCGGATATATTGCATATGCTGGATGCTGCTGGCATCGAGACGACGACGCATGCGACGGAAGGCGAAGGAGATGCAACGGCTAGTGCGGCAGAAGCAATTGATAACGGCTATGATATGATTATCGCAGCTGGTGGCGATGGTACGCTCAACGAGGTTATTAATGGGATGGCGGACAAGCCGGAACGGCCTCCGCTTGGCATTATTCCACTTGGGACGACGAATGACTTCGCACGGGCGTTGGGTATTCCTCGCAATTGGGAGGATGCTTGCTCAATTATTACGCGTCAGACAACTCGGGTTATTGACCTTGGGCAGTCGAATGAGAAGTACTTCATTAATATTGCAGGCGGCGGTTCCTTGACGGAATTGACGTATGAGGTGCCAAGCAAGCTGAAGACGATTATCGGGCAGCTCGCTTATTATATGAAGGGCCTTGAGAAGATGACTCGCCTGCGTCCGACGGAGCTGCGTATTGAGCTGGAAGGCCACGGCGTCTATCATGAGGAATTCATGCTGTTCTTGATTACGAATACGAACTCGGTTGGCGGCTTCGAGAAGCTGGCGCCTGAGGCGCGAATTGATGACGGCTTATTCGATGTCATTATGCTGAAACGCTGCAATCTTGTGGAGTTCGTTCGGGTAGCTAGTATGGCTCTTCGGGGAGAGCATATTAATGATCCGCTCGTCATTCACAAGCAGACGAATCGAGTTACGGTTACATCGCCGGATGCAGTTCAGCTTAATCTAGACGGCGAATTCGGCGGTTTATTGCCAGCGACGTTCAGGGTGCTGCCGTCCCATTTGCGTATTTTCGCGGATGATCCAGAGGCTTTGTAAGCTGGAGAGAAGTGCGTATGTACCGAGCTGTTATGGCAATGGAAAATAGAATGATATCGTTCCACGATCAGATGGTGGACGTTCGGCTTGACTAGCTGCTGTAGAGGGCACGGGTCAAGCCGTTTTATTGTTGTTGACGTGGTGAGGGGAACAGCGATAATTAGGGGCAGAAGGCAGAAGGCAGAAGGCAGAAGGCAGAAGGCAGAAGGCAGAAGGCAGAAGGCAGAAGGCAGAAGGCTAAATGCTAAACTGAAATGCAGATAAGATAAATGTATAATGCTAAAATGCTGTTTGATCGGATAATGGGATTCTTTGTCGTTAGGAAAAAGGTAATTAGAGCTTGTGCAGGCGTGAAGGCGCCGGGTCTTCTTGTTGGCGGGTGGATTATGGTATGATGATGCCATGCTCAACATGCGGAACAGCTGGATACCATGAGGATGACGTTTTCGAGGCTACGTATGGATGCAGAGTCGAGCGTAGTTATTTGTATATTTTCGGGCTATTATCGATTTTTGAGAAAGATATCGTGTACTGTATCTTTGGGTTTCCGGCAGAAGAGTGAGTATGAACATGAGCTAGACAAGCAATGCGAGAGCATTCAAAATAGATGGATTCGTTAACACATAAATAGGAGGGCATCAGGGTGAAAGGAAACAAGCAAAGCAAGCGGCCGGGGCGTCGAAATGGAGGACAGTCTGCATCTGCGACGCGTTCACAAGAAGCGGTAGGTGGACGCGCGGCACATGCACGCGTGCATAATGCCCCGGTACAGAAAAACGATGAGGTTGTAATGGATATTATTGGTTTGACGCATGATGGAGAAGGAGTCGGTCGTACAGACGGCTTCACGCTGTTTGTACAAGGGGCATTGCCGGGTGAGCAGGTCCGTGCGCTTGTGCTGAAGGTGAAGAAACAGTACGGATATGCAAAGGTGCTGGAGCGTCTTGTAGACAGCCCACATCGCGTGAAGTTGGAGCATCCGGTAAATGCATACGGCGGCTGTCAGTTGCAGCATATGGCGTACAGTGAGCAGCTGGTATGGAAGCGGCAGCATGTCGTGGACGTACTAGAGCGGATTGGGAAGTTCCAAGTGGAGCAAGCATATGGCGAAGCAGCTGCACCTGAAAATGCTGCGCAGGAGCAGCCGATCAAGGTATGGCCCACGATCGGAATGGAGCAGCCATGGCGCTATCGGAACAAGAGCCAAATGCCAATCGGCAAAAATGAGCGCACAGGCGAGTTAATCGGCGGTTACTTTGCGAAGGCGAGCCATCGGATCGTTGATACGGATACGAGCCTGATCCAGCACGAAGTGAATGACGACGCGATGCGTGCCGTGAAGCAGGTTGTACGGAAATACGGCATTGTGCCGTATAATGAAGAGCAGCATACAGGCCTACTTCGTCATGTGATGATGCGTGTTGGCTTCCGCACGAACGAGCTGATGATCACGTTCGTGACGAACGGGGACAAGCTGCCGCATCAGGAGAAGATCGTAGCGGAGCTTGCTGAGGCTTTGCCGCAGTTGAAGAGCGTCTGCCAGAGCATGAATACGAAGCGCACGAACGTTATTATGGGAGATAAGACCCGCGTATTGTGGGGTTCAGAATATATTACAGATTATATCGGAGATATCGCGTTCAAAATCTCCGCGCGTTCCTTCTACCAAGTAAATCCGGTGCAGACGGAAGTGCTGTATGAAAAGGCTGTAGAATATGCTGGCCTGACAGGGGAAGAGACGGTCATTGACGCGTATTGCGGCATCGGGACAATCTCGCTGTTCCTGGCACAACGCGCGAAGCGGGTACTCGGCGTCGAGATCGTCGAGGAAGCGATCGCCGATGCGCGCCGCAATGCCGAGCTGAATGGCGTGACCAATGCAGAATTCGCCGTTGGCGCAGCAGAAGACGTTATTCCTCGCTGGAAGGAGCAGGGTGTGACGCCAGACGTCATCGTCGTCGATCCGCCGCGCAAGGGTTGCGATCCTGCATTGCTCGACACGATGCTCGCCATGCAACCAGAGCGCATCGTATACGTGTCCTGCAATCCGTCGACGCTGGCTCGCGATTTGCAAGTGCTGGCGGGTGGAGGCTACCGCGTCGTTGAGGTACAGCCGGTGGACATGTTCCCGCAGACTACGCATGTGGAGTGTGTTTCACTGCTAGTTTTAGAAGAAGGTTGAGTGGATTATAACCCCTCAACCATGGAGTCTCTGTAGTCAAAGTATCGAAAGCCACTGCTTTTTTAAATTGTTCTTTGATGGAGAAAAGTTTACTCGCTGAGTAGCTTTCCTCCATCTTTTTTGAAGTTGGCTTTTTTCGAAAATGCAGCAACTTGTCTTCAATATCTGTAACCAAACAGTCATAGTCGTCCTTGGTAATAGCATCACTGACAAACTTCTGTAAAGCATTTTTCTTTATATCCATTTGCTTTTGTATTTGTTTATCAATGGCTTGTAGCTGTTTTGTTATTTTTTTTTGGTTAGCGTTTATTCTTTGTTTGACCTTGGCATCCAGATCAGGTAGGTTCAGTTTGTCGTACATCGCTTTTAAGTCGCTTAGAATGACTTCTGTGAGGTTTTGTTCCTTAACTGCGTGATTGGTACAAGCGATGTTCCCATGCCTTGCATAGGTGCCACAAATGTATCCTTTTCGGTTTGAGCGATACCCCATACCCTTTCCACAATCAGAGCAATAAGCAATATTAGTAAAAAAGGTGTTTTTGCGCTTTAGTTCCGCCATGCCCCCTTCTTGCTCTCATTGCAAGTAGGTGTTTTGCTTCCTCAAATATTTTTCTCAAAATAATTGATTCATGGGTATTTTGGACAACAACCCAATCCTCTTCTTTTAAAAACACCCTTTTTTTTATTTGTGACATTCAAAGTTGCCTCTCTACCTTGAACCAGATCACCAACATAGTGTGGGTTTTGTAAAATCTTCTTAACTGATGTACCTTGCCAATACAGACTAGCATTTGACTTGCCGATGACTTGAGAGGGGGTGGGCAGTCGCGGAAGCGTGCACTTTTTTGCACGGCTAATGTTGTGCTTTCTTTTTGCATTTTTGCTATTGACTTCGCATAGTTAGTCTTATACTGTACGATGCACTATTCAAATTGTTAGCTTTATAATCCGAGTCTGGCACCTACTTCTGCATACTCTATATCTTTTCTTTCTGCATTCCAATTACCCCCTGTTTGTCCGTCCCATATCGCTCCTGTTTCAACGAAACCGACAGACGCAAACAACTTCCGGACGGCTTCGTTTACCATCCAATATGATGTAGCAACTGCATCGGCTTTTCCTTGTGGAAACGACTTTATGTAATCAATAACTTTCATCATTGCTTGTTTGCCAAATCCTTTGCCTTGATGCTTTTTATCAATCATAAAGCGATTAAGTCCATAAGTAGATTTATCTCCATATTTTTCACATAAAAATGCACTTTCCGCCAGTTCGAAAAATCCAATATCGACATATCCTATGACTTCATCATTGTTGCATATAGCGAAGATCATAGGAGGTTTTTCGTCGTTGAGTATCTTTACATAGGCTTTAGCCAAACAATATATGCTGGAATCCACATTTCCTTTCTGCTCGTCTGTTATGCTTAACTTCAACACTGCCTCAAAATTATCGTGGGTAATTTTTCTTAATTCAATCATTTTTCTTCCCTACTTCCGAAAATATAAATTCGCTGCATCTGCCCGTAACGCCGTTCCCGTCCCCAAGGCAAGGGCGAAGCGCAGCGCCGACAGGCGGCGCGTCCTGTCCGGCTGCTGCCCGCCCGATGCCATGCGGAACGCTAGGCGATGGGGCGGCTGCCGGACAGCGTTCCCCGTCCTCCGTGCCTTAACGACACCAGTATAGTATAAAAACCCGGATATTTCCACATTATGATGATATAATCATACTGCTTGGTACAGGACTTCGTATTTCCGAGTTGTGCGGATTGACAGATGCAGATATAGATTTAGAAAACAGAATTATTGATGTAAACCATCAGTTGTTATACTGCACAGGAACTGGATACTACATTGATGAACCAAAAACAAAGAGTGGTTTCCGACGAATTAAGATGACAGAGGAAGTCTATCAAGCCTTTAGACGTATAATGGATAGGCGCAGATTTACAAAGACTGTCACCATAGATGGCTACAGCAACTTCATTTTCTGATAGATTGTCCGAAGGTAAATTTTATTTATACCATTGTGGAATATAGAGCTTTACTTTCTGTTGCCTTTCCCGCCCGTGGGGTGGTTATTTATTTCTTGCCCTGTGCTTCGCTTGGTCAAGGCTTCGCTTCGCTCAGAGGGTTCACTCCGCTCCGTTGTGCTCGCGGGGCTACATTGACTGGTGAAAGCCGAGCCAGTTTTTAACGTGTTCTCCTGTAGCCACGGTCAAAGCCGATTATGTTTTCTGAATATGTATAACCGCCGACTTCTCGGCGGCTTAAACTAATGGTATTTAACTTTTTAAAGTCCTCAACCCTCTCATAATTAAAAAATTGTAGTAAATCATGTTCGTTAATCCGATACCCGTATTTAGATGAGTGGCTTTGCTGGTGAGGAATGGCACAGATAGCTGAGAATGCAGTAGTGGAGTGGTTTTGGAGAGTATTACAGATGAGAAAATCCCTGAGTTGATTGAAGTGGTAAGTCGATTAGTCGTTGCTGTGTTCATCAAGGGAAAAACTCCCTTTACAACCACTACCAGTACGTTATAATTCAATTATCAGACAGCATGATCGACTTATCAAAAGATAGATATTGGAGGTATGGTCATGGTCAATCGCAAAAGAAAAATGATTTCCGCAGCCCTCAGCACAGCTCTAGTCGTGACTATGTTGCTTACAGCCAGCACAGTCGATGCCCAAGGTACTCAGCCGGCGAAGACAGCAGGGGAAAAAAAGGTTGAAGTTATTAAATAGTGATTGTTAATGACATACTATCTACGAAGACAGCATGGAGTCTTACAATTGTGATGCGATCCAGTAAAGGCTGTTCATTTGAATGACAAATAACCAAAAGAGAAACGGCTGTTGTCCTTGTAAAAAAGGGTTTCAGCCGTTTCTGTTACTGTCGACTCCACATGTGGAGTCGGTTGCTTTGCTACGAAGACAGTAAAGCTGGAAATCCTTGATTTCAAGTACTAGTGTGGGAACGCAAATAGAATAATGATTTAAAAAGGTGCTATTAAAAATAGTACCTTTTTAATTTTTGACGTTGAAGGAAATGAAGAGAACCGAAATCTATCTCCCCGTTATCGTTGCGCTATGCGTTCACTCAGCTATAGAGGGGGAATCGTTTCGGAACACTGTCTTGAAAGTTAAATGTCGGATATTGTTGGTTTCCTATTAGCGAAGTAAGGAGGTATTCCGAAATAAAACGAGAAAAACATCTAAGAGGCTTTTAGAAACTAAGGAGGTAATGTTATGGAGAAAGACTTGTTGGAACAGCTAAACCTCTGGCATGAAGAGGATGAATTTGAAAAAATAGTAGGCAAGATTGCAGAAATTCCCGAACAGGACAGAGATTATGATATAGTTAGCCATTTGGCGAGAGTATTAAACAATCTAGAACGTTACGATGAAGCATTACAGCAACTTTGGACGATCAAAACGCAAGGCGAGAACGACCCTCTTTGGCATTTTCGTGTAGGTTATGCCTATTACTACCTATCGCAATATGAGGAGGCAGTAACAGCATTCGAAATGGCGAATAAACTTGATCCAGAGGATGAAGATACTTTGCTGTTATTGACGTGGAGCCGTCACGAGATTGGCCTAACAGACCATCAAGAGGGGCAGCCAATTGCTTCGGTGAAGAACGATATTGAGGCGAATGAAATGCTTGAACAGGAAAAGGACTTTGGTTTTGCCCGGGTGTACGCTGTGGAGTTAAAATACAAGCAGCCGCCGAAGCTGGATCGAAACATGCTGTACGAGAAGATGGAGCTTTACACGGGTAAGGTTGATCGCGGAGAACATCATCCGGATGCCGCAGGACTTGCTGTGTGGGAAGCGAACAGTCAGGAAGATCAGAATTTGCTGCAATTTTTCCATTTGAATTATATGGTTGAATATTCTCAAGGCGAAATGCCGGCACAAACCAGCCTGATGGATACAGAAAGCCGCCCGGTTACGGACTACGATTCCGCCATACAGCAGTCCTGGCATTGGCGGGAAGCCGCTCAAGTCGTGAGTGATTGCGAGCACTCGCTGCTGTTGATCGACATGATGGCATCGGGACTTGATCCCAAATCGCGGCTGCAGCTGTTCACCGGCTCGCTGCGGGCGGTGCTGGAAACGGCTCCTTGCGACGCCATCTATTTCCGGGAAAGCGACAAGCTCGTCGAACCCAGCGCTTATCTGGCGGCGATTGAAGAAGGGGAACTGTTATATGGTGCACTGAACATTCGTTTTTATAATGTTGAAGGCACAGGTAGCGGCCGCCCTGAAGGTCTGATGGATTCATTGGGACTCGCCGCGCTTGGCATTCCGGATGTCCAGTGCCATTATTACGATCTGGAGCCTGATGAAGTAGCTGGAAATTTGCTTAATATCGCCTATTATTTATTCGACCGCGGGGACGTTATTGTCGACGGGGAAACAGTTGGTTTCACCGAAGAGATGCGCTGGCGCTGCGAGCACCAATATGGGCTGGCCGCACCGCACCGGGTTGTTATCGATATAGATCCGGGAGAACCTTATTATGCGGGCAGTCAAGGCGCAGAGCAGTCGTAAACAGCAGTTACCTATCCGCGATGGTGCCTAATCCAATTTCCAGTCTGACGACTTCTACGCACCTACACCAATCATTCAAGGGCAAGTTACGCCAAAAGCTCCTGGAAATCCCGTTACAAACGTAAATCTCAGTGAAGTGACGAAAAATGATGACTTCGTTGTTCTTAGCGACATTTACTATCAATTTACGGGTTTAGGATCAAATAGTAGTATCTCGTCTAAGCAATCTGTAAAGACGACCAAGAAGAGTGATATATACATCACATTAACACAATGGTCTCCGTCATCCATTTACAATCCTAAAGTGGAGTATGCCCTGAGAAACAAAGATACGGGAAACGAGACTGACCGAGTTCCTGTAAATGGCGCATACACAAGTGAAAACTACACTATTGGCTGGACAAAAGTGCTTCCGGGAGATTATGAAATTGTAATATACAACGTTGGAAATCATGAACTAGCTGGGAATGGCTTTGCCAACGCCTATTACAACTACAACTGATCAAATGTAGGCTAAAAAAATCCCCCTGCTTTCCAGTAGGGGGAAATTCGCTTTTTGAGGTGAGTAATAATGAAAAAGAAATTATTAATCAGCGTATCCGCTGTGGTGCTTGTCGTTATGACTGCCTTGGCGATCCAAAGTTACGCTGGCTCCCAAATTCCTACTTACGTTTTCGGGAACCACAACGCAATTTACAAACCACTGAAGCAGCATGAACAGCGCGACGATCCGAATAATCCGTACTTCTACGCACCCGTAAAGCTGACACCGGAGGAGATAGAACATAACAAGTGGCTTGCTGGACGTATTGTTACTGAGCATGGCGAGTTTGAACGTGTGCGCGAGCAAGACACGTCGATTAGCGAAGATGAGACGGTATACAATCGTGATGATATAAATGAGAATACAAAACAAGTTGTCGATCATGGCGTTTTTATTAAGACGAAGTAATGTGAGGAAGAAAAGGCATTAGGCCAAAATTGACAGAGACAATAAACACATTTATATATGACGAATTGTCAAGCTAAGTGCGACAGTTCATCCATGAAAGCTTCGTGAGCAGACATCCAGCCTAGACATTTACGAGGACGATTGTTAATGAGGCAGATAGCCTTGGCCAAATTACCATAGGTGACCAAAGCAAAGTCGCGGCTCTAGGGGAGAATACCCGAAGAAGGCCATTCCCGTTCTCATTTGAGCCCCGAAGCCTGTTTCCATTCGAATGATTGGAAACAGGCTTTTATTTGTAGATCACTGTTATTTATTTAACCGTTATATTTCCGGAAGTTGTTTGGAGACTCACATTAAATGAGCCATTCCCCGTCTGTCCCTGTGTCTTTCTGTTATTTTGTTGAGAATGATTCAAAGGAATACCCATAGCTCGTCTGCCACTACCCGATTGCAAAAGCCAGTTTATGTTGGAGTCTTTGTCTTCCAGATTTAAAAGGATGCTGCCGCTTTTGACAGAAATATTGATGTCACTATTTATTCTTAAATAGTCAAGCGATACATTTCCACTACTTCCTTGGATATCGAGTTTCTGTGTGCTCAGATTGTTTATCTTTACATTACCGGAAGAACCGTCTAACGTTACTTTTCTCTCATAATTGTTTGGAATACGAACGGATAGCTGAGGCATTTTTCCGATATTTACGATGTTTCTAATATCACTCTTAAGCTGAATTTTGATGTTGTCTTTTTCCTTATCTATAACAATTTCAGGTCCATTACTAATTGCTTCAAGTGACTCTATATCTGCTGATTCTACTATTAATGTTGTGCTGCCGTGGTCAATATGGATGTTTTCTATCCCCTTTAATGACACAGCGTGTGCAGCATTTTCTTGGTAAGAACTACATGCACTAAGAAAAAGCATCCCCACCAAAAGTAAACCAATGCAATATTTTTTCATTTTCTCACCTCATCATTATTCTTCATGATTGTGAACTGATTATATAAGATTACGTTGCGTCAACATCAAGTTAACTTGTGCAATCAAAGAATTTTCTAATGAAAACACTTGAAAGTGACGTTGCGTCATTTTGTATAATCAAGCCAATGGGTAAGCTCTTCATCACTTATGATGTTAAGTCGGCTAAGGGGAAGAGGAGATTTATTATAAAAGGGGAGAGTAGATATGAAACAAGGAGACATCATTATTTATGCATGTGTAATTATAGGAGCAGGAATTGGACTTATGATTGATCAAGCATTTCCAGGCGTATTAGTCGGTCTAGGATTAGGATATTTAATCAAACATGGTTTATATAAAGATCAAGAAAATTGATCTTATCTGAATTGTCGGAGGTGTCTGTAATTGATACATATTAAAGAAGTTGCAAAAAAAACGAATATCACGGTCAGAACACTTCGGTACTATGATCAGATCGGATTATTGGCGGCACCGTCCAAAACAGAAGGGGGACATCGTCTGTATTCAGAAGAGGAACTGAAGAAGCTTCAATACATCCAATTTCTGAAGGGAATTGGTTACAAGTTGCAAGAGATTAAAAGTATGTTATACGACTCTAAATGGAATTGGACGAACAGTTTGAAAAACCAATTAGCCTATATCCTTGAAGAGCAAGAAAGATTAAGGAGTATAGAGTCGTCACTGCGGGAATTGATAACGGGGATTGCGGTTGAAGACGGGGATGAACGACTTGCGATACAGAAACTTATTCAGTTATCGAATCAGCATAAAAAAAGATTGCCGAACATTAAGGAAAACATGTTTAACGATAAGGAAATAGAGCTTTGGACAAAGCTCCCAAAAATGAGTGGAGAAGACCCTGATTCTATGGAGTGGATTGCTTTGCTAGGTCAGATAAAACGCTATACGAAAGATGATCCTGCTTCATCACGAGTGCAAAACATAATACGGCGTATGATAGAAAAACAACTGGAAGAATTCAAAGGAGAAGACGAGTTTGTGAATAAACTATGGGATCTGAGGAAATCCCCAGAGCAATCTGAGAGTCTCGGACTGTATCCTATAGACAAGGAAGTTCTTGATTTTATGGAGCGAGCCTATGACATTCATATTTCTTCCATACAGAACTCTTCCATAGAGCAAGGAGGAGAATCGTGACTCTTGAACTCCTTTCTATGATAGGGGGATTAGCCTTATTAGACACGCTTAGCCCTGCAACATTGGGAGTAACCGTATATTTGCTGTTGACTGAAAAAGAGCGATTAGGTTCACGCTTAATGATTTATTTATTGACGGTCGCAGTCATTTATTTTTCAGTAGGCGTTGCTTTCATGTTAGGTCTGGATGCGTTTCTGGCTAGTTTCTCTTCCATTTTTCAAAATCGGATTGTAAGTTGGGCTATGCTGATTATTGGGGGAATTCTGTTTATAGCCAGCTTCTACTACCCAAAGAGTAAAAAGTCGGAATTGCCAAGGCCGAAGTCAAAAAGCAAGACATCCATGGTTGCACTCGGTTTCACGACATCTTTGATTGAGGTAGGTGCAGCATTTCCGTATTTTGCTGCGATTGGTCTTATGAATACCTCAAATTTAACTGTTTTTCAGTGGCTCCCCATTATGGTAGGTTATAATTTTATAATGGTTCTACCGCCATTAATCCTGTTTACATTGCATTTATTATTAGGGCGAGTGATGAAAAGGCCATTAGAGAGGCTTCAAATCAAGCTTTCGAAGCATTCGGGATCGGCTGTTTCGTGGGTGATGTGTATCGTGGGGGCGATTATGATTTTTTATAGTTTGGATTATCTGTAGGGAGTGTTATAAACCTATGAGGGGCGATGGCCCCTCTTTTTCATGATTACCTGATTCCATACATAAGCATGCAGTTTCCATGACCCATCCTTCTCCAGATGGTAAATAAGCCAGTTGGTTCACTTTACTCTGCAATGATAAGCTTCGTTCGTATCGACGTAAACTGCGGCGGGTAATTGGGGTCGATATTCGCATCGGTAATAATGGCGTTTACGTTATCTAGTGGTGTAATGGCAATCTTAACGTCTTTTCCGAATTTGGTGCTGTCTGCCACGATATACACCTCTTTAGACAGTTCGATCATCTTCTTGCGTGTAATTGCTTCCTCCATATTGTAATCTGAGATCCCTCGTTCCATCGTAATGCCGCTGCAGCAGATAAACGCTTTTCGAATATTTAATTCATGAAAATTGAAAATATAATCGTACGCGACTACGGAATGTTCCTCTTTGCGGATTTTTCCTCCGATAATAATCAATTCAACATCGGTATTCATGAGCTCACTGATCACGGGAATGGAGTTGGTGACCACCGTGAGATTGTTCTTGCCTTTAATAAACTTGGCTATGTGATAGGTGGTGGAGCCACTGTCAATATAGATGCAATCCCCATCGTCGATCATCTCGCTGCATATTTTACCGATGTTTTCTTTTGCCTCAAATAAGGTAACCATTCGCTCATCCATGGAGGATTCTCCATACTTCGACTCCACGATTTTAATACCACCATATATCTTTTCGATCTTCCCTTGCTTGGTCAATAGATTCAGATCTCGTCGTAGTGTATCCACGGAGACCGCTAATTCGGTTGCCAGCTCAGGCAGTTTAAGCACCTTTTTGATGGTAAGCAATTCTATAATCTTCTGTTGTCTTTCAAGTGGCAGCATAAGTTCACCTATTATCGAATGATATTGTTACCTATAGTGTAACGACTGCACCGTTCACATTCAATTAAATTTGACTATATATTTCAACTGAACATGAAATATGGCGCACAATATATGCAAAATATATGAAGTATATATGCATGATTTACTCAACATTTACATAAAAGTGCATTTGATTTGATCATTGATTTATATAATGGGGGTGTGACTAAGGGAGGTGAGCCGTTTGCTTAAGCTGCAACATATCAGCAAACAATTTGACGGCAAAATGGTGCTCCAAGATATCAGCTTAGAGATAGATTCTGGCGAGATTGTATCGCTTCTCGGCCCTAGCGGGAGCGGGAAAACGACACTGCTTAATATTATTCTTGGCCTAACGAAGCTGGATCATGGCAGCATTATGTATAACGGCTTGGACATGACACATGTATCCATGAAAAAGCGCGGCTTTAATATCGTATTTCAGGATTATGCGTTATTTCCGAATCTGAATGCTTACGAGAATATCATCTATGGGTTGCGCAATAAGAAAGGAAGCGTGAGTGAGCGGGAGGTTCAAGACTATATTGAGTTTTTGGAACTGAAGCCGCATCTGAACAAGCGAATCAGTGAATTATCAGGCGGGCAGAAGCAGAGAGTGGCTTTAGCTAGAACTTTGGTTACGAAGCCGAAGATTCTGCTGCTAGACGAACCGCTCAGCGCATTGGATGGAGTCATTAAAGAATCGATCAAGCAACGGATCCAATCGATTGCCAGGGAGTTCAAGCTCACGACAATCATTGTTACTCATGACCCGGAGGAAGCATTAACCCTCTCCGATAAAATTTTGATTATCAATCAAGGCACAATCTCGCAATATGGTACGCCGAGCGAGATTATCGGGCAGCCGAACAATGAGTTTGTAAAACAGTTTATTATCAAGCAGTTGCAGATTAAGCGGCAGAATATATTCAATCTGTTTGGTGAGCGATATGCATAAAGTAAAGCCAGAAATGCGGGTTCTGCTCATCGCCATACTCCTTTTGTTAACCGTTATTTTGTTCTTGCCGCTGCTTGTCCTATTTATTCGATCATTCGAGACAGAGCAAGGCTTTTCATTGGCCAATTACAGCTCGATTTGGATGAATGATGAGATGATGATAGCTGCCTGGAACAGTATGAAGGTATCGACGGTGACCGCAATTCTAACAACGATATTGGCATTCATCCCGGCGTATACGATTCACTGTACGCGTGCTCATCGGATCTTCAAAAGCATACTGAAGACGACAATCGTTCTTCCCATGCTGCTTCCGACAATTACGTATGGATTTGCCATGATGTATTCCCTTGGCAATCAGGGATTGCTGACCAAGCTTGCAGGACAAAATTTGTTCGATATCTATGGCTTTAATGGATTGCTGATCGGTTACGTCATTTATACACTTCCGCCAGCCTTTTTATTGATTCATAACGCATTTAAATACATCGATAAAAAGTTTATTATCGTGTCTCACCTGATGGGCGACAGACCATTAAGAAGTTTTGCGAATACGATTGTTCGACCGTTGGCAGGGGCATTGGGTGGGGCATTTTTGCTGTCCTTTATCTTAAGCTTCACGGACTTTGGGATACCGGCATCGGTGGGAGGAACCTATTCCGTGGTGGCTAGCCAGCTGTATCAAGTCATGCTAGGCTCGATTCCTGATCTGAATCAGGGGGCTGTCATCGCGGTGCTCATGCTTGTGCCGGCGATATTCGCAATATGGCTGTTGCGGTCTCTAGAGAAGCTTAACTTTCACTATGATCAACTTGGAGAAATCGAGCTGCCCGCACATCGGGGGCGCGATATTAGCTTCGTGACCGTGTCTTCTGTCATCGTCTTTATGATGCTGTCGATATTCGCCATTATGTTTATTGCACCGTGGTTGAACCGATATCCTTATGACCTTTCGTTTACATGTAAACATGTCCTAAGCGTACTTCAATCGAGTGATTTAACGAAGGTATATCGGAACTCGATTTGGATTGCTGTGTTAACTTCTGTATTTGGTACGTTGATTGCTTATTGTGCTGCGCTTCTTAATGTACGGACTTCATTGAGGGCAAGATCACTCACCGATACGGCTTCCATGATTACAAATACGGTGCCTGGCATGGTTCTTGGTATCTCTTACTTGCTCTTGTTTAATGGAAGCAGCTTGAAAGGGACCGTGACGATCATCGTGCTGTGTAATATCGTGCATTTCTTTACAACACCGTATTTGATGGCGAAGAATTCGCTCTCCAAGATGAATCCTTCCTGGGAAACGACGGGAGAACTGCTCGGAGATAGCTGGTTCAAGACGGTCTATCGGGTAGTCCTGCCTAATTCGGCTGCGACGGTGATCGAGATGCTGGGATATTATTTTCTCAATGCGATGGTTACGATCAGTGGCATCATATTTCTCGTGTCCACTCATACCGCTGTCGTTGCTAGTAAAATCAAGGAGCTTCAGCATTTTGCCAAATTCAATGACATTTTCGTATTGTCGATGCTGATCTTCTTCACCAATCTGCTTGTGAAACTGCTATGTGATTATGGACAAAAGAGATTTTCGATTCATCGTTAAACAGGCTTAATGCTTATCTATGATAGGCCTAAATAATAGTAAAGCGAGGGATTACGATGGTTGGAATGTCAAAAAGGTTCAGGATGGTGCTCTTGTCATTACTGGCAATAAGCATGTTGGTGGTATTGGCAGGCTGTGGTGCTGGTAGTGCAAAGGAATCGAAGCAAGTGATTATCTACACTAACGCAGATGAAGAAGCAGTAACAGCGATGGAGTCTTCACTGAAATCCGCAGGCTATGAAGGGCAGTATCAATTCCAATCGATGGGGACGTCAGAACTAGGCGGCAAGCTGATGGCTGAAGGAGATAAGATTGAGGCTGATCTTGTGACCATGAGCTCGTATTTCCTAGACAGTTCACAGAGTCAATACAAGATGTATAAAGATTTAGCATTTGAGACAGGAGCTATGGATTCGTATCCGTCCTACTACACGCCGATCTTGGCAAATACAGGATCTATATTTGTGAATACAGAAGTATTGAAGCAAAAAGGGCTGCAGGCTCCCCAATCGATCAAAGATTTGACGAAGCCTGAATATAAGAATTTGGTGTCGATTCCAAATGTATTAGATTCCTCTACAGCTTGGCTGCTTATACAGGCTATCATCAGTGCTTATGGACCTGAGGAAGGGAAGATTGTACTCCATGATCTCATTGCCAATGCAGGCCAGCATATAGAAAAATCCGGTTCCGGACCGATTAAGAAAGTGGAAGCGGGAGAAGTAGCTGCTGGATTTGGACTTCGTCATCAGGCGGTACGTGCACATGAAAAAGGAGCTCCGATTGATTATATTGATCCCATCGAAGGGAATTATTCGTTGACAGAGTCCATTGCAGTAATCAATAAGAACAACGAAGTGACGGATCTTGCGATGAAAATGGCTGAGACGATTAGTAAGGATGCGAGAAAAAATTTGATTACGAACTATCCTGTTGCCTTGTACAAAGGGGAATCCACAGATGCGGTCAATAAGCCAGCGAAACCGATGAAGTTCGATCAGCCATTAACCGTGGAGTTATTGAAGGAACATCAGCAGTTTTTTAAAGATGCTAAATAATTCATAACAACGGGGAGTGAGATCATGATGAATAACTACAAATTATTGACCCCAGGGCCGTTGACAACGACCCGATCCGTTAAGCATGAAATGTTGCTAGATCGCTGCACGTGGGATGATGACTATAAATCGATTACGCAGAAAATAAGATCTCAGTTATTGACGATTGCAGGAGTGGATTCGGAACAGTATACAGTTGTATTGATGCAGGGCAGCGGAACCTTTGCCGTAGAATCGGTGATGACATCCGTGATTGCTCCAGAACATAAGGTTCTGATCATCTCCAACGGCGCTTATGGGGAACGCATGATACAGATGGCACAAGTGATAGGGCTGTCGTATGTCGAGCATAAGGTAGACTATGATAAGTATCCGGATATGGCGGAACTGGGGGTCATGCTTGAAGCTGATCCAGAAATTACTCATATTGCAATGGTTCACTGCGAGACAACGACAGGGATACTGAATCCGATTGATAGGGTCTCGAAGCTGGCCAAAGCTTATGGGAAATCGTTCATTGTGGATGCGATGAGCAGCTTTGGCGGTATTGAGATCGATGTTGCTGGTCTTCATATTGATTATGTAATCAGCAGTGCGAACAAATGCATTCAAGGTGTTCCTGGCTTTGGGTTTGTTATTGCTAAGCTTGATCAATTGCAGCAATGTCAAGGGATTGCGCGCAGCTTGGCTCTTGATCTCTATGATCAATGGAAGTGTATGGACAAGGACGGGAAATGGCGTTTTACCTCACCAACTCATGTAGTTGCTGCATTCTCCAAGGCGTTGGATGAACTGCAAGAAGAAGGTGGAGTCGCAGCAAGACAAGCTCGCTATCAGCACAATAACCTGCTGCTCAGGGAGAGACTTGCGAAGGTTGGCATGGCAGCTTACATTAGAGCGGACTACCAGTCGCCAATTATTACGACCTTTCTGTTTCCGAACGAACAATTTCAATTCGCCGAATTCTATCAATATGTGAAAGAAAGAGGCTATGTTATTTATCCAGGGAAGTTGACGAATTTGGATACGTTCCGTATTGGGAACATTGGGGAAATCTATGAGGAAGACATTGATCAACTATGCCATATTATTGAGCAATATATGAAGGAGCATTGCAACCATGAATAAAGTAGAAGGAATCATATTGGATTGGGCGGGGACGGCCATCGATTTCGGATGTTTTGCACCTGTGAATGTATTCATCGATATCTTCAAGCAGGCAGGTATCGAGGTGACAATGGATGAGGCTAGAGCACCTATGGGGATGCTGAAAATCGATCATATTCGGGCGATGCTGTCGATGCCCAGAGTTTCGGCATTATGGGAAGACCAATATGGCAAGCCATTTACAGAACAGGATGTGGAGCAGCTCTATGCGGCATTTGAGCCTGCGTTAATGTCCTCGTTAGCTGAATACACAGATCCGATTCCAGGTGTAGTGGATACGATCGAAACCTTGCGAGCGCAAGGATTGAAGTTCGGCTCTACAACGGGCTATACCCGCACGATGATGGAAGTGATCGTACCTATCGCGAAGGAAAAGGGGTACAGTCCCGATCATCTGGTCACACCTAGTGAAACGGATTCTTATGGTAGGCCATACCCTTACATGATCTATCGCAATATGGAGGAGCTTAAGCTCTCCGCATGCTGGAAAGTGGTCAAAGTGGGTGATACGGCATCGGATGTGAAAGAGGGAGTCCATGCTGGAGTGTGGTCAGTTGGTGTTGCTGTCGGCAGCTCCGAAATGGGACTCAGCCAAGAGCAATTCGAAAGCCTATCCGAGGCAGAACAAGCCGAGATGATCTCGAAGACAAAGCAAAACTTTATGCAATATGGCGCAGATTTTGCGATTGATACGATGCGTGAGCTTCCGCAATTAATCGAAGCGATCAATAAATTGATCTCGGATGGAAAAAGACCGGGGTGTTTGAAATAAAGGAATATGGAATGGGTTGAGTACGGGTTGGAATAGAACGAGCTGCCTCTCCAATAAGGGAGGCGGCTTTTTGTTGTCCAGCCTGTTCGGACATTTGCAATATATACGTACTAAAAATCGAATAAAGATGTGATAATATTAGATGTTGTTCAAAAAGTCCGCTTTTGATCACGAAGTAAATCATGAAGTGGACTCGGCATCGAATCTTGAATTCAGCCGGGCCTTCCGGTGCTCATGTACCCAAAACGTACGCTCCGCTCCTCAGGCCCTAGCTTCATCCAACTTTCTCGGTGCTGAAAACCGGCCTTTTTGAACTCGCACTATTAGGGAAGGAATTCTAGTAGAAAATAGGGGGATTACATGTCCTGGAGCAAATTGAAGCAACAACTGGAGAGCTTTCTCTGTCCTGCGTTACATGGAAGGGTTGAATACCGGGCAACGAGCTATCGCTATTTACCTGATAAAGCAGGTATCTGTTATATTTCGGTAGATAAAAAGAATGTATTCAATATGAGTGATAAAACGAGCTTAATCAAATGGTACCAGACGGAGCAGGAAATTAAGAATGATTCAGAAATCCAAATTCCGATCAGCAATGAAGAAATTGAAGCGGTTAGAAAGGATGCCAAGGGCGCTCCTGAGGATCGTCTAATCGTAATTGCTAGAAGTAGAAAAATGTCTGGATATGCAAAAGAGCTTTTGTCAGCACAGGCATCATTAAGTAAATCGAATTTTAACGTTGTGGCGAATAACTTTTTAACTATTTCTATAGAGGAAAGCATAGAGAGCAATGATATCTTATTGAATATTCTGGCTTTGGTGGACAGACGAGTTGGGAAAAAGCGAATTTTAAATATGGTCGAGAAGATGAAGCTGAAGCATCCCATTGTGCAGTATTTTTATGAACTACGGCGTAGTACGTTGTGACAATAAATAGGTCAGGAAGTTTCTTTACTCTTCTCAAATTGGTTTCTTTGTAATTATTAAACGGAAGACCCTAATCGATTCAGGTGGTTGGCTCTTCATTTGATGGGGTACATCGTGTCAGGGTTGTTTTGGCTGAACACTCGACACATGTGGAGTGCGTAACGGTGATGATAGGAGGGAATTTCAACAAGGTATTTAAAAGAACACAGATATGGGGAATATGGGGACAAATAATATTTAATTCTAAACCTACATTTTTCTGAAGTGAAGACTCAAGTGGTAATTTGCTTGGGTCTTTTAATGTTTAATTTACTGTGGAGTGAATTAAAAGGATATTATTACCTGGTGTATGAGGTATAATTAAATTACGATATACATCGACATAATAAGATAGGAATACATGTTTTAGGAGGAATAACAAATGCCTAAAGTCCCATTTAATGTTCATGCGTATACAGCCCGATTAATTGGTAGGGAAAATGTATCGAGGCTAGAAGGTGCAGTACTTGAACTAGTAAAAAATACTTATGATGCTGATGCTTCTGATTGCTTTATTTATTATGAAGAATCAACTGGAACATTGTATATTGGTGATAACGGTCATGGAATGACTGAAGAAATCATTCGGCGTCATTGGATGACCATAGGCTATTCATCTAAAGTGGATAATTATACAACTAAAAAAGGTAGAATCCAAACAGGAGCAAAAGGGATAGGGCGATTTGCATTAGATAGGATATCTGATAGATGTAAAATGATTACTATTTCAGAGAAAGAAAGGTTAGAATGGAATGTAAACTGGAGTGACTTTAGTTCAGGTAATACAATTACAGATATATATGCAGATCTAAATTCAATTAAATACTCAATTGAAGATTTTATGCAAGATATACAGAATGAGTCGCTTAAAAAGCTAGTCTCTCAAAAGTTTAAGAATACAGGAACAATATTTAAATTAAGTATTCTGAGAGATGAATGGTCTTCATCTTTAATTGAAGGTATTAGAAATAATTTAGCGACGTTGATTCCACCTGAAATTGAAAATGTATTTCGTGTATACTTTTTTTGTGAGAACACTGATATAACTAAGGCAGCGGTTACTTTAAACGATGGAAATTTTTCATATGATTATAAAATTAAATTCAAAGCTAATACTATGGGACGGGTAATAGTTGAGATTTATCGAGAAGAATTTGATTTTCAAGATCAATTTGATAGGGTTTTTCATGAGGCTGGTTTTCCTTTGGATGAAAGAGAACACTTTAAAGGAAAACCTATAGTACACGTGACTACTATTTCAAATTTGGTACCTAAAAAAACTAAAATTAAAAATACATTAGGTAAGTTTTCAGGAGTACTATACTTTTCAAAATTATCGGCTTCTAAAGAAGAAAAAGAAAAGTATTATTACAAAGATTTTTCTGGTAGAAAAGACTTTAGAGATACATTTGGGGGTATAAAACTCTATCGTGACAATTTTAGAGTCCGACCATATGGTGAGCCTAGAACCTCAAATTATGATTGGCTTTTATTATCAAACAGAAAAACTAAATCTCCAGCAGCAATATCTCATCCTAACGGGAAGTGGAGGGTAACAGCTGATCAGATACTTGGTTCTGTATATATTTCTAGAACGAACCTAACTTTACCGGATCAGGCAAATAGAGAGGGGATTGTAGAAACAAAGGAGTTTGGGAATTTTAGAGAGGTAATAAAAGGGGTTATTAGCTTATTCGAAGAGGATAGACAAAAAATAGGTAGAATCTTAAGTAAATATTATGATGAGATTCACTTTACTGAGCAATATGAAGAAGAAATCTTGAAAAAAGCTGAGAAGGAAGAAAAGGATAAGAGTAAAAATAATTCTAATAAGTCTCCTGCTGCATCAACTCAATTTATAGAGGTATCTAAAGCAAAGACTGTGATTGAGAATAAAGAGAATATAATAAGAGACTTGGAAGATGAAAATAGATTATTAAGAGCACTTGCTACGACTGGGATAGTTACTAATACATATATACATGAAATTAAAGATTCGACTCATAAATTGAGTATGAAGATCGTTATGGCAAAAGAAGCACTAGAAATTGATAACGATAAAGAAGAAGCAATAGAATATATTAATGCTGCAAATGAGATAAAGAATTCATTTAATTCATGGTTTAAGGTTACAATTGAATCAGTTAGAAGAGATAAAAGAACTATGAAAAATGTAGATTTGAAGCAATTATTGCAAACATTAGTTAATTCATGGAATGAAGTTGCTTGGAATAAGGATATTCGTATTAATCTGCAGATTACTGACATATTTTTCACGTGTTTCTCATATGAAATTGAAAGTGTTTTTAACAATTTAATTACTAATAGCATTACGTCTTTTGAAAGTGCAAAAGTAGAAGTTAAAGAAATTAATATCAACGTCGTCTCAAGCGATAGTGGAATCGTTATAGATTATGAGGATTCAGGAGTAGGATTAAGTCCAGCTTATAAGAACACGCCCCGACGGATTTTAGAGCCTTCAGAAACAGATAAAAGGAATGAGTTCGGAGAAACAATTGGAACAGGTATGGGAATGTGGGTAATTGCAAAGACTGTTAGCGAATATAATGGAGAGATTGATCTTTCCAAGAATACTAACAGTACGTCCGGATTTCACATTAGAATAACTTTAAATGAAAGTCGGATTAGGAATAAGGGAGGGGCTTGAGTTGTATAAGGTTGGTTATGTGGACGATGATATCAATGCTTACAAAGATTATAAAATCAGATTAAAGCGCCAGGGGATTGATCTACAATTTGTAGAGAATTGCATCTCATTGGATGAAATACTGAATTGGGTTTTGATGAATTCCATTGAGTGTCTTATTGTAGATCACAAATTAACTGCGAAATATGCCTTTCAGGGTACGAAAGTTGTAGCATACATAAACAACCAACTTCCAGATCTCCCCTGCATTATTCTCACGAACTATCCTGAGGATTCAACAGGAGAAAATTTAGTTGTTAAAAATTTGATTTTTGATCGAAATATCATGTCTGGAGATGATATTACTGAAATATGTGACACAATAAAGCAAGCAGCACAAGTGTTTCGGAATAGGTTATCAATCCATCTTAGAGAGTATTCAGAATTACATCAAAAAAGAAGCTTGAATTCAATCTCAGCGGATGAAGAAGAGCGTTTCTTAGCTCTTTATAGAGTTTTGAGATCTTATGGCGAAGTCGACGATATTCCGACAGAGTTACTTAAACCTGGTACAAATAAGAAAATCGATGATTTGATGGAGAAATTAGATAAGTTCATTAATTCTAAGAAGGAGTAGCTTTAATTACTGGGGGAGAATATGAGGAGAATTCATGGGGATTTGAAGATAGTCAGAAGGACAGATCAACCTGCTGAAAATGATTATGCTAAATACAGAGATGCTTTAATGGAAGATTTCTGGAGTATCTGTGGATATTGTGGTAAGCATATTAGGGTATCAAGAAGAGGCTTTGAAATAGATCATTTCGTTCCAATATCTACAGATGAAACTAGAAAAAATGATTATTCTAATCTAGTGATGTCCTGTTTTACCTGCAATAGAAAGAAAGGTAAAAAATGGCCAACAAAGAATAAAGAGATTTGTCATGATGGAAAACATGGGTTTGTAGATCCTACAAGTGAAGAATATGACTCGCATTTAGGGAGGAGTTCAAGTGGATCTATTGAGCATTATACTAAAGTAGGTAAGTATATGTACGGTGTTTTTAAATTTCACTTAAGACCAACCGAATTGGTGTGGAAATCAATGGAGCTTGCGAAACGTAAACAAGAATTATATAAAATAAAAAATAGCTCTAAACTTGAAAAAATTGAATTAGAACTTTTCTTTGAAATCCAAGAAGAGTTAGATCAACTTTTGGATCATTTGCTAGGCAAAGGGGAATAGACGTGAACGATAAGCAGACAGGCTCATTCTACACCCCAAAGAGATTGGTTAAATATATGTCTGAGTATGCAATGAATCGATGCAACGCTTCTGCAGTACTTGAACCGTCGGTCGGGGATGGAAGATTTATAGATATGCTTAAACAATATAATTGCCGTATTGATGCTGTAGAATTAGATGGAAGTAAGATTGAAAAACTGTGTAGGAAAAAAGAGGATAGGGTTAGATTAATTAATGATAATTTTATTAATTATGCACTAGACTCTACTGAAAAGTATGATCTTATAATTGGGAATCCGCCCTATATTACTAAAAAAATGCTATCTGAAGAAGATAGAATTTTATCTTTAGAGTTGATAAAATATTGGTCCCTGCCTGAATCAATATTTCAGAATCTCTGGGTCTCCTTTGTATTAGGCGCGGTAAAATTATTAGATGATAATACAGGTGCAATTTTTTTTGTTCTTCCATTTGAATTTTTACAAGTTCACTATGCCGAAAAATTAAGGAGATTTCTTGAAGATAGATTTAATAGTATCGAGATTATTACATTTAAAGAAAGCGTTTTTTCAGATATAGAGCAGGATGTTTGTTTAGTTTATTTAACAAACTGTTCAGGGCAAGAGCCAATTGTTAGATATACAACTGTAAAAAGTGTACGTAATTTTAGACCTATAGAATATAGCGAAATAAAAAGAAATAAGCCTTTATCAAAGTGGTCTAACTCAATATTAAGTGATGATGAAATCGAATTGTTAAAAAATTTATCAAGTAAGTATACAAAAGTATCCTCCTTAGGGAGTATATCCCCTGGAATTGTGACGGGGGCTAATAATTTCTTTATATTGAAGAAATCGGATGTTGACAAGATGGGTTGCCAAGAATCGGTGATTCCAATAATCCAAAAAAGCTCTATTGTAGGAAACATGCTCGTGTGTACAGAAGATGATCAGGAAAAACTTCTGAATTCTGATAAAAATGCTCTCATGCTCAATTTAAATGGCGTTAACTCATCATCCTTTTCAGCTGAATTAGAAGCATACATTCTAAACGGAGAAAAGGACAATCTCAATACTCGCTATAAGTGTAGGCAAAGGAAGCGATGGTACGATGTACCTATAATATCTTCAGGAAATCTTATGTTTTTCAAGAGGTATAATAAACTACCTAGAATTATAGTCAATGAACCAGGTATTTTCACTACTGATATAGCTTATAATATTAGGTTATCGGATGACTTTGAGGCAAAATCAGTAGCATTTTGTTTCTATAACTCTCTCACAATAGCTCTATGTGAATATAACGGTAGGTTTTATGGCGGGGGCGTAGGAGAACTAGTACCTAGTGAATTTAAATCACTAAGTATTCCATATAAGAAAATTGATGAAGAAAAAATTCAAATTTTAGACTATATGTTGAGAGAAAATGCTTCGATTGATGAAATACTTCGATATGTGGATAATATTGTACTTGATTATCTAGATTCGCATGAGCTAGATAAATTAAAAAAAATACGTGAGAAGTATTTAATTCGCCGATTAAAAGTAAACGGTCAGAAATAATACAAAAAAAGTGATCTATTATAATGCGAAAGAAGAATGACTTTTTATTTGCTTACCATTTAGTTTAGAATAGAGACTGTTGGCTGAGAGGAATGTTATTTTAGAATCCTTTCTCTCAAGTAACTGTTGTCAATGTTTATTTCTTACTAGTACTTATACTCCATGATAAAGAAAGAGAGGCTCAACGCCCCTCTTTCATCTATCTACATTTAGCTCTCTTCCATCGCTCTAATCGACTTGGCAACCTTCGCTATCAAGGAGCATTCAATCCGTTTGCGAAAGACGTCACAACTAAACTCGGAGGTTCAGTTTATGGAGCCTGTCTTCATGCAAGGCATTAGCGGGACATCCGCCGTTGCAGTAGAGTTTACCCCAGCAATCCTGGCACTCCGGTTTCGTGTAGCATTTGCTCTCTTGGAATTGGCACTGCAGTTCAGGCCGCGTGATGCCATCCCAGAAGTTTCCCATGCTATAGGCTTCATCCCCGACAAACGGGTGGCAAGGGAACAGCTCCTCCATAGCGTGACAGCGAGGTATTCTGTGCCGATTCACAGCCCGTGATTCGCTTCTGGATGCAATGGCCTTCTGAGAGATCCAACATGTAATGATAGAAAGCAATTCCGGGAGATCCTTCTCGGTAAGGGCATAGGGTTCCCGTAGAATACAGATGACAGGATACATCTAGATTTTGTAAAAACCAAGATCTGCGATATGGAAGTTGTCATCTGTAAAATCGACATTGTTCCGCGTATATGTTACCCGTACATAATATTCCTGGTCTCCGCGCTTTTGGACGAATTTCTGAAACTTCGATACGATAGATTATAATTTCCTTTTCCGGTAACGGTTGTGCGGAGCTTGTCATGAACCTCTTCCCTACCATTCATTTTCCTTGCTGTATAAGGGTGGGGAGCGATTAACAAATATATATGTTGAATACAAGAAAATAGTTTGCGAAAAATTTTATGTAGTATCACATAAATCGAGGAACTAAGAGAACGTCCCTTCAACTTAGAGTGCACCCCTTATAGTGGACATTGGAAAAACATGGATCGACTACACTTAGTTGAACAGAAAAAATAAGGGCTAGTAGAATAAGAGAAATATGACAAGGAGCGGATCTACTATGGCAAGACAAAGACGTTCATTTACTCATGAATTTAAAAGACAAATGGTTCAATTATTCGAGAATGGAAAGTCAAGAGCAGCTATTAGATGAGTAAGAACTAAGTGCATCAGCCTTAGATCGTTGGATCAAGCAATATCAACAATCAAGATCATTCTCAGAGAAAGACAATCGCACTGCTGAAGAGAATGAACTTATGGCATTACGTAAAGAAAATGAACGCCTTAAAATGGAGGTAGACATTTTAAAGTAAGCAGCGCTGATCATGGACGAAAGTAAGTGTCATTTAGCGTAATCGTGACAAATACTCGGTTTCAGCAATGTGCGACGTCCTGCAACTCGCTAGAAGTACCATCTATTATGAAGCAAAGCCAAAGCAGCAGGAAGACGACATCACAGACCCCATCATTGAAATCTTCGAGAAAAATAGGAAAGCTTATGGTACAAGAAAGCTTAAAGCTAAGCTTCATGAACGTGGACTTATCGTATCCAGGAGACGAATTGGTCGCATCATGAAGTCACAAGGCCTTGTATCCTCCTACACAGTTGCCCAATACAAACCTCACAAGGCTACATGACGAGTCACAGCAATCCAATGAATTGAATCATCAATTTCACAATCTGAAGCTAAACGTGTTGTAGTAAGTGATTTAACCTATGTCAGAGTCAAAAGCAGATGGCACTATATCTGTGTATTAGTCGATCTCTTTAATCGAGAAATTATCGGTTCCAGTGTGGGATCTAACAAAGATGCTACACTAGTAGCACGGGCATTTGCTTACGTAAAAGGTGATCTACGTCAGATCCAATTATTCCATACCGATCGTGGTAGTGAGTTTAAGAACAAGTTGATCGGTGAAATGTTGACTGTGTTCCAAATCGGTCGTTCTCTAAGCATGAAAGGTTGTCCTTACGACAACGCCGTTGCTGAAGCCACATTTAAAATCATGAAAACGGAGTTCATTAACCAAATGACCTTTCATAGCCTAACCTTCAGCATTTGAAATTGGAGATACATGATTATGTGAACTGGTACAATAAACACCGAATTCACGGAACACTAGGTTATATGAGCCCAGTTGATTACAGAAAAATGGCTCTTGAAAAGTTGTCTAGTTTGGTATTGACAGTCAAAAACACTATTTACGATGAGAGGGAGCATGAATATAGTAAATCATAATATTAAAACTTCAAAAAAGGACATTGTGGATTATTGGTTTTCGATTGTAGATGAGTGTGAATTAAGTGTAGATGCATCCGAAGCGCATGAAAGATGTTGGAGATGTGGGTACGAAAATTCATTAGAACGTTGTCATATTGTTCCTGAAGCTTTGGGTGGTAAAGATGAGGCTTCAAATCTTATACTGCTATGTCACAGATGTCATTTAGAGAATCCGAATATTGCAGATAAGGATATCATGTGGGATTGGCTTCGAGCATATAGTACGTCATTTTATGATACATTTTGGTTGAAACAAGGGATGAAGGAATATGAATTCATATATGGAAAATCCGTAGAACAGGAATTGGAAGATAGAAGCATAATCGATGTTAGTAAGTTTAATCGAATCGTAGGAGAGCAGCTTCTAAATACAACATATCATTTTGGACAGCCGTATCTAAATTCTGCAACATTGGCGGGTGTATTTAGAATTTCGTTGAAAAAGTATGAAGAAACTTAATTAAATTGTTTGCGGACTGAGACATAACACGCGCTTGAAGTAAAGAATTTGTTTGCTGGAGCAGATCGGGTAATAAATAGGGCGGGGGAATTGAAGGGAGGTAATTAGGTGATTCTGTTTGAGACTGGTTACCAAGGCGCATATAATTATATAGTTCACCATTTTTTAAAGGTGGAAGTATTTAATGAAGAAACGGATATTGGGGATATAATTGAAGAAATTCTCCCAAAGTATTTATACAGAGAACAATATCATAAATGTGTAAAAACACTTGAAGAATTATACTACTGGACAGGAGACACATTTTATCATCAAATGAATGCGATTCATGAATTTGTTTTGTATAAATTCATTGATTATATGGCAGATTTGCAAAAGGAATTGCCGGAGTTTAATCAAATTTATTTTGATGAAAGATGTCATTTATTAATTCAAGAAGCTAGTCAAGCAGAATTTGAAGAATGTTCTGAGTTTTCCTTAGAAGAACATGAGAGTCACTTTTACAATATCCTTTATTATCCAGATTATTTGTTTACAGATACAGACTTTTTGTTTATTGATTCTGTATATAATAATCGTAGTCTTGGAAAGACAATCATAGAAGAAAGATTGGGGATTAACATAGACTACTATTTTGAATTACTCCCCCTTGATATTCAAGAGCAATATAAAACAAAGCATATTACACTTACCGGTGAAGTTTCTTCAATGTTGGAATATATCACAGAAAGAATACAATACGGAAATTTATATAAATTATTTTGGGAGAACGATGTTCCAGTAAAAGAAGAACGTATACAGCTAATTTTAGAAAATATAATGGATGCTTACTTTTATAATCAAGAAGTAGAAATTACTAGAGAGGCTGCACTGGGAAATGGGAAAGTTGATTTTAAGTTATATAAAAATATTAACGAAGATGAAAAGGTTCTAGTAGAAATAAAGAGAGCAAGCAGTTCTTATTTAAAAAAAGGATATGAAAAGCAATTAACGGATTATATGCGATCTACCAAATATAAGAATGCTTTTTATTTAATTGCTTGTTTCACAGATGATGAGTACGATAAAAGTATGCGATTCATTAGAGAACATGTTTATACTGATACAATTCAATTGTACATAAATATATCCCTATTAGATTTTAGAAAACGTAAGCCTGCTTCAATTCTATGATGACCCGAAAATGAGATGTGTTATGAGAATAACAATATCTCTTCTCACTAAATTTTCAAGTTGTTAAGCCAAGTTGAGTTGGATAACGAAGATTGTTTCATGAAGAATCGCAGGTGAAGAATACTGACATGCAATCAAGGTGTGACGTCAAATCGTTCTGCTGTGTTATAATTTAATTTCAACGTCGATACTGATGATGGGAAGGTGAAGCCCATGGATAAATTTAATGATTTAGAGAAGCTTATTAAGCTCACCGGAGATCGTGCCAAGCTGGACGCAAAAGCAAATGATACTTACATTGTATACAAAACTGTAGAAGGTCAAATTGTGAAGGAATACAACAATGGGGATATTGTTCCTGTTGTCAATTCGGATGCTTCTCATGCATGAACCAACGCCAATTATGTATATATTTGCTGGTAATAATGGCAGCGGTAAAAGTACGATTCGAAACCTGATCGTTGATCGACTAGGAATCAGTGTGAACATTGATCCGGATGCTTTGGCACGAGGGATAGATTCTTTTGCATCTTTGAAATTACGATGTTTTATGTAGGTTTGGGTGATTATCATTTAAATATAGAACGAGTTGCAGTGCGAGTTAGAAATGGCGGACATCATATTCCAACTGAGGACATTATCAGAAGGCATGACACTTCAATTCAGAATTTACTTAACAACATGCACCTTATCGATCATCTAATTGTCATTGATAACAGTAGCGATAAAGGTGATATGGTGCTTCAGATTAGCCATGGCTCAATTACACATCGCTTAGATTCAATTCCAGGTTGGGTAAAACAAGTTGAAAAGAGATATTTGAAGTGATTGAGGTCGTACGATATACAGGAGTGAATCATGTTCCTATTCCCAAGACGACACATGTGGAGTGTTGTTCAGTGAGACTTGAAGGAAAAGATACAGTTCAATAAACTGTACCTAGTCTGAGGGGAGAGGGGGAAGATTATAATAATTAATCTTTCTACCCTCGAACACTTCAATTTTTAAATAAACCTTAAAGACTTGAAACTTTTCGTTCAGGTCTTTTCTTGCTTCTAAAGCTTTTGCAGTTCAATAGAATTGTGAGGTGTAATGTCAGATCATGGAGATATCCAACAAGTTAACTAGGATTAGAGCTCCAATAAAATCAAATACGAAAAGAATCGCTTTCTCAATCGTATTTGCTTTCATTTTAGGAGCCGTTTTGGGGTTAGTAGCGAAACTTGTGGATGATCCCGGCGCAAACCCTATACTTGACCACATTGGATCGCGGCTTGGCATGTGGATATTTGTAGCAACGCTTTTATCGGTCTTTAGTGATTCGCCCAAGCAAGCGGCTGTGAAAGTATTTACATTCTTTGTGGCACTACTTACCGTTTATTATGTATATACAGTGTTCATACTGCATTTTTTCCCGCAAAAAGTCATTATTTTTTGGAGCATATGCGCGGTGATCTCACCTATTTGTGCATATATGATGTGGTACTCGGGTGGGAACGGATTATTCTCCAATACGGTGTTATCCCTCCCAGCGGCGGTGTTGCTTGCAGAAGGGTATAATTTACGTAATGCGTACTTACCTATACATACACATTATTATTTAATTCCATGGATGCAGGGAATTTATTTACTCATGATAATCATTTTGTTTCTCTCTATCGCAAAAAAAGGCAAACATTTGTTTTTGACACTTTTGATAACGATTGGATTATCTCTTCTTTTCATATATTTTAATGTTCTCGGTAGGATATTTGGTGGAATGAATGGCTTTTTATAGTTTCTTCAACGCTGTGCGCAGTATTGATGTCAAAGGTAGCTAAATATAAGGCTGAAAATGCCTATAAACAAAGGGTTTCCAGACATAGAGTTTCTCGGCTGTTAGGCGGGAGGTACTGATGTCGGGAAACCCTTTTATTGTTTGCGGTAACCTATCAACTGCCTTGAGGATTCAAGAATTGTAGTATCCTATCTGTTTGGTTGACAATGAGGTGGCCTGTATCAGGCAGCAGCTCGATCTTAGCATGTTGTGCAGCTTGTTTCAGTCGATTCATACTCTTGCTAGCAGGTATTAATTGATCAGAATCGCCAAAAAGCATGAAAATTGGCATCTTTAATTGTGAAAGGGACTGATTACTAAATAGCGGCATTTTTGCAGTTCGCGGTTTGAAATTTTTGAATATTAGTGATACGAATGTTAGATCTACTTCTAATCCGGATAACGATGATGGAGAAATATTACCGGCACCCACTAATTTGAGTATTTGTAGCTGACCCCATTTACCAAGTAGGGAGAAAAAGATTGCTTTCCATAGGAAACTGGCTTTTTCACGTGCAAGCCCTCCGGGACAAAGCAAAACCAAATTGTCAACCTTCTCCGGATAAGTGGTAGCGAAGCTCAATGCCATCCAGCCGCCTAATGACATAGCTACAATGGAACAGGATCTTAATCGAAGTGCATGTATGGTTTCATTCAACCATAGCGCATATGCACCACTCTGGTAACTTGGTCGGCTTGCTGCTGATAATCCTGCTTCTCCAATAATGTCGATTGCATAAACATTGTGAGTTTGTGAAAGAGAAGCTACATCGCCATACCAAGCGAAAGAATTCGCTACGCTTCCATGCAGGAGGATCAGTGGGGGATTGTCCTTTGATCCTGACTCAATGACAAAAGTCGATCCAAAGCTTGTCTCAACTTCGTATTGGTGGTTTTCCACTGGCCAGTTAGCAAGTATTTTTCGGTACTGTCCTAACACTTCTCGTTTGCCTACTTCTGATTTATATATATTCTCCATGATATCTCTCCTTTTTTTCTCTTTCGAATCCTCAAAATCTTGTTTGGTTCATCACCTGTTGAGGACTTCCCACTCAGTAAGCCTAATATTGCAAATTGGATTGACATAACTGCATTAAGTTATTAGTAACATAGGTTAAAAGTAACCTATATGATTATGGTTGTCAATAATTAACTTAGATCGACATTCTGGTAGTTGGCATATTCCCTCGAATTTCATCAATCAAGCAATGATGAACGGTCAAAATCCACAAAGGATGTTATGTATATCAAAAATATTAAGTCCCTATATGTTTTTCATATTTTTAATGAAGATAGCCACATGCTAACATATACAAATGCAGATAGAGGGGGACTGGTATTCGGTTCCGACTCGTAATTTTTATCAATTCGATATAGGTGGTCATAAATGTTAACGAAGTCAGCGTTTCCATTACTGCTGTTGAACATGTTTCTCGCCAATCTAAGTATGGGGCTTGTCATTCCGATCGTGCCGGAGCTTCTTGAGGAGTTTTCGGCAAGCGGACAGGCGGCAGGATATTTGGTCTCCTGCTTCGGCCTGACCCAGTTTCTATTCTCACCCATTGCAGGCAATTTGTCAGATCGATACGGCCGTAAACCAATGATTATGATAGGTTTGGTGTTGTTCGCACTCTCCAACCTGCTTGCAGCATTTGCAAGTGATCTAACTTTATTATTCGCATCGCGATTGATTGGTGGAATAGGCTCAGCAGCCTTAATCCCGTCCATTATTGCGTATATTGCTGACATTACAGCAGATGATCAGCGCAGCAAGTCGATGTCCTGGTTGGGTGCGTCAATGACATCTGGGTTTATTATCGGACCGGGTGTCGGCGGATTGCTTGCGGAATGGGGCATCAAGATGCCATTCTATGTATCCGCATGTGTAGGAGTGGTGGCAATGGTTTGCAGCTTCTGGGGATTGCCTGAATCGGTGTCGGTGAACATTCGCCAGATGCATGGTCAAATGAAGGAAAAGAGGGACAATGTGTTCCGGCAAATCGTGCTTTCGGTTCGGTCTCGCTATTTCGTCATGCTGCTCATTGTTTTCACGATGACCTTCGGTCTGACGCATTTTGAAGCAATTTTTCCGCTCTTTGTCGTACAGGTGTACGGATTCACGACGGGTCAAATCGCTATTCTACTAACGGTATGTTCGCTCATCGGCACGTTGAACCAACTGTTGCTGACCGACCGGATTACACGACGCTTCGGGGAAAAACAGATTATTGTGTCCATGTTGCTGTTATCGGCGGTGTCCCTTGTATTCCTATTATTCTCTGGCCATTTCTTCTATGTCATGGTATTCACGATGTTATTCTTTACGTTTAATAACATTTTGCGCCCCACGATCAATACGCTTCTGTCCCGAGTGGCCGGGAATGAACAAGGGTTTGTGGCAGGAATGAATAATGCCTACACGAGTCTCGGTACGATATTTGGGCCGATGCTGGCAGGTATTTTGTTTGAAATCCATTTCGACTTGCCTTATCTGTTTGGTGGATTGGTACTGCTCTTGAGCAGTATTTTCACAGGAATTCGATTGAAAAATCTAAATTCTCCACAACGCGTCTGATGTGCTCTCCGTACGAGTTGCTTCAAAGACGTGAAATCATTCGTTTGAAGATGACCCAAAAGATCTCGGATCGTTATGATCCGAGGGTCTTTTTTTAATTTCCACATGCCACAAAAAATTGGACTCCACAATAGGGCTTGAATCAGTCCATTCAATCAATCCGTTTCTTTATGCGCATGATGCTGAAGATACCTTCCTTCTTTTTTGAACAAATCGATAAAATTCCGGGCCGTGTTGGATAAACGGTGATTTTTGAGCCATATTAGCCCCAGCGGAGAGGACATCCCAACGGTAGAAGAAATTTTGTACGCATGAATCGAAAACCCTTTATGCCGATGAAGCAATGTTTCCGGAACGATCGATGAACAAAAGTCAGTGGATACCAACTCCATCAACAGCGATATGTCGGAACATTCGCCGACAACAGGGGGATGCATATCAAGCCTTGAGTATGCCTCCAAGATTAAATAGTGTACACCTAATCCCTGCGTGCTTGGCAATAAGAGCCGCTCGTTAGCCATGTCCGCAAGCGTTACTTCATGTTCAAACCGTTTCTGTTTCTGGGATGTAATCAAATAAAACGGTTCGGTATACAGGTGAAGAACTGAGAAATCGTCCAATTCAAGCGGTAATCGTATGAATGCTAATTCGACAGCCCGATCCCGGACTAGCTGACACAGATGAGCGGACTCATTTTGTTGGATTTTGTACGTTACCTTTGGATAGTGCTGTTGAAATTGATGGAGGATTTCAGGCAAATCAGGAACCGAAAACGTATTTACACCCATCGTCAATTTGCCGTTTACCCCATTTCCGACCTCATTCACTTCCATTTTTGCCTCTTGCATTAATTGATCCATTTGCAAGGCATAGGAATATAAGGTCTTTCCTGCATCCGTTACTTCCATGTGTTTACCGTTTCTCTCCAACAATATTGCGCCAAGTTCCTCTTCCATTGCTCTCAATTGTTGGCTTAAAGGCGGTTGAGAAATATGAAGTCTTCTCGCTGCGGCTGATATGCTTCTTTCCTCCACAATCGCAATAAAATAGCGAAGCTGTCTGATATCCATCATTGCATAGACTCCTTTCTCGTATATGAAAAACATATAGATGACTTATTTATTATATATTTTTCGTTTGATCGCCTTCATGTTAGCATATTTGTAAAGCACGATAAAGGAGGCCGAGAAGATGTCTCGTCTCTTGCTGCTTGTAATGGTTGTCTTACTGGCTGGTTTGGGAAAACAGTTGCAGTGAAGGAGGAGACTGAAGTGGCAGACAATGCTTACTGGTTAATGAATGTTCGGTTGGAAACCGGCTATCAATATGAGAATGGCATCGTTACGGGGACAGAAACCATGCTTTTTCATGTTCAGATTGAAGATGGGGAAATCAGTGAGATCGTTCCCGCAGATCAACCCTTAGAAACGAATATGCCTACACGGGATGCAAATGGATATCTGATGCTTCCCTCTTTCCGCGATATGCATATTCATCTTGATAAGACATATTACAGCGGCCCATGGAAAGCGCCAACGATTCCACGCAAAGGACTTTTGACAAGGCTGGAGGAAGAAGAGGAATTACTCCCGCGCTTGTTGCCTGTCGCGAAGGAAAGGGCGGAGAACTTGCTGGGATTGCTGACCCATGCCGGTTCGACCCGTATTCGTACCCATTGTAATGTCGATCCGTTCGTGGGACTACGGAATTTGGAAGCCACGCTTCAGGCCGTAGAAACTTACAAAGGAAAAGCTTCGGTTGAAATTGTGGCGTTTCCCCAGCATGGATTATTACGCAGTGAATCTGTTTCTCTCGTAAGAGAAGCATTAAGAAGCGGTGCTGCTCTCGTTGGTGGCGTTGACCCTGCAACCATCGACGGCAATATCGAGAAGTCGCTGAACACGGTGATGGAGCTTGCGGTGGAAGCGGATGCGGGTGTTGATCTTCATATCCATGATCCAGGCCATCTTGGCATTTTTACCTTCCAACGATTGGCCGCGTTAACAGAGGAAGCCGGGTGGCAAGGAAGAGTCAACATCAGCCATGCTCTGGCATTGGCTGACATTTCTCTGGAAGAGGCAAGTCAAGTGGCAGACCTGTTAGCTGAGCAGCGGATTACGATTACATCCTCGGTTTCGCTTGGAAAGACAATTCCGATTCCGCTCTTAAGCAAAAAGGGTGTGCAAATCTCCCTCGGTGATGACAGCATCACGGATCACTGGTCTCCTTTTGGCAAAGGAGATAGTCTTGAAAAAGCAGGTACATTAGCGGAACGATTCGGCCTGAAGGACGAACGTTCCCTTGGACAAACACTGGGGTATATTACAGGCGGTGTAACACCTTTAAATACAGATGGACAACGCATCTGGCCTAATGTCGGAGACGCTGCCGACCTCGTTCTCGTTGATGCAAGTTGTTCAGCCGAAGCGGTTGGACGAAGAGCAAGAAGGGTCGCGGTTATCTTTCAGGGGAATCTGGCGGCCGGAGAACTTTAGAACTTTTATCATAGAACGTAGAAAGGATGAGCTTCTTTGAATACTGCTTATTGGTTAACCAATGTCCTGTTGGAAACGGGATTTCAGGAAGATAACGGTGAGATTACGGGTACCGAAACCGAATGCTATCATCTCTTGATCCAGGAGGGGAAATTGGCGAAGATCGTCCCAGCGGTTGAGCTCGTTCAGGATGAACTCCCTAAGAAAGATGCGAAACGGCGCCTGGTGCTGCCTTCATTCATCGAAAAACATTGTCATTTGGATAAAACATTACTTGGTGATCGGTGGCGTGCGGTAACACCTGCAAGCCATATTTTTGAACGGTTTGACATCGAGAAGCAAGCACTTCCTTCTTTGGAAACAACGACGCAAGAACGCGCGGAACAGCTGCTAGATATTTATGTGAAGTCTGGTGTAAGGCATGTGCGCACGCATGTCGATGTTTATCCTGAGGTTGGATTGGGGAATTTGGAACAAGTGAAGCGAGCATTGCAAACATTTGAAGGGAAGCTGACCTACGAAATCGTTGCTTTTCCACAGCATGGTTTATTGCGTTCCAAGTCGAAACAGTTGGTTCGGGAAGCCCTTCGCCAAGGAGCAAGCTTCGTGGGCGGGGTCGATCCAGCCACGGTGGATGGTGATCTCGAAGCTTCTTTGCAGGAAATGGTGGAGCTAGCCGTAGAAGGAAATGCGGGCATTGACCTGCACTTGCATGACGCCGATCATCTTGGTGTGTTTACGATAAAACGATTGGCCGAGCTAACAAAAGAAGCAGGATTGCAAGGCAAGGTTGCCGTCAGCCATGCCTTTGGGTTGGGGGATATCCCTCAAGCTCAAGCGGAAGTCATGGGAGAGCTTCTGGCGGATGCAGGGATCTCCATCATTACCAGCGTACCGATAAACCGCAAGTTTCCGCCAGTTGGTTTATTACATCGGAAAGGTGTTACGGTTGCCGTCGGATGCGATAATATTTTTGACGTGTGGTCGCCTTTTGGAGATGGGGATATTTTGAAACGCGCTGGTCGTTTGGCGGAAATGTACGGATGGTCCGATGAGCGGGCATTAGCCCGGACGCTGCAATTTATTACCGATGGCAAGACACCATTAAATGATAATGGTGAAAGAGTGTGGCCCAAAGTCGGAGACGATGCAAATATGGTGCTAGTTGAAGCTTCTTGTTCGGCTGAAGCTATCGCAAGAAGTTCGAAACGTGTCGCTACGATGTTCCGGGGCAATATCGTATCCGGTTCAGTGTAATGTGAATTGCCACTAATCCCTTATAAAAGTTCAGGCGCCGGGCTTCCCAGACCGACGCTTGAGCTTATTTTCTTCTATAGAACTTTTCCCAATCCTTTATCACTTCTACCTGAGTCAATTGTCGTTCCCTCAGATATCGGGATGTTTCCCATTCATGAATCGCCTGACAGCGGTTTCCTAAACAAATTGCACTTTTTACGGAATATAGGCATATGCTCAGGATATAATCAGAAACCCAAAGGAGAACCGCATGTATGTTCCGTGATATGAACAATCCGTGTAATCAATGGGTCAAGAAAAATATCTTGAAACAGCAGTATAACGAATTTTGTATTGTAAGCTATAGTTTTGAGGATACAGATAGATGTCTACTTACGAGTTCTACGAGTGAAGGGCCCTTTTATCTGAAGAATTCCATGATTCGAAAAGATGTTCGAGAAGACCAATATGGGGTTGACCTCTTACTTCGATTAAGAGTGGTTGATGTTAAGGGATGCAGACCCATCTGTGGGTTGGCCGTTGATATTTGGAATAGTAACGCCTGTGGTGTTTATTCAGGATTTTCAGGGTATGAAAATAGTAGCTTCGCTCCAGGACAAACTGCCACACCGACAGACCATAAAACATTTCTACGTGGGCGCCAGTTTACAGACGTGAATGGCATGGTTGAGTTTTTGACTATAATCCCAGCGTGGTATCATCTTAGAACGCCTCATATTCACATCAAAATAATTGATGGTTTAAAAGAAATATTAACAACGCAATTATTTTTCCCTCAAGAGCTTACCTATGAAATTGAATCCTTGCCACCATACAATTCAAGACAACTCAGTCCCTACATCAATGAAAATGATTTTGTTCTTACGCTATCTCATGGGGTTCAAGGAGGGTGGCCTAAGTATACGAAATGGGGAGAGAGATATTATATGGGGACGTTAACCATCGGAGTAGACTACGGTAACACGTTGATGCCATCGCCAAAATCCAATTAAGAACGAGAGCCTGCCTTTTGGCGGGCTTTTGACGTTTTTAAACACAGCTCACCCCTATTCTTTTGGTAGGATTTAACTCGATAAATGTCGAAGTATGTTGAGGAGATGGACAGGACGGTATCACCCGAAATGTAAATAGAGAAGGGAGATCACAATGGGAGATTTCAAAATGCTTAAAGAACGAAAAGAGTGTATGCTTTGTCAAACGAGCGAAAAGGATAGTCGTAATGGATGGATCGGAGGGAATGCACCGGCTTATTTTGATGAACTAGAAGACATGGTAAATAAGGATATGGAGAGGTATTTTTATTTGTCTATCGTTAACCCATTTGATGATAATGAGATGCTCTCCATATTCGCTCCTAAACAGTTTGAAGATCGTATTTCGAAAAATAGATATCCAGATTGTTCATTATTCACAATGAAACATCCTAAAACAGAAGAAAGTAAACTTGATACTTTTACCAATCCTGATTTAGTAAAGCACTTTATTTCAGAAGCCAACATTGTAAGTGATAAAGCGTCATTTGAAGAACGTTTTCTTATTAAATTTGGGGGAACTCCAAGGCATATCCAGGGAGAAAAGTATTACTATAAGGAGTTGCATGAAAACGGTTTTGATTTCATATTCCAGGTCGATGAGGATGGGTATCCAGATACACTCATAAAGCCGAGAAAAAGTTATCCCTTTGCGTTCGGTGCTATCTATTTATATGCACAAATGTTAGAAGGTTCGATTGAGAACCCCATACAAAGTTATTGGCAATATTCTTAATGTGAAGGGGTGGAAGAATGCGCACGAATAAATATTGGAAGTATTTTGATCGAGCGATGAAAGAGTACAAAAAACGAGTAATCTCAGACGAAGAAGTGAAGGAATTACGAGATAATAGAATGAACGAAATGAAGGACTTAATTGAAAAAAACGAAAGAAATCGTTTAGCGGATCGCTTAAAAATGGGAATAGGTGTTCACCTTGAAATGAATGCAAAACATAGAATACTAAACGGGGAACCATCAGCATGGATTTTATTAGAGCAGCAACTTTTTTGGTTGATACAAATGATCAAAAGCAATCCGAGTAGAGGAAGTGTATCGGACAGACAAATAGGTGGGCTTATCGGGCTTTCCTTATTGTGGGGTTATGAAGATATTACAGAGCTAGCCTACAAATATGCAACGAATATGTTCACGAAAGATCGAGATTTTTATGAGGAGAATAAGACGCATCATGTTTTTATGACTTGCCTATATCACAAATGGAAAACGGGAGACATGCCTGAATTGTTTGATATTTTACCGGAAGATCATGTCTATCAAAAATTAATGCGCAGTTGGAACGATACAAATCATTTTGGAGAGTACCTATATGAACTATGTGATTTTCACATCTATAGTTTAAGCGACACACCATATAAATTAAGTGAAATTTTATCGTTCGACTGTATTCCTTACGATTATTATTGCATTCGACTAATTAGAGAAAAAGAGGGACTAGCTACCCCTAATATAGATCATCCGTTGCTTCAAACACCTCTGGCCGAAATTCCAAAGGATAAACCAGGGTATAACATTGATGAGGATGAGATATTGCAATTCGTAATTCAAAATGAAAAAGTACCTGATTCGCAACGCATCATACGTTAAAGACACTTGATTGTGAAGTTTTAAAAAGAATATGAGGTACCTTCAACTGTAGTTGGAAAAGGAGTGAGTGTATGAATGCAATGCTGTTACTTGTGCAAAGGCTTTCATATGATGTGGAAGAAGTAATTTATTCAGAAGTTTCATTAGCTATAGAAAAGCCAGAAGCCTATTTCGAGAAATTCAAAGATCGATTAGATGAAAGAGGGATCGATAGCCCGATTGATCAATTGGCATGGATTTCGTTGGTTGACGCACTTCTTGATCATGATTTGGCATTTGAAATCGATTGGAAAGAATCAGGTTTATACCTATGTGATGTTGTAGATGAATTGCTGGATAGAAAGAAAATGGCGTGCATAAGCTGGGAAGAGTTTGAGGATGGAGAATTTGATGAGCTGCCGACATCTCAGTATTTAAATGAAATTTCCAAAAGGCTAAGTGAAAAGGGAATCTCGTTGGCATGTTTGGATATCGAAAGTGACTGTTACGTTCTAATCACGATTCCATCAACTGACATTAATGAAATTAAGGAGTTGGCACAAAAAGCAGGCTACAGAATTCAAGATTCTTTTTAAGTAGAGGATGGATTTGAATGAACGAAGACATTAAAAAAATGATTGATTGCCTAAAAGAAGGTTTAAAAGAAGATCCCTCAACGATTATTTTTGGAAATTTAAATGATGGGTTCACGGGGATTCATGAAGAAGCTGATTCGTTAAAGCTAGGGAAATATTACGACTTATTAAAAGTAACAAATGGAGCACGTTGCGGTGACATTGATTTCTGGAGTTACAGCGAATTAGAGAGCAATCAATATGTTCTCTCAGATATTCAAGATGACAAAGAATCATGGTTAGCAATAGGCCAGATTCTTTATGAACCATTACTCATGAACAGATTTGACGGGAATGTTTATCAATTGGATGAAGACGGAACTACGATGAATGGCTTTGGAGAATTAGATTTCTTTATGCAAAATGTTGTGTTCGGATCTGGATATTGCAAGGTGATCCTGGATTCTGAACAGGATGATTGGTTTCTGTTTCTGAAAGAGAAAAGAATCATTTCTGAGTAGGAGGAGCGCTGCATGGATTTTTCAATCGTCTCAGATACTGCAGGTGCGAGAGTTGGTGAATTAGCTAGTGAATTAAGTAGCGCATTGGAATCTAACATAAACTCAAAATATGGCCATGTTGATGTCTCGATCGGGATAGCTTTTAGATGTTTGCCTGAATCCTATGGAAGAAGGTCATTTATTAGATACACGAAAAAAGATAACTATCTGACAATCGATCTTGCAGTCAAGGTAGAAGAATATGAAAAAATGTATAAAGTAGAGCAACGGTATCATTTGGGGAATCTATTTTTAGAGTTCCTAAACACTGCGCTAAATAAACACATCTTTGAAGGACTTGATAAAGAGATGTTCATAGATGACATTAAAATGTGGGCAAGAGAAATCCCTTTGAAAATGGATAATGGTTCAACTAAATTGAACAATTGGTTCAAGGAAGAGATTGATTGGTCTGTAGATCTTGATAAATAAAGATAGTTTGATGTTGGCTTAATAGAGAAGAAATGAGGAGTTTACGATGAGTAAAGGATTTGAATCAAGTCCAGTGTTTAAAGCAATGATAAAAAGATCAGCTAGAGATCGATATATTTATTCCGTAAAACGTATTGCAGACTGGGAAGAGGCGTGGTCTTTGAAATTAAATGATGGGTATGTTACAACCTCAGATAAAGAGGGAAATCTGTCTATGCCGATTTGGCCATTTAAAGAGTATGCTATGAAATGCATAGAAGATGAATGGGAGAACTGTCAAACACAAAAAATACGTTTAGATAAACTCTTAGATGAGATATTGCCTAACCTATCAGAAGAAGGAACGCATGTAGTTGTATTCAAAGTTCCGGAAGATCCAGACGTTGTGAGAGTATCCGCGGATGACTTTAAAAACAATTTGTTGTATGAATGTTCTCAATATGAATAGCGCTCATGCTAATTCAGCATAAAGCTTATTCTTTACGATTTGCCTGAATACGAACATACTGACAGACTGTGTTCATGCAACACGATTGTCATTGAGAAGGATGTGAGAGAACAAGATGAACTGGGATCGATATTTGCTGGACGAGAAATCTCCTGTTTCCTATTATGCTCATTTGGGCGTTATTGAGGGGACGCGGAGAGCGGAGAACTTTGATCTTGTTACATTGGAAGAAGATACTCGGATTGTTGACTTATTTACGCCTCTGAAAAAATATAAGAAGAAATATTTGAATTATGAATCGCTGGTCGGTAATCAAATGATAGAAGGGATTTACCTTACTGATCTAGATGAAGAACGACTACGAATATTTTCTACATTGCCGAATTTAAAGTACTTGCAGATTTCCTCTGGAAAAATGGAGGATCTCCCCAATTTGTCATGTTTACATAGCTTAGAAGTGTTGATTTTGGCGAATTTGCCCCAAGTAAAAGATTTGAACTTTCTGATAGGGTTACAGAACCTGCAAACCTTATATATCTATGGTATGAATCACTTGTACGATTTAACGGCGCTTGCCACTTTATCGAATATAAAGGAATTAAGTCTTAATCATGGACGAATGAGTGGGACGGGAAATCCAGTTAAAAGCTTTGAGCCTGTTGGAGAATTAATGCGATTGGAGTATTTATCTTTGATGCTGACATTAGAGAATATGAGCCGAGATATTACGCCTATTCTAAAATTGAAAAATATAAGGAAACTTCATCTATTGCCGCGACACACCAAGGGAATGAAGGAAACAATTACAGCCAGTTTTCCACATTTACTGAACAAACAAGACTTTGAATAGGAACAACCCATGCAACACCAGGGGATAGTCAGATTATTGCTAAAAGCTTTACGGAACTGCTAGAGCATTTATACGCTAGTAAAGGTGAAAATTGGTTTTGGCTGTCCGAAAATTTCGAGTCGTATGGAGATGCTTATGATGGCAGGTAACTGTAAAAAACATCAACAATAAAGTCTGCACAAAAACGAGCCTTTAGAATCGCTTCTAAGGCTCGTTTCGCGTTTCGGCTTCCATTTTACGGTAGGGATGGATTCCGTTCATATAAAGCAAAAATAAAATGGAGGAATAATTTAATTTTATACATAAAATAAGTGGAAATATCCTTCCTCGAATGTGAGTTGTCTGTTATGATCAAGAGGAATACCCCATAACGATCGTTGGAGGTGATGCTTGTAGAAAACTCGGCATAAAAATAGATTTATAGATGAGATTAGTTGTACATAAGATGGAGTGCTTGGGAAGCTGTTTTTTCATGAACCCATGGGGAGGTTTGAAAATGAGATTAAAGAATACGCTGTCTTTCATCTTATGTTTTGCTCTCATTTTTTCAGGGACGACATTGACTGTGTTGGCCGATGAAGCCATCACAGCAAAAGATGCAGATGGCAACACCATCACAGCGAAAGCTGCAAACGGTAACACCATCAGCATTACAGCAGTGAATCGAGCCATCGGAGCTTCAGATGAAATGATCCTGTTTACCCGAGAAAATAGTAGTAAGCTCACAGATTCGAACCCTTATGCGGCTGCTGCAGTCGTGGACTACCATGAAGGCACTTACAGCGTTACAGACGTCACTTATCGTGAAGGTGCTGTACAAATACCGACGAATGGTTTTGTACTGTTTGGTCACGGATCGAGTGAACAGTGGATTAAAGACAATATGAGTCCGGGAGACCCGGTTGAGATTGTTGGCTACACGCTGCCTGCACCGGTAGTCGGAGGTCCACAGCTCATCACAGAGCAGGGCACTATACCAATCGACGTTGTTGATCAGGACCAACTGGCGAACACCATCGCCGTCTATACACGTCATTTTGGTGAAATGACAAGACCATTCTCTGAAGATACCGTTCAATATATCATCACCAATGATGTGTCGGTCGTGGAAAGCACATATGGTGTTCATGGTCAGAGTGGAACCTACATTCCCGCGAACGGTTATGTCATTTCGGCTTCTGGCAACGCTGCGTCATCTTTGAATTTGGAGGTGGGGCAGTCCGTACAAGCGATTAACGTAGATATTCCTATTCTGCCTAGCAAGTATTTGAAAGTGAATGGTATTGCGGTAGGCATTGATAAAATAAATGGGCCGCGTGGAGCGGGAGAAGTGGTGTTGTACCAGCCTACTTATGGCGCAACCACCAATCAGAATGCTTGGGGAATGGAACTTACAGTCGTTGGCAATAAGGTAACCAAGGTCGTGTCGATTGCATACGATCCCAACACAGGGGCTTATCTTGATAACAACTCCTCCATTCCAGCGGATGGATATGTACTGTCGATTCAATCGACAAGTCCATTCTATAACCAATTAGCGGGTCAAGTGAGTATCGGCGCAGAGGTTGAGCTCGTGACGGATAGTTTAATATACCAAGCGGCTAGAACTTCGTTTGATGCATTTAATCCGAAAGTAAAAGAAGATAATCCCGGAGGCTGGGACAATGTTGGCAATGTGCCTTATCCAGGATTTCGTGGATCGAATCAGTTGATCGTCTATGATCGTAATTATGGCGCGGAGACTGGCACGAACCCATGGGGCAATGAAGTGATTGTTAATGCGGACGGATATGTGACGAACAACGGCGGGAACAACAGTAAAATTCCTGAAGGCGGCTACGTATTATCCGGTCATGGGGTTAAAAACACTTGGTTAAAGAACAACGCACTGGTCGGAGCCAAATTGAGTCTGGATTTTGCTAAAAAAGAAGTGTTGGTTATTTTTACGCCAGAATCTTACTTAGATAAAGCCTCGATAAGTATCGATAGCGCAGAGAAGGCGCTCCAGTTATCTAAGAATCAATTTATGGATGTTCCTTATGCCGATATTGAACAGAAGATTGTAGAAGCGAAGGGCGTTTATGAGTTGGTCAAACAGCGCTTAAATGAAAGCGGTACCAACGGCTTGATGGATCTACTGAATGACTTAGATCAGAAAGTTACGGAAGCAAGTTACATGAATTTTGAATCTCCGAAAGTACAGACTCGAGGTCTCTGGATGAGGCCGAAGGAAAAGAACGTGGAGCAGGTTCGAGATCATGTGAAGAAAATCAAAGAGACCGGTATCAATGCCATCTATCTAGAAACGTGGTGGAATGGATATACCACTTGGCCAACGTCTTTGCCAGATACCGAATTAAATCCTTTGTATGAAGGCTTTGATGTACTTGGAGCATTTATTGAGGAAGGCAAAAAACAGGGGATTGAAATTCATGCCTGGGTGGAGAACTTCTTTGTCGGCGGGCCGGTTGTGGTGAATCATCCTGATTGGCTTATGAAAAGCAGAAAAGGTATTGATTATGAAGAAGGCAGTCACAATGCTAAGTGGCATTGGCTTAATCCAGCGCTCTCGCAAGCTAGAGATTTCGTTGCTTCTGTATACGATGAACTCGTCACAAAATATGACATAGCTTCACTGCATTTGGATTATGCGAGGTATCCAGGATCCGGAGATTACACGAATGATTTTGGTTACGACACGTATACCCGCAATTTGTTCAGCGAGAAATATGGCGTTGATCCGCTTGACCTTCATCCAGGAGATCGTTACTGGGATGAGTGGCTGCAATTTCGTGCGGACATGATCAATACCTGGGTCGTTCGGGTAGTTAACGAGGCGCATCAAATCAAACCAAACCTACAAATTACAACTGCGGTATGGCCGAATTATGAGGAAGCGCCAAAATCGCACGCACAAGAAGCGAAATACTGGTTGGATCATAATTTGATCGATCACTTGTTCCATATGTCTTATGCACCGGGTTCCGAATTAACGGTAACGGACTTGAGAAACTCGATGGCATTAGCGGGGGACAATGCATTCGTCTCATCGGGTCTGGACACGTTCCAAGGCAATCCTACATCGGCTGTTGTGGATCAAATCACCGAAGCGACCAAGAATGATGGAGCTGGAGCCGCATTATTTGAATACGAAGGACTATTTAATTATAAGTATGACAAGGTGCTGAAGATTGGGTTGTATCGTAATAAGGCAATTTTACCTCAATATGATACGACTAAGCCTCTAGCGACCGTGATGGAAGAAATTATCCGTAAAATCAATGAGATATACGTTCCTTTCCAAGGGATGAGCCGTAAGGACGGCGCAAAACTAATACAGAAACTTGAATCTGCTGTAAAGGATCTACATGCGAATCCCAATATGACAGATGAGACTGCAAGTGACGTGAAACAGAGGATCGACAGCATAAGCAAACTTCTTGCGAGCAACTCGATCAATACAGAAGTGAAGAATCGAATGAAACATGATTTGGACTATGGCAGCAAAATGATAGACATTTATTTCTCAAAAACAGCGAAAACGCAATTAAGTAAATTGACGGTGAGCTCGGGGAAGAAGGTAATGAAGTTAACGCCTTCCTTCTCACCATCGACGTATGATTACAAGGTAAAGGTCGGGCATTCGGTTACGGAGCTAAATATTACGGCGAGTGCAAGTAATCAGCATTCAGTTATTTCCGTAGGTGGCAAGAATGTTGAGAATGATTCGGTCATTCCCGTACCACTTCAAGTGGGCTCGAATCTGGTTACGTTGCAAGTGATGTCAGAAGATGGACGAATGAAAAACTACACGGTGACGATTCAGCGCGCTGGTAATGATAAAGGGAACTACGAAGAATAACGACAAAGTTGAAACTGCAATATGTAGGCTTCATCAATTTCTAATGAATTCACGGGGTGTCGCAGATCGATTTTGGCACCCCGAATTCTCTAGTTTTTGTAAATACGATTGCTATATCAGTATGTGAAGAATATAATCTCCAAATATTTTAAAAATAGTGGAGAAATTGTTTAATGCGTGCTACAATGAACATGCAAGAAGGGAAAAGGTGGCAGGAACGACTCTTATTCCGAAATCATTCATGGATTGGAGCAATTACAGATATAGCGTAGAATAATAAGGCTTTTTTGTAAGCGCTACCGTTTTCGGACTTATAGTCATTTCTTCTCCTAGCTTTGAGAGAGAGTTTGAGAGAGCTTATAAAGAAGAGAGGGTGTTGTGGCATGAGTTTCAAAGGTAGAAAGTTGATTTCATTACTATTGGCATCAATGATGATGGTGGGGTTATTGGCGGCTTGTGGTTCGGATTCATCGAGCAACAAGGGGGCTGCTTCAAGTGGAAACAACGATGGCGAGAAGCCCGCGGAACAAGTCACGGTAGAATTCTGGACAATCTCATTGCAGCCGACCTTCAATGATTACTTCAACAAATTGATTGCGGATTATGAAGCGAAGAATCCGAATGTCAAGATAGATTGGAAGGACTACCCTTACGATGCTGTACTGAACAAGCTCATGACGAATATCGCTGGCGGTAATGCGCCAGACGTGGTGAACCTTAATACGGAGCTGGCCAATCAGATGGGAACCAAGGATGCATTGGTTGACTTCAACCAAGAGCTGACAGCGGATCAGAAGGCAGCTTATTTCCAAGGAATCTACTCCTCAACAGAAATGAACGGCAAAGCGTTCGCACTCCCTTGGTACACTGGATTGCCTGTCCTATTCATGAATAAGGATCTGGTGGTGAAAGCTGGACTGAATCCGGACAATCCGCCGAAGACGAAACAGGAATTGAACGAATGGGGCCGCCAGATCAAAGAGAAAACCGGTGCCTACGGCTACATATTCACGATGGAAGCACGGACTCTGTTAGAAGAGAACCTGCCGTTCCTGACTGAGGATTATAAGAAGGCAGCTTTTAATACACCGGAAGTAGAAGCGTATGTCAATGAGAATGTACAACTGTTAAAAGACGGCGTCATTCCAAAAGACATTATCAACTACGATAAACAAGTGCAATACTTCGCGAGTGAGCAAGTAGCCATGTCTTTATCCAGCTCGCCGTTTATTAACAAGATCAAGACAGCCGCGCCGGATGTATACAACAAAATGCTTGCCGTTCCAAGTCCGGTTGGCAAAGCGGGCATCCGCTATTCCAACACGATGAACATCGTCGTGCCTTCGGCAACATCTCATAAGAAAGAAGCGGTTGACTTCGCTGTATTCGTCACGAATGCGGCCAATCAGGTGGAATTCTCCAAGATCGCTAATACATTGCCTTCCACGGTAGAGAGCGCCAAAGATCCATTCTTCTCGGAGAATGACGGAACTCTAGAAGGGGTCGCTAAGACCGTATCTGCAGTCAGCCTTGATAAAGCCGAGGATTTCTACATTGGCGTTGAGAGTGCTAAAGACGTTAATCAGACGATCACCAAAGCATTGCAGGATATTTATTTGAACGGTACTGACGTGAAGAAGACATTGACTACGGCCGAGAGCGATGTTAACAAAATCTTGGGCAACTAAATACTTCAAATTGGGCAGGCTTGTCCTGCCCGATTCTTATAATGGATGTTCAAAAGTGGACTTTTTGAACTACTTAATTAATGGTGGTGGAGGATTACTATCATGAGAAAATTCTTTACTAGATTCGGCAAATCTGAAGCGGCAGTGGCTTGGCTCTTCATGACACCGGGTTTGATTCTACTGGCCCTATTTGTCTTCTGGCCGATTATTTATAGCGTACCGCTGGCGCTGACGAATTACTCCGTCATAGGCAAGACCGAGTTTGTTGGCTTGGATAACTTCGTTAAGGCGTTGCAGGATAAGAGCTTCATCACGTCACTGCTCAACTCATTGCTATACGTCATTGTTGTACCATTTATTCAGATTATATCTATACTTATGGCGATTCTAGTCAACAGCAATGTCAAAGGCATTAAATTATTTCGTACGGCTTATTACATCCCCGTAGTTACTTCTATGGTCGCGGTAGCGCTTATTTGGGGCTGGCTGCTCAACCAGAATGGGGTCATAAACTATGTGCTGTCCAATGTAGGGTTAATGAAAGAGAAAATTACCTGGCTGTCCGACAAAGATACAGCACTGTGGACACTGATGTTCATTACGATGTGGAAGGGCCTTGGCTACTATATGATGATTTATTTGGCCGGATTGCAATCCGTTCCGAAGGATCTGACAGAGGCTGCGATGATTGATGGCGCGAGTCGGGCGCAGACGATTCGTAAAATTACAATTCCGCTGTTGAGACCGTATGTCTTTTTCTGCACGCTTATTTCACTAATGGCGGCAATCCGTGTGTTCGATGAAGTGTTCATCCTGACGATGGGTGGACCGGGGGATGCTACCTTAACATCGAGCTTGTATATTTATCAGCAGGGTTTCCAGCAATTTAATTTCGGCTACTCTTCGGCACTTGGCTTAATTGTCAGCGTCATGATTGGTGCGCTTAGTATCGTCATCTTCAGATTCAACCGGAAGGGTGGTGTCAATCCATATTAATGGATGCATGATATGAGAAAAAAACCACTTCGATTAGTGAAATTATTATTGTTGTATGGAGCATTGATTCTGTTTGCCATTTTTATGATGGGACCATTTCTATGGATAGTAAGTGTGTCGCTCATGCCCGGCAAGAATGTGTTCAGCTCTCCGCCGGCGATTTTTCCGACGTTTATTGACTTTGCTAATTATGTCCAAGTGTGGAATTACATGGACTTTCCAAGATACTTAATGAATACCGTTATCATTGCGCTGATGGGCGTTGTAATGAACATCTTCTTTTCTTGTCTTACAGCCTATCCGCTTGCCGTATTCCGTTTCAAAGGCCGGGATCTAATCTTTACACTACTGGTAGCGACGATGATTATTCCCGCTGCAGCCGGCATGGTAGTTAACTATTTGACGGTAAAAGCACTAGGCTTGATGGGCGGGTTTCTTGCAGTCGTGCTTCCTTCAGCGGTTACCGTGTTCAACGTATTCCTAATGAGACAGGCGTTTATGGGCATGCCGCATGAGCTGCGCGATTCCGGCAAAGTGGACGGTGCCAGCGAATTTCGTATTTGGCTGCAATTGGCGCTGCCGATTGTGAAGCCGGCGATCGCCGTTATTGGTCTATTGGAGTTCATGGGGATGTGGAATAGCTTCCTCTGGCCGATGATTGTGCTTAATGATACGAAGCAGTATCCAATCGCGTCCGCGCTCAGCTTTTTAAATGGCCAATTTTCCTATAATTTTGGCTGGATTGCCGCCGGGACCGTCATTTCGGTTATACCGATTATCATCGTGTTCCTGTGCACCCAGAAATATTACATGGAAGGTGTATCCGGAGCAGTTAAAGGATAGGAGGACACGACTCACATGAGAAAAATTATATATATTCCGCTGGACGAACGTCCGTGCAATTACGAATTTCCGGCACTGCTTGCCGCGGGAACGGATTATCATGTCGTTCGTCCGGATTTGAGCATGATGGGGCTGAAGAAGCGCCCTGGAGACATCGAACAGCTATGGGCCTGGCTATTCGAGCAGGCGCGCGATGCAGACGGAGCGATTGTGGCCTTGGACACATTGCTATACGGGGGAATAATCCCCTCGCGGCTGCATGAGATGACGGAGGAACAATGCGGGAAGCAATTAGAGAAGCTCCGTCAATTGAAGCGGATCAACCCGGCTTTGCATGTATTTGCTTATCAGCTCATTATGCGTTGCCCGCGCTATTCCAGCAGTGATGAAGAACCGGATTATTACGAGAATTGGGGCAGGGAGATTTTCCGGCGCGGATATATCCGCCACCGGTTGGAGCTGGGTATCGCGACAGAAGAAGAGCAACATGAATTGCAGCAGATCGATGGCGTGTTACCTGAATCTATGTGGCAGGACTACACGGAGCGCCGTGCTGTTAATTTAACAGCGAATAAGAGAGCAATCGAACTGGTGCAGGACGGGGCCGTCGATTTCATGATCATTCCACAGGATGACTCGGCTCCTTATGGACTGACTGCGGTGGATCAGCAGCAAGTTCGCGAGCATGTCAAGAAGTGTCAGCAGCAGCTGTCCGTCTATATGTATCCAGGGGCCGACGAAGTGGGATGTACGCTTCTTGCCCGCATGATCAATCATTTTGAGCGTCGCAAGCCACGGGTGCATGTTCATTTTGCCAGTATGCAAGGGCCGTTCGTGATGCCTCTCTATGAAGATCGCGTACTATATGAATCGGTCAAATATCAGATTATGGCGGCAGGAGGACTTATGTCGCCTTCCCTGGCAGAAGCCGATATGGCCCTATGCATCAATTCACCCGGCGAGAGCATGATGGAGTCGAATGATCAAGGGCAGTCTTCTTTAGGGTATCAGGTGTACCGGAATCTAGTTGAACTGGTAGAGATGGCTGATGATATTGTTCACCGTCTCGGCAAGCCTTGTGTTATCGCTGATGTAGCCTATGCCAACGGAGCAGATCTTGAACTGCTGCAGCTGCTTCGCGATAAGAAGCTATTGTTCGAATTGGCCGGTTATGCAGGCTGGAATACAAGTGGCAACACGCTTGGAACTTGCATTGCACAAGGCATGATCTATGCCGTGAATGGCAATACGCCGCAGCATCGCGATTTCCTGTCACTACGCTATGTCGAGGATGGGGGCTATTGTGCCTTCGTACGCAGGAATGTAAGTGATCGGGTGCTGCCTGGTACGGAATACAATTATTTCTCGATCGACGGACAGCGGGGACAAATCGCCGAGCAGGTCAGAGCTGAATTGACTCGGTTCATCGAGCAGCATTTGCATGATCCAGAGAATAATTATGAGATCGTGATCGACGATTGCTATATGCCTTGGAGTCGGATGTTTGAGGTCGGATTGAAGACCCATGTCCGTGATACGAAGCAAGGACAATAAAGTACGACGAGGGTTCGAGCTTCGCTAATGCTGCGAGGGTCTACAAATTTTGCAAATAACAGAGAAGGTGCATGAACAGCTCAGGTGGATGCTGGAAGCGCCAGAGAAGGAGCCAGCGAGAGATGCATAACGAGCGAATGACAGACGTCGCCGTCCTAGGCGGCGGGTTGGGCGGATGTATGGCCGCATTGGCTGCAGCCAAAATGGGCGTGCGTGTAATCATGACAGAGGAGACGGATTGGCTCGGCGGTCAGCTGACAAGTCAGGCGGTTCCGCCGGATGAACATCGGTGGATCGAGGAATTCGGCTGCACAGAGACGTATCGCGAGTTTCGAGACCGGGTGCGTGCTTATTATCGAGAGAACTATCCGATGTCAGAGGAAGCGAAGAATAATGAACTGCTTAATCCCGGCAACGGTTGGGTAAGCCGCTTATGCCATGAGCCGAAGGTGGCGCTGCGCGTCATCGAGGATATGTTGGCCCCATATGTGAACAGCGGCCGTATCACGGTATTGTATCATTTCAGACCGACTGCAGCCTCAGTGAATGAAGATCAGATAGAGAGTGTAACCGTTACACATATAAGCTCAGGTGAAGAAGTTGTACTAAGGGGAGCGTACTTCCTCGATGCTACGGAATGTGGAGACGTACTGCCGTTAGCGGGGGTTGAATATGTAATAGGCGCGGAGTCCAGGCATGAGACAGGGGAGCCGCATGCGCTGGAAGAGGCAAATCCGCTCGATGTGCAGTCGATCACCCATGTGTTTGCCCTCGATTATGTAGAGGGTGGCGATTTCACGATTGAGAAGCCTGAGCAATATGATTTCTGGCGCCAGTTCGTACCGAAGCATACGAATATTCCGCTGTTAAGCTGGTATGCGAACGATACGGATGACGTAGAGAAAATGAAGGAGTTCGCCCTATTTCCAGGTGAACGCAAGGACGCTTCTGGACGGGAGCTGCTGTCGCTGTGGACGTATCGTCGTGTCATCGACCCGGCTTTATTTGAGCCTGGGCTATATGAGAGTGACATCACCTTGGTCAATTGGCCGCAGAACGATTATTTTCTAGGTTCAATTATTGACGTTCCTGAAGCAGAACGGGAGGAGCATCTGGCGAGTGCTAGACAGTTAAGCCTCTCACTGATCTACTGGCTCCAGACCGAGACGCCTCGTCCGGACGGAGGGCGGGGGTATCCAGGCATCCGGCTGCGTACGGATGTACTGGGTACAGAGGACGGACTGGCGAAGTACCCGTATATTCGCGAGTCGCGCCGGATTCAAGCGATGTATACCATTACGGAGCAGGATGTTAGTAAGGAAATCCGCGGGGAACAAGGAATTCGCCGTTACGACGATAGCGTCGGTGTAGGCAGCTATCATCTGGATGTTCACTTGACGACCGTCACGAACCGGACGTTCTATATTCCGAACTATCCGTATGAGATTCCGCTTGGTGCGTTACTGCCGATCCGGGTCAAGAATTTGCTTCCCGCATGTAAAAATATCGGCACCACTCAGATCACGAACGGATGCTACCGCCTCCACCCGACAGAATGGAACATTGGGGAATCGGTCGGTTATTTAGCGGCCTATGCGCTGCAGAATCAAGTGACGCCGCATGAGGTTCACGCCAATTCGGAGCATCTTCAGGCCTATCAAGCGCTGATTCAAAGGCAAGGGGTTCAAATCCACTGGCCGGACGATCTGGTTCTATAACAACGATAGAGTAGAAAAACTCAGCAGACAGCCACTCTATTGATAATAAGGGGTGGCTGTTACTGATTCTAAGGAAATGAAAGAGTACATATTATGAGCTACCTATTACTCAATGAACAGTTTATTTACGGAGGTGTGCACGATGGTAGATTCAATGATTCAAACTTTAAAAGGCGGACTTATTGTTTCCTGTCAAGCTCTTGAGGAAGAACCATTCTACGGAAGTGATTATATGGCCCGCTTTGCTCTAGCGGCTGAAATGGGCAAGGCGGTAGGGATCAGGGCGAATACGCCTCAAGATATTAGAGCGATAAAAAAGGTGACGAATTTGCCGATTATCGGCTTATGGAAGAAGGAGTATACCGGTTCTGACGTTTACATAACTCCTACCTTAACAGAGGTTGAAGGTATAATCGCTGCTGGAGCCGATATTGTCGCTATGGATGCTACAATGCGCAATAGGCCGGGTAATGTTTGTCTTGCGGATTTGGTTAAAGAAATAAGGGAGAAGCACCAAGTACTATTAATGGCAGATGTATCTTCTGTAGCAGAAGGAGTAGAGGCAGATAGACTGGGTTTTGATCTTATTTCTACTACGCTATCTGGTTATACAGCCTACAGCCCGCAGAGCGAGGAACCAGATATTCAATTAGTTGCTGATTTAAGTCAAATGGTTAGCGTTCCCGTATTAGCTGAGGGGAGAATTCATAGTCCTGAACAGACTGTTGCGTGTCTTCGGGCCGGAGCTTACGCCGTTGTAATTGGCGGAGCCATTACCAGGCCGCAATTGATTACTAAGAAATATACGGATGCTATACTTCAATATCATAACGTTCCTGAAATGTAGTCTCTATTATTTTAGTTGCAGCAGCCTTTAAGCGAGGAGGTTCTATGGATGGGACATACTGGGGAAGTAGCTATAGGTCTGGATATCGGTGGAACAAACATAAAGTCGGGGATTGTAAATGCGGAGGGAGTAGTCATTCACCATTTGAATTGTCCGACGAAGGCAAATGAAGGCGGGGAAGCACTGTTATATCGAATTTCCGAAATTACGAAGGAATTAGAAAGGTATTCAAGCAGTCAAGGATGGAAGGTAAAAGGTGTCGGCATAGGGACTGCTGGTCAAGTGAATAGTCGGACAGGCGTTGTAATGGGGGCCACAGCTAATTTGCCGGGATGGGCCGGAATGGAGCTTGGAAATCGGCTGCATTCCATGACAGGTTTGTCTGTATTGATCGATAACGATGCGAATGCCATGGCATTCGGTGAGGCGTGGGTAGGGTCTGGCAGACAATGGAGCGACTTCATCTGTGTTACCTTGGGAACGGGAGTGGGCGGTTGCCTGATCATTAATCATAGGCCGTATCAAGGACGGGATGGGTTTACGGGAGAAATAGGCCATCATGTTATTGAGTACAGTGGTTATCCATGCAATTGCGGAAGAATAGGCTGTTGGGAACAGTATGCTTCTGTTACAGGATTGATGAGAATGGTAGAAGAAGCTGGGACAGAGCTAGAAGGGATTAGTACCGCGGAAAGTCTATTCGCATCTGCGCAGGAAGGAAACGAAGCATCTATTCACGTGCTGAGAAGATATACTCAGTATATTGCTGCTGGTCTGGCTAATATGGTCCATACATGTAATCCAGAGGGGATTGTCATTGGAGGGGCCATTACTCGGCAAGGCGATTTTTTACTTAATCCGGTTCGTGAAAGTCTGTCGCGCCAGCTGCTTCCTGTTTATAGAGAGAGGATTCGGGAAATTGAGGTAGTCTCGGCTTCTTTAGGAGATAATGGAGGTGTAGTAGGGGCTGTAGCGGGTTATTTTATTTAAAATAAAATTCACAGTATAATGTAATTTGTTATAGCATACTAGTTTCCTCTTAAAGGAATTTGTGTATATCCTAAATAGTAGGTTAGTCTACAGTTCACTATTTGTTAGGCAACCTGAAAGGAGAATGGATTTGTCTAACGAGCAGGGAATGGGAAAGACGTTGTTATCCATAAGAAGTCATTTCAATGGATTAACCAAAACAGAACAAAAAGTTGCAAATTTTATTCTGGAAAACGCTCAGGATATCATTTATCACTCGGTGACTGAACTTGCAGAGAGAGCGGACGTCGGTGAGACGACGGTGATTCGCCTCTGCCGGAAACTGAAATTCCAGGGCTTTCAGGATTTTAAATTATCCCTGGCACAAGATATGGTTAAGCCTTCCGATCGCTTGTATAATGAAGTTACGGAAGAGGATGATGCAGCGACTTTAAACCGCAAGGTGATATCTATGCATATTGAGACGCTGGAACAAACTTCGGAACTTATTAGTTCAGATCAGCTGGAGAAGACCATCGATCTATTAACTGCAGCTAATCATATTCACTTTTTTGGAGTTGGATCTTCAGGATTGACGGCGTTACAGGCCGCGCATAGCTTCACCCGGATTGGCAAGCAGAGCTTCGCTAAGACAGATACACACTTTCAGGCCATGACAGCTGCATTAATGCATCCAGGAGATGTAGCTGTTGGGATATCCATTTCGGGAAGTACCAAAGATACGCTGGAGAACTTAAGCCTAGCCAAGAAAGCGGGCGCCAAGATAGTCGTTATTACGAGTAATGCGCGTTCCCCTATAACCAAACTGGCGGATATCGAACTGTTAATGGTGGCTAGAGAAAATCCATTACAAGGCAGCTCACTTGCTGCAAAGATATCCCAGCTAGCTGTTATTGATATTTTGAATGTCGGGGTTTCTTTGAAAATAAAGGATGAAGCTATGAAATACCGCGAGATAACGGCAAAATCAATCTCAGAGAAACTGTATTAATGATTACATCATTAATTTCAATTATAATTACTAAAATGAGGAAGCTTTCCATCGTCTGGAGAGCTTTTTGTCATTCTATGGCCAGATACTCACAAAAAAGGGGTGCTGATATGCTAAAAAGATTTGTTTGGAAGAAAAATGATATTCATTCCATCCAATTAAAAGAAAATGTATACATCATTGCTCAATTATTAGAAAGTCCATACGTTGCATTTTTTAATATAACGAGTGAACGTAATCATTTTGATGAGAAGCCGCTTGACTTAAATACGTTTAAACCTTTTGGGGTATGTATGGTGTTAAAGGGGTTTTTTAAACAGTGTTCCGTAGGGAAACTAAAAAATGTACAACCTAATTTGAATATCCCTATACCAGAGATTTTTATTAGTAGTGACAGGGGACAGTGGGGAAATCGGTCTGAATTTAGTGATATTGAACTCATATACAATTTGGTGAGAATCGATCCCACAGTCGGTGATAAGGGTCTTATGGGGAATGAAATTATCCAATACAATATTGATAGAAATGACCCGAACATGTTAAACAACTACGAAATTGTTGGGTATAACACGGGTTACGAATTCGTACGTCGCTTAATTCTATCGATTGAGAATGGCCGATGGATCGATCCATTAAAAGAGCAGCGATTGCTTGGTATCGATAACTATCCGTTACAAACAGTCGAAGAGATGTGGCAAGCCGGGGTTCCGAAATATGGAGTAGAGGATAAAGACGGGAATCGACAAAATGAGAACGAAGCAGCCCAAATCAGTTATCTAATTGAGATGTATAATGACCCTTTCTACCCAGAATTTTTAGTGGATAAAGTAAAGGAATGCATTTTGCGCGTTGTTCCATTTATAGAAAAAGGGAATCGTGATGTAAATAAGATTCAAAGTAAACTTGATGAAATGACAATAGCCATTAATGATTTGGCAGATGAGTTTGGGCAAAATAATAGTGAACTAGAGACTGTTGCAAGAGAATCAATTGCTGCTACAGTAGAATCGGTCTTACAATATCATAAAATCGATATTGTTATTGAGGATGCCCTTAGAGAAAGAGAATGGTAGTAGATAATTGTACACAAAGACCAAAAGGGGGTTGTCCAGAAAGTCATTGAAAGCTGACTTTTGGACAGCCCCTTTTGTCGTTTTAAAACATGACCAACTCCCTTTCTGGTAGGATTTAACTCGATTAATGTCGAAGTATGGTGAGAAGCAGCGCTGCAGACAATGAATCCGGCCAAGAGATCGAGAGAATCTTATCATTAAAGGAGGATGTATGAAGATGAATAGAGAGCCCATATTACCAATTAGACAAATAGGGGAAGACAATTGGGTTGAAAACCTGACATGCTTTCTTGAGGATCAGGATGTAGAAGTGATTTCATTAGAAACTGAAAATTTTCAAAAGACAGAGAAATATCTAGATTGGATAATTCCCTCACAAACGAAAGATTATTTCTTACATTTCGGAGGTATAGAAAGCTCTGATTTCATGTACAACCTTAAGAAAATGGATGAGTGGGAACCATTGACAAATTCTATATGGGAATTTGTATCATTGTATTTTCAACAAGAAGAAACAGATAAATATATTGTTTTTGCTGAAAGTCCGGGCAATGATCCTATTTGCTTTAAAAGGGATACTGGGGAGATTTATTTATTTTCTCATGATCCGATTAAAAGGGTTAAAGTATATAAAAATTTCAATGACTATTTATTAAATGAGATAATTGAAATTCAAAAATTGTACGCAGAAGTTACTTTTGATAGTTCTAAGGAAGAAATAGAGTATAAAAGAAACTTGTTGGATGGCGAGGGTATTGATTTTGATTTCCGCTATTTAAAACTTTAAGCATGACAAAGAATACAAACCATAGGGTTCTATTAGCAGCCCTATGGACGGTTGGCCATGATCTTTGATTATATACAGGCTTAGGACGTGAGAGGGTGATTACATGAAAATAATAGAGAACAAAGCGATAGAAAAAGAATACGATTTGCTGCTCAGAATTTTTGAAAAATATTATGACTCATATGAAGAAATGCTAAACAGAGCTAAAAATGTAGAACAAGATACCGTTATTTGGAGTGATTCATTTTTAGAATTTTTTCCATATCAAAATGCACTAAATCAATTAAAGAAGCCCCAAATCTATAAAACTGAGCCTGAATCTAATGAAGGAGTTATCGTAAATAAGTTAAAAGATGGTGAACTGTACTATTCTTATGATAAAGAAAATAAGGGATGGGGCAGTGTTTTTGTAATAAAAGAAGAGGGGATGAAACTTTATCTTAGGTTTCTAAATAACGATAATGATGAAATTGTTTTGGAGCAAGTATATTGTGTAGTTTTGAAAGAGACTGTGATAGAAAAAGTATTATTCTATTTAAAAGACGTCGACTTGGACGGAGATGAGGAATTGAACGAAGAAACATTTTTGGTGGATGAGTATTTGTATAATAGCAATCAAGCAGTTGATACAATTATTAGAAATGGTTTCTATCATGAAAATAAAAATAGTATACCAACTACAACATTTCGATTTGAGTATGTTGATGAAGGTATATTGATATACTCAAAACAAATGAAACAAAATCAGTGGATTGTCAACACTAAATCAGACAGCTTTTTTAAGGGATAATCTTCTGTAATCTACTGGACTCATATAGCCTAAGGTTCCATGGATGCGATGTTTGTTGAACCAATTTACGTAGTCATATAGCTCCAATTCTAGGTGATGTAAACTGTGGAAGTTCATCTGATTAATGAATTCCGTCTTCATAATTTTAAACGTAGCTTCTGCAACTGCGTTATCATAAGGACACCCTTTCATGCTTAAGGAACGA
>NZ_JMLT01000019.1:0-115116 GCF_000686865.1 Paenibacillus sp. UNC217MF | reverse complement strand
GATATAGAGACGTTTCTGAGCGGAAGAGAGCGGATAATACTCGCTAGGTTCCGCAGCCGGAATAGCCGTGAACGATCCGATCTCCAGTCGCTCCATAGCCGCGGCCATTTCCTCAACCGTCGAGTAGCGGAATACGTCGCGAAGCGGGAATTCAACGCCTAGCTCCTTATGCATTTTGCTGACAAGCGTCGTCGCCCGCAGGGAGTGTCCGCCGAGGTCAAAGAAGTTGTCTGTTACGCCTACCGCCTTCTCCCGAACAAGCACATCCTGCCAAATGGCGGCCAGCTTCGCCTCCAGTTCGGTGCGCGGCGCCACGTATTCGCGGCCTGCGCTTGCTCCCCCTTCCGGCGCCGGCAGCGCCTTCCGATCGATTTTCCCGTTCGGCGTCAGAGGCAGGCACTCTAGCTCCATAAAGTACGACGGGATCATGTACCCCGGCAGCTCGCTGGCAATCGCACGCTTCAGGTCTGCCGCCGTCAAGCCTTCTTCCGCTGTATAATAAGCGCACAAAGCTTTCTGACCTTCTTGATCTTCCCTGACGACAACGACCGCTTCCTTCACGCCACCTACACTCAGCATCTTCGCTTCGACTTCGCCCGTCTCAATCCGATAGCCGCGAATTTTTACCTGGTTGTCGATCCGACCGATGAAGTCCACGTTGCCGTCCGGCATCCAGCGCGCCAGGTCGCCCGTCCGGTACAGCCGCTCCCCTGCAGCGAACGGGCTGTCTACGAATTTCTCCGCCGTCAAATCCGGGCGGTTCAAGTAACCGCGGGCTACACCCGCTCCGCCGATAACCAGCTCGCCCAACACCCCGATCGGCACCGGCTTCAGACTCGCATCCACGATGTAGAACTTGGCGTTCAGCCACGCTTTCCCGATCGGCACGCTGCCCGTCTTCGGCAGCTTCTCCAGCGGCTCGTCATAGAAGCTGGAGTCAATCGCCGCTTCCGTTACGCCGTAGCTGTTAATAATACGGAACTGCGATCCGAAGCGCTCCTGCAAGATGCGGTAATCCGCTACGCTGCACGCATCCGAGCTTGTGAGCAGCAACTGCATCGAGCTGAGATCCAGACCCTCGGCATACACATGCTCCATGAACGGCACGATCAGCGCCGGAGTCGATTCGAACACCGTCACGGCGTAGTCGCGAATCCAGGCGTAGAGGCGGGTTGGATCAATCCGGTCGTCCTTCGGCACGATGACCATGGTGCCACCGTTGTAGAGCGTCCGCGCAATGTCGCCGACGAACACGTCGAACGAGAAGCTGGCGAGTTGCAGCAGCCGGATCGGGAACTGATCCAGGCGGTAGTCCCGCCGGTAGCCCGCCGCCGTGTTCACCAGGCTGCGGTGTTCCACCGCCACGCCCTTCGGACGGCCAGTCGTACCGGAGGTGTAGATGACGTAAGCCAAATCGCGCGGCTTGTTCACATTCGCCGGATTCGATGCGAGATCCGACGCCAGTACGTTCTGCTCGGCTTCTGCCGTGGCGGACGTTTCGGCAGAAGCCGTTTCCGCTTGCGCCAAAGCCTCCGCCTCTGCGCCTGCTTCGCCCAAAGCTTGTATGCCCACAGCCACTTCCACCGCTCCGAGACTGTACGTCGCAGCGTCGTCAAGTGCAAGCACCGTTTGCAGTGCTAGAGCTTCGTCGCTGCGCCAAACTTCCGCCTGCTCCAGCAGGCGGGTCTGCGTGAGCAGAACCGACGCCCCGCTGTCCGTGAGCATATACTCGATCCGCTCCGCCGGATAGTCCGGATCAAGTGGCACATAAGCGCCGCCCGCTTTCCATACGGCGAGCACCCCGATCAACAGCTCCGCCGAACGGCCGGCCAGAATGCCGACCACCTGCTCCGGCTTCACCCCGCGCGCCCGCAGTGCATACGCCAGACGATTCGCTTTGGCGTTAAGCTCCGCATACGTCAGCTTGCTGTCTTCGTAGACAACCGCCAGCGCTCCCGGAGTGCACTCCGCCTGCTCCTCGAACAGCTCGTGGAACGTCCTCTCTCTCCACGACTCATCCGCCTCCAAACCTGTACCCTCTGCAGGGGATTGCTTTGCAAGAGCCGAAGACGACACGTCAAACCCGACCAGCAAATTATGCTTTTCGCTGTCCGTCAATATATCTAAATCCGAAATCCGCGCACCCGGCTGAGCCAGGATCGACACCAAAAGCTGCTCGTAATGACCCGCCAGCCGTACCATCGTTTCCTGTCTAAACAACGAGGTAGCGTACTCGATCTTGCAAACCAGCTCGTTATCGGCTTCCACGATATCAAAGCTAAGATCAAACTTTGCCGTCTTTTCCTCAATGTCGAACAGCGACCATTGCAAGCCTTCCAGGGTTAAATCCAAGCTTTCGTGCTTTTGCAAAGAAAACATGGTGTCAAACAGCGGATTCCGGCTTAAATCCCGGCTCACCTGAAGAGCTTCCACCAGCTCCTCAAACGGATAGTCCTGGTGCTCGTAGGCTCCAAGCGTCGTTTCCTTCACTTCCTGCAAGTAATCCAGGAACGTCTGCTCCGCCGCCGGACCCAAGCGAAGGGCCAGCGTATTGACGAACATGCCGATAATCGGCTGCAGGTCGGCGTGAGAACGGGCGGCAATCGGAGTGCCGACCACGATATCTTCCTGTCCCGCGTATTTATGAAGCAATACGGAGTATGCAGCCAGCAGAAGCATATACAGTGTCGCCCCCGAATCGCCGGCAAGCCGTTTGAGAGCATCGCTTTTCTCTGCATCCAGCGTAAACGTGAGCGTTCGCCCGTCAAACTGCTGGACGGCCGGGCGGGAGAAGTCGAGAGGCAACTCAAGAACCGGAAGCTCGGAGTTGAATACCCCTCGCCAGTATTCCTCCTGCTGTTTGATACGCTGGCGCTGTTCCTCGGATTGCTGCCAAACGGCGTAATCCTTGTATTGAATCCGCAGCTCCGGCAATTCTTCCCCATTGTAAAGCCGCACGAATTCATGCAGCAGCACGTCCATGGAAAGGCCATCGGAACCAATATGATGAATATCCAGTGCAAGCAGGAATTTCTCTTTCTCCAGTTCGATCAGCAGGGCACGCAGCAAAGGCGGCTGGGTCAAGTCAAAAGGCTGAATGAAGCCTTCAAGAATGGCCGCAACCTGATCTTCACTTGCTTGAAGCTTCTCGACCTTGAAAGCTACACGTGGATGAATACGCTGAACCGGCTCCCCATTCACAATTTCAAAACCGGTGCGCAGCATATCGTGCCGGGCCACCAAAGTAGTCAGCGCCTTTTCCACTTTGGCCTCGTTCAAAGCCCCTTCCAATTGTAAGACACTTGGGAGGTTGTAATTTAGCTCCGAGCCATCCAACTGGTGCAGGACGTATAGCCTTTTTTGCGCGGAGGAAACCGGATAGTACGCTTTTTCTTCTGCTTTCGGAATCGAGCTGTGCCGTGTTTCTTCCAAGCTGGCAATAGCCCCGGCCATCGACTCTACCGTCATATAGCGGAACACATCGCGCAGCGGAAGTTCGACGTTCATTTCCTTCCGAATCTTGCTGACAAGGTTCGTCGCCCGCAAGGAGTGGCCTCCAAGCTCGAAGAAATTGTCCAGGACTCCAATGCCGGAGAAGCCCAGCACTTCCTCCCAGATCTTCACAAGCTGGGACTCCGTCCGGTTACGCGGCGCTACAAATTCGACGCCCGTTTGTAAGCCGCCTTGCGGCTCCGGCAGCGCTTTGCGATCCACTTTGCCGTTGGACGTCAGCGGCATACGCTCCAGCTGCACGAAGTACGACGGGATCATGTACCCCGGCATTTCCTTGGCCAGTGAGGTTCTCATTTCACTGACCGTCAGTGTCCGGTCCGCCACAAAGTAGGCGACAAGCGCCTTCTCGCTCCCACCGTCCTGACGGGCAATCACCACCGCTTCTTCCACGCCCTCAACGTTCAGAAGCTGCGTCTCGATTTCGTCCAGCTCGATCCGGTAGCCGCGGATTTTCACCTGGTGGTCAATCCGGCCGAGGTATTCGATGTTGCCGTCCCGCAGCCAAGCCGCCAAGTCGCCCGAGCGGTACAGTTTCTCCCCCTCCGCAAACGGGGAATCGACAAACTTCTCCGCCGTCAGATCCGGACGGTTCAGGTATCCTCTCGCAAGGCCTTCCCCGGCCACATACATTTCGCCCGCTACGCCGAGCGGCACAGGACGACGGTTTTCATCAAGGATGTACACACTCAGCGTTGGGATCGGCTTGCCGATATTGCTCTTCGCCGCCTCCATTTCGACCCACGTAATTTCCTTATACGTCACGTGAACCGTCGTCTCGGTAATACCGTACATATTGATCAGCTTCGTCTCCGGGTACTTCGTCTTGAAGCCCTTGAGCAGCAGTGGACTCAACGCTTCGCCCCCGAAGATGACGTTACGAATCCGTAGATCGTACGGATGGTCCGCCAAGACCTTACGCAGCAGCTGGTAGAAGTACGTTGGTGTCTGGTTCAAAATCGTGACCTGTTCGCGGCCCAGCAGCGCCAGAAAATCGGACGGATTTTTCGCCGTGAGCGGCGGTACGATGACCAGTTTGCCTCCGTACAGCAGCGCTCCGTACATTTCCCAGACGGAGAAATCGAAGCAGAACGAGTGGAACAGCGTCCACGTGTCGGACGGATCGAAATCGAACAGGTTCTTGTCGTTAAACAGAAGGCGCACGACGTTCTTATGCTCGATCAGCGTTCCTTTCGGTCTGCCGGTCGTTCCCGACGTGTTTGTTTTTTTAAAGTGTCCAGCGCACCTTCGGAGTCCGCCCCTCTGTCACCCCAAACGAAATCGTCCAAATCGAGGCGCGTTCCTGCGAAGTCGGTCTTCTCGTGCAGATGCTTTTGAATCAGCAATAACGGCGCTCCCGAATCCTCGATCATGAAGCGGATGCGCTCCTCCGGGTAGTCGGGATCGACAGGCACGTAGGCTCCGCCCGCTTTGAGAATCGCCAGAATGCCGACGACCATATCGAGCGAGCGTTCGGCCAGAATCGCTACCAGCTGGTCCGCTTCTACTCCCGTCTCCCGCAGCTTCCGCGCAAGGCGGTTGGATCGCTCGTTCAGCTCGCGGTAGGTCAGCTGCCGCTCGTTCATGACGGCGGCCACGTTGTCCGGGTAAAGCTCCGCCTGCTCTTCGAACAAGCCGTGAATCGTCTGCTGCCGCGGGTAGTCCGCCTCCGAATCGTTGAAACCGCGCACCAGCTCGCGGACTTCCTCCTCCGTGAGCATTTCCAGCGAGGCAATATCCCCGTCCGGAGCTGCTTCGATGGTTTCTAACAGCTTGTCATAATGTTTGGCGAACCGTTCCGCGGTCTCCTGTTTATACAAAGCCGTAGCGTACTCCAACCGGCATTCGAGCTGACCGTCCATCTCCGAAATATCCAGGAGCAGCTCGAACTTGGATGTTTGGTTTTCCAGCGGATAAAACGATTGCTCCAGCCCCTCAATGACAATTTGCTCGTTCTCCGTATTTTGCAGGGAGAAGAACGTATCAAAGAGCGGATTCCGGCCGGTCGCGCGCGGAATGTGAAGACTTTCCACCAAGTCTTCGAACAAATAATTTTGGTGTTCGAAAGCCCCGAGCGTGATGTCCTTGATTTCTTCCAGGTACGAAAGGTACGGCTTGGAACGCTCCGGACGGCTGCGAATGGCCAGCGTGTTGATAAACATCCCTACGATTGGCTGCACTTCATCCTGCGTTCTTCCGGCAATCGGCGTTCCCACGATCAGATCTTCCTGGCCCGAATATTTATGCATAAGGATGGAGTAAGCCGACAGCAGCACCATGTACAGGGTCGTCCCGGTCCGTGCCGCCAGCTCCTTCAGCTTCTCCGTCCGCTCTTTCCCGATATAAAACTTCACGGTCCGGCCGTCAAAGCTTTGCACCGCTGGCCGCGGGAAGTCCGTCGGCAGCTCCAAGACCGGCAGCTCGCCCGACAACTGTTCCAGCCAGTACTCCTTCTGCGGCTGAAGCAGTTGCGCGTAAGCTTCGGAATGCTGCCAAACGGCATAATCTTTGTATTGAATGCGCAGCGGGGCCAGCTCCTCGCCCCGATACAGGCGGCTGAACTCGTCGAAGAGCAGCGCTGTCGAAATGCCGTCCGAGACGATATGGTGCATATCGAAAAGCAGAATGTGGCGATCCTCGGCGACTTCGATTAGGCCGATACGGAGAAGTGGCGGCTTGGTCAGATCAAACGGGCAATAGTAAGCTTCCACCACTTGGTCCACTTCCCGCTCGCCCACCTGGAAATAATCGACAGCAAACTCCACCTCGTCATAGATGCGCTGCACAAGCTCGCCATGAACCTGCTCTATCCCGGTACGCAGCGTCTCATGGCGCTGAATCAGAGCCCGGAACGCGTGCTCGACGCGCGTGCGATCCAGCTTGCCTTCGAGAAGAAGCGCCGCCGACATATTGTAGCTGCGCTCGGCCCCGTCAAGCTGGCGCAGGACGTACAGACGCTTTTGCTCGGATGAAACCGGATAGTACTCGGCCTCAGTTGCCTTTGTAATCTCATACGCCTCCTGCTGCTTTAAACCGCCGATTCTTTGGGCCAGCTGTTCGATCGTGGTGTAGCGGAAAACGTCCCGCAGCGGAACCTCGACTTGCAGCTCTTTCCGAATCTTGGAAACCAGCGTGGAGGCCCGCAAGGAATGACCACCCAGGTCAAAGAAATCGTCTTCGACTCCAACTCGCGCAATACCCAGCACCTGCTGCCAAATGAGAGCAAGTCTTGTTTCCAGCGTTGTGCGAGGAGCCACATACTCACGGCCTGCTTCTACCTCTCCGGTCGGTTCAGGCAGCGCTTTACGGTCAATTTTGCCGTTCGGAGTAAGTGGAAGCTTATCAAGAGACACCAGACGGGCCGGGACCATATGGGTCGGCAGCTCTTGCTTCAATTGGGACAGCAGATCGCTCAGCTGCAAGGAAGCATCCGCCGCCACGTAGCCGCACAAATATTTTTGCCCCTGCTCATCCGTACGGTCAGTCACCACAGCCTGCTTGACGCCCGGGAAACGCAGCAGGGCCGTTTCAATTTCGCCGAGTTCAATCCGGAACCCACGAATTTTCACCTGATAGTCGATCCGGCCGATGAAGTCAACGTTGCCGTCTTCCAGCCAGCGGGCCAAATCGCCTGTACGGTACAGACGTTCGCCCGGCACAAACGGGCTGTCCGCAAATTTCTCGGCGGTTAGGTCCGGACGGTTCCAGTACCCGCGCGCCACCCCGGCGCCGCCGATGACAAGCTCGCCCGGAACCCCTACAGGAACCGGATTTAACGCGGCATCGACAATGTAAAACCGGGCGTTCAGCCAAGCTTTGCCGATCGGCACATGACCCGACTGCGGCAGCTTATCCAGCGGCTCACTGTAAAAGCTGCTGTCAATGGCCGCTTCGGTAACGCCATAGCTATTGATGATGCGGAAATGTCCGCCGAATCTTTCCTGCAGCAATCGGTAATCGGTGACACTGCAAGCATCCGAGCTGGTAATCAGCAACTGCATGGAGCTAACGTCCAGCCCTTCTTCATAAATATGCTGCATGAATGGCAGGATGAGCGCTGGTGTCGATTCGAATACCGTAATGTTTTGGTCCCGAATCCAGCCGTATAAGCGGTTCGGGTCAATCCGGTCATCCTTCGGCACAATCACCATCGTGCCTCCGTTATACAGCGTCCGCGCGATGTCTCCGACGAATACGTCAAACGAGAAGCTAGCCAGCTGCAGCAGACGCACCGGGAACTGATCCAATCGATACTCGCGACGGTACGCATCCGCCGTATTCACGAGACTACCGTGTTCGATCATGACGCCTTTCGGGCGTCCCGTCGTACCCGAGGTGTAAATCACATAAGCCAAGTCTTGCGGGGCACTATCGGCAGATTCAAATTCCACGGCTAAGGCATCCCTGTTATAAATCTGTTCATCGTCCATGGCATTGACAGCTTGAAGTTTCAGCCGGTCATCGGCCAACCAACCTCCGGCCCGCTCCAACAGATGACGCTGCGTAAGCAGCACCGATGCACCGCTATCGCTCAGCATGTATTCAATCCGCTCCGCCGGATAATCGGGATCCAGCGGTACATAGGCTCCGCCGGCTTTCCAAACGGCGAGCACCCCGACCAGCAGTTCCACCGAACGCTCCGCCCAGATCCCCGTAATCGTCTCCCTTCCCACGCCCTGTTCGCGAAGGAGAGAAGCCAGCCGCTCGGCGCGTTCGTTCAATTCGCCATAGGTCAGCTGCTTGTCCATGTAGACGACTGCCGGATGATCCGGATTTTCCCGGGCAAACTTTTCAACATACCGATGAAATGCTTCCCACTCGCTCAGCCCTGACACCGGCGGGTTAAAAACGCCCAGAATGCGGTGTCTCTCCTCATCGCTCAGCAGAGAAATCTCGCGTACTAGCAGTTCTGGAGTCTGAAGAAACTGGTCCAGAACGGTTACATACTGTTCCATAATCCGATCAATCTCGGCCGTCTCGAACAGGCCGGTACGATAGGAAGCATGGAGAATGACATGACCTGCAGTCAGCATATGGTCGAAGCGCAGCAGCAGATCATCCATCTCGTGTTTAGCGAAGTGAGCCTCCAGGCGTACCTTGATTTCTTCGTACTCCACAATTTTCAAAGGCAGATATTCCAAAGACGTGCGGAACAGTCCCGAAAGATCGTTGCGGCCGTGTTGTTCGCGTAAATCCTGGATCAATTGGTTATAAGGGTATTTCTGATACCGCAGATCCGCCGTATTCTCCTTGGAAACCGCTTGGATCAAGGAAAGCACGTCCCCGTCTGGATTCAGATGAATCCGCGTAGCCACGGTGCTGACGAACATGCCGATCGTTTCTTTTTCCTTCTTGCTGGTGCGATTGGCGAACACCGTGCCGACCGGAACATCGGTGCTGTCGGTCAACTTGTATAGCAAGGCATACATGACGGACAGAAATAACGTATATAAGCTGACCTGATATTGTTCGCTAAAGGCCAGAATGCGTTCATACCGGGAACCGTCCAAAGTGATGGCCCGTTTATTGGATTCGCTGCCGATCGCGAATGGCGGATACGATTTAATGCCGGTTGTTTCAGGCAAAGTGTTGTACTTCGTCAGCCAGTATTCCTTGCCTTTTTGATAACGCTGCGATTGCTCATATTCACGCTCCGCTGAAATATAATCCAGATAGGAAGGGGCCAGGTAACTGCTGGAGATGCCTTTGCGCAGTTCCAGGTATTTTTCCATCACCGCATGCAGTAAAGCAGTGACGGACAAGCCGTCGGCGATAATATGATTTACCGTCAAATTGAGCCATACTTGGCCGTTCGCAAAATGGATAATCGTAAATTGGTAGAGGTGATCATCGAACACGCTGGCCGGTTTTTCGCTTACTTCTTTCACCCAAGCATAGAATTGTTCGGTTGTGCCTATTTCGAGGCGGCTTATCCTGGTTTGAACATTCTCCGGCTCTTCGAACCACTGCGTTGGATTTTGCAAATCTCCGCTAATGCGGATTCGGAAAGCGTCATAGGTTTTGACGATCTCCGCCGCAGCTTGCTCCAGAAGCTGTGTGTCGATCTGGCCCGTAATCTGGTAGGTCGCGGAAAGCATCGTGATGGACGTTCCCGGATTCATAATTTCCATGAACCATATTCGGCGCTGGGCTTGCGTAAGTTCATACTGCCCGTTGGTATTCTCTCTCACATCGACACACTCCCGTTTTAGAGATTCTTATAGATAGGCTTTGTACCTAGATCTCACTTAGTCACTCTTAAGAAGAACCACGCAGGCCATTCCCGGAACGGCTTCTGCGGACTCTTCCCCCTTTTTCGTGTCTACGTTCTCTGGGAAAAACCAGTTATAAAGTCATACCTTGGATTACTAAAAGACTCTGTCGCATTCGCAAGTCGTAAACCGCCCGCCGCAAAGCGGGTCTAGCCATACAGCCGGGCGTAATAACCCCCGAGCGCCAGCAGGTCCTGATGGCGGCCCCGCTCGACGACCGTCCCTTGGTCCATGACGGTAATCAAATCCGCATGTTCCACAGTGCTGAGACGGTGCGCGATCAGAATGGTGGTGCGCCCCTTCATCAATACATTCAGGGCCTGCTGTACCCAATGCTGGGATTCGTTATCCAGCGCAGAAGTCGCTTCGTCCAGCAGCAGAATCGGGGCGTTTTTGAGAATTGCCCGGGCGATCGCAATTCGCTGCCTTTGTCCGCCCGACAAAGACGCTCCCCTCTCTCCCACCGACGTTTTATACTGTTCAGGAAGTTCCTGAATGAAATGGTGAGCGTACGCCGCTTTGGCCGCTTCAATTACTTCCTCATCCGTTGCATCCGGGTTGCCGTAGCGAATGTTTTCCTCAATCGTGCCGGTAAATAAGAACGGTTCCTGCGGAACGTATGCAATCTGCCTGCGGATTTCGTCCAGCGTGTAATGGCCGAACGGTTTGCCTTGGAGCAGGATTTCTCCGCTGTTCACAGGATAAAAGCCGAGCAGCAGCTTAATCAACGTACTTTTGCCGCTGCCACTGGCCCCCACGATAGCGGCGACCTGGCCGGGAAACACCTGCATGGACATGTCAACAAGCACCTTTTTATTTGCCTGATAGGAAAATTCCACATCGCGAAACTCCACCGCAGCCTCCGAGACGAGCTCGCTGTAAGGAGATCCCAAACGCTCCGGTTCCTCTTCCTCTCTTAGTACCTCTTGAATTCGGTGAGCGCCCGCGAGCGAATTTTGGGTCATCGACAGAACGATCCCCAAGTCCAACAAGGCGTGCGTCAGATTAACTTGCAGAACCGCCAGGGTAGCGACGCTTCCCATGCCCATCAGTCCGTAGGCATAAAGAAGACTGCCGATGACGATGACGCCGCAGAACGTGACGTAGCTGATAAAATGGTTCACCGCAGCCTGCATGCCGTTTTTCTGAGCGGTTTGCCGAAGCGTCTGCGTCATCTGTTCGTTCAACGCCTCGTACTGGCCGTAAATCGTGCGGATGCGGAACAGCTTCACAATTTGAATGCCGCCCATAAAATCTTTGAATTTTTCGGTCATTTTACCGAGCGTTTGCAAGCCTTGTTCGGACAAGACGCGAATATCCCGTGCAAATTTCAGGCTAACCACGGAGGACAGCAGCAGAATGACGAAGGATACGCCGGCAAACCGCCAATCGATCAACATCATAGAGACAATGGAGCCGATGCAAAAAACAACTTGAAGCAGCAAAACGAAGTAAACCTGCGAGAATGTAAACTCAACGGTCGTTACGTCGTTGTTCACCCGCGACAGCAAGTCCCCATGGTGCGTCTGCTCCAGGAATCTCGGCCGCACCCGGCACAACTTGTCATAAAGACGTTTGCGGATGTTCAGCACAGTCAGCTCAACACTGCGCTGGTATAAGTAAATGAACCAGGGAGAAATCACATTTTCTAGGAACAAGGCCGCGCCCAAAATAATAAAGGCTTCCACCATCAGGGACGTATCTTGGGACACGGCGAAATCAACCAAGTTATGTACGATCAAACTGAAAGCGATCAGGAACAATGTCTGGGTGAGCGCCGTTACGGCCAGGCCAATGGCATACTGGGTTTTGCGCTTGCGGTTCATAAAGGTCAGCAAGTAGCCAAGTTCTTTCACTTGCGAGAGCCATCCGCCCTTTTTCATGTGTACGCCACCTCCCTGCGTTCGGCAGACTCGGTAAATTCCTGGTAGTACGACTGGGCGTATAGCCCCTTCATTTCCAGCAATTGTTCATGAGTGCCCTTTTCCACAATATTTCCTTGTTCCATGACCCAAATTTCGTCGGCATTTTGTACTGTAGAAAGCCGGTGGGCAATCACCATCGTCGTTCTCTGCTTCATCAATACGCCCAGCGCTTTCTGAACCGCGCTTTCCGACTCTGGATCAAGAGCCGACGTTGGCTCGTCCAGCAGCAGAACGGGAGCATCCTTCAGAAAAGCCCGGGCCATTGCAATGCGCTGGCGCTGCCCGCCGGACAAAAAGCCTCCGCGTTCTCCGACATACGTCTGGTATCCACCCTCAAGCTGCATAATGAAGGAATGCGCCTGAGCGGCTTTGGCGGCTTCGATAATCTCGTCCATCGACGCTTCTTCCCGCCCGTAGCCGATATTTTCGGCGATCGTGCCGCTAAACAAATATGAATCCTGGGTTACTACAGAAAAATGTGACCGAAGCTGCTCCGGATCGGCGCCGTCGATCCGACTGCCGAACACGCGGATCTCACCCTGATCTTCCGGAAGCGGATAAAAGCCACATACAAGTTTAAACACCGTACTCTTCCCTCCGCCGCTCGCTCCGACAAGCGCGATCGTCTTCCCTTCCGGCACCGTGAAGCTAACATTCCGCAGGATCGGGGAGCTCTCCTCATACCCGAAGGTTACGTTCTGAAACTCGATGGGGGCGGTACTCGCTTTCGGCAGCGAACGGCCATTTTCCGTTTCGGTCGGCTGCTCGACGATTTCGGAGACCCTTCTGAGGGCACCGGCCATTTCGAACGTCCGCGTGATGAGCTCGGGTATATGCTCCAGAGGCTCCAGACACAGATTCAGCAAGTACAGGAAGGCGATCAGCTCTCCCGCGCCTAGCTGCCCGTTGTAGATCAAATAGCTTCCGTAACTGACGGCGAAAATGATCGGGCTGATCATCAGCGTGGAAAGCAGCGGGTTGACCCATGCTTCACGCTTTTTCACGGCCAGCTTTTTTTGGGCTGTCAATTGCAGCAGCACTTGGTAGGAGCGAGATAACATGCCGGATAGCAGGTAGCTTTTTACAATAGGCATACCCCCAAGCGTATCCTGGAGGTTGACGTTCATTCGGCCCATGTTTGCCTGAGCTTCCTCCGTCAACTGCTCCAACTGCTTGCCGATCCATTGGGAAACCAGTAGCGCTACGGGAAATAACAGCAGGCTGGACAGCATCAGCTCCCATTGAAGGTAGATCAAATAAGCGAAACAGCCGATGAACAATAGCGGATGATAAAACCACTGGGCAAGATCCCGAATCATAAACTGCTGGATAAGCTGCAGGTCGTTGTTGATCCGCGACAACACGTCGCCCGAGTGCTGCTTTTCCAAATAGGAGACCGGGAGTTTGCCGATATGACGCATGACATGGTTGCGGATATCCTGCACCGCAGAGGCGCTGCTTCGCTCCACGCCGAAGCTCATGAAAAACTTCGTCGGTACACCGATCAAGATGACCACAAAGACCGTGTATACGATTTGCAGAACGAGAGGCCCCGCCCCCTTCTCGGCCTGGGTGGTCAGCTGCTCGATCAAACTTCCCGTCCATATCTCAATAACGGCGGCGGCAATTGCGGACGAGGTACCGACGATCATCCAGCCTTTGTGATGGCTTACATAGGACATCAGCCAGCGGAACGCTTTCCAGGTGGCGTAAGCGGTTTGGCGCTTGGAAGGCGCCGCTGTGCCTTGTTCTTGAACGGACGGCTGTCGATCAGCTTCCATGCAGTACCCCGGCCTCCGCTTCGATCTGCCGCTTGACTTGCTCTAAGATATCCCGGATGACAACGGCCGTTTCGTCCACGCGGGCGAGTTCCAGCAATTCCTCATGCGCGCCCTCCAGCCGGTAATCGGCGTAAGCGTGCGTCGTTGCCCCCCGCCAGGACGGCAATTGGTGCTCCAAGCGGAACGCTTCGCTGTCCTTCGCAATCAGTTCGTAAATCCGGGCCGGGATCGTGCCGGAGTTAATAAGCTGCGCTTCGTATGCCAAAGTCGCTTTGACCTTCTGATGAACCCGCTCCCGCACAAGCGGGTTGCTCATTAATTCTTTCTCTTCTTCGTCGTAATCGGCAACCATTTCTTCAAGCTCTTTCTCTGACGTTTCTGATGGCGTCAGCGTGTCCTTAATCCACGAGTCCACCATGAGTACGTCCGTTACGGAATACCCTCTTTTCTCCATCGTTTTGGCTACCTCGAACATCAGGTTGCCCCCGAAGCAGTAGCCGAGCAGCACATAAGGTCCTTCGGGCTGGATGCGGACGATCTCGTCCACATAACGGTTCAGCATGGTCTCGTAATCAGCGGCATTGTCGATAAAATCAATGCCGTAAAGCACGAATCGGCCGTCGAGCCTGCTTGCGAGCTCCCGGTAACCGATGCCGAAGCCGCTACCCGGAGGGAAGCAGAACACGTTCAAATCTCCTGCTTTATTCAGCTTAATGAAGGAGTCTCCCCCTTTATCGAGGCCCAGATCCCCCTCTCCGAAAGCCATGGCTTCAACGGTTACATGATGGAATTGGCGGTTCAGCGGTATCTCAATGCCCGTTTCATCGTAAACGGCTTGAACGAGCCTCATCAGAGTTAACGAATTGCCACCCAACTCAAAAAAGTTATCCTTTACGCCGACCTGCGGAACGCCAAGCGTATCCTGCCAGACGCGGACGATCTTCATTTCGAGCAGCGTTCTCGGCGCAACATATTCCGCTCCTCCGGCCGCGGCTTCCTCCGGCGCAGGCAGCGCTTTGCGGTCGATTTTCCCGTTCGGGGTTAGCGGCATCCGCGAAAGCTGCACGAGGTGCGAAGGAATCATATACCCTGGAAGCTGCTTGGCGAGCTCCTCTTTGAGTTCATGCAGCCTCGTTTCCGCGACATAGTAAGCGACAAGCTGCTTTTGGCCATTCGCGTCGTCGCGGTCTAGCACCTTGGCTTCTTGCACAGCGGCGATCTTCAGCAACTGCGTCTCGATTTCGTCCAGCTCGATCCGGTAGCCGCGGATTTTCACCTGGTGGTCAATCCGGCCGAGGTATTCGATGTTGCCGTCTGGCAGCCAAGCCGCCAAGTCGCCCGAGCGGTACAGTTTCTCCCCCTCCGCAAACGGGGAATCGACAAACTTCTCCGCCGTCAGATCCGGACGGTTCAGGTATCCTCTCGCAAGGCCTTCCCCGGCTACATACATTTCGCCCGCTACGCCGATCGGCACTGGGCGTCGGTTTTCATCCAGGACGTACACCTTCAGCGTCGGGATCGGCTTGCCGATATTGCTCTTCGCTGCCTCAATCTCGATCCACGTTATTTCCTTATACGTCACGTGAACTGTCGTCTCGGTAATGCCGTACATATTGATAAGCTTCGTCTCCGGGTACTTCGTCTTGAAGCCCTTGAGCAGCAGCGGACTCAGCGCTTCGCCCCCGAAGATGACATTGCGAATCCGCAGATCGTACGGATGGTCCGCCAAGACCTTACGCAGCAGCTGGTAGAAGTACGTTGGCGTCTGGTTCAAAATCGTGACCTGTTCGCGGCCCAGCAGCGCCAGAAAATCGGCCGGATTTTTCGCCGTGAGCGGCGGTACGATGACCAGCTTGCCTCCGTACAGCAGCGCTCCGTACATTTCCCAGACGGAGAAATCAAAGCAGAACGAGTGGAACAGCGTCCACGTGTCGGACGGATCGAAGTCGAACAGGTTCTTGTCGTTGAACAGAAGGCGCACGACGTTCTTATGCTCGATCAGCGTTCCTTTCGGTCTGCCGGTCGTTCCCGACGTGTAGATGACATAAGCCAGGTTGCTCGGCCCGGAAATCGGCTCCAGGTTCCAAGCGTCCAGTGCATCTTCGGAGTCCGCCCCTCTGTCGCCCCAAACAAAATCATCCAATTCGAAGCGCGTTCCTGCGAAGTCGGTCTTCTCGTGCAGATGCTTTTGAATCAGCAATAACGGCGCACCCGAATCCTCGATCATGAAGCGGATGCGATCCTCCGGGTAGTCGGGATCGACAGGCACGTAGGCTCCACCCGCTTTAAGAATCGCTAGAATGCCGACGACCATATCGAGCGAGCGTTCAGCCAGAATCGCTACCAGTTGATCCGCTTCTACTCCCTTCTCCCGCAGCTTCCGCGCAAGGCGGTTGGATCGCTCATTCAGCTCGCGGTAGGTCAGCTGCCGCTCGTTCATGACGGCGGCCACGTTGTCCGGGTAAAGCTCCGCCTGCTCTTCGAACAAGCCATGAATCGTTTTCCCCCGCTCGAACCCGGTTTCGGTGTCATTAAATCGCTTCAACAGCGTCTCCCTCTCGTCTGGGGACAGCACATCGGCTTGTCCAAGCTCCAGATCCGGCTGAAATAATAGCAAGGACAGTAGCCGAACAAGATGGTCGGCCGCCTGTTCCACAAATGCCCGCTCGTACCGCTGCCCGTCAAAGCTTATTTCCAGCTCGATGGAGTGGTTTTGGCGATCGAAGCGAAAAACCGTATCGGCCGCCACCCGGTTATCCAGCGGTACCGGATGAATCGGGGCGAAAGATGCGACGGTGTTGACGACCGGGAGGCCGTCCACCGTATAGTCCAGATGGAGCGGCTCCACCATTTTTGGAAAAGGCAGATGCTGATGCTCCAGCGCCTCGCCGATGGAAGCTTTGATGCCCCCGAGCAGCGTTTTCAGCGTAGTCTGGCGGCTTATGGCCGTCTTGATCACCAAGATGTCATGCGGCGGCGGAGTCCCGTCGGGGTCTGCGCTATAAGAAGGCATGCCGACCAGGACTTGGTTCTGCCCGGTATATTTGAACAGCAGGCTTTTTACTCCTGCCAAAATAATCATGTACATAGCCAAATCCGAACCGTTGGCGAGGCGAATGATTCTCTCCGAGAGTTCGCTCGGCAGAGTACGGTGAAGCAAGCCCAGCTCGGCCGCAGCTTCCCCGTCGGCGGATAATTTGGAGGATTGACTGTAGGGAAGGAAGCTCAGGCTGTCATCGGCGTCAAACTTGCCGCTCCAGTACCGTTCTTCCTTTTCAAATAAAGATTTCATTCGTACCTCCCCTAAAAATGAAGTAAACCATGCCCCGGCGCAGATCCGAAAAGCTTGCTTTCGGCCTGCGCATTTATGAGCTTGGACGTTGTTCGCCGTCTTCCTTGGGATACGCGCCGCTTTCGCTTGACGGCGGAGGCGCGCTTATAGAGGTTGTTCAAAAAGTCCGCTTTTGATCACGAAGTAAATCATGAAGTGGACTCGGCATCGAATCTTGAATTCAGCTGGGCCTTCCGGTGCTCATGTACCCAAAACGTACGCTCCGCTCCTCAGGCCCTAGCTTCATCCAACTTTCTCGGTGCTGAAAACCGACCTTTTTGAACACGCGCTTGTAGGATTAGAACGCGAATTCGATCGTATCGACGGCACTCTTTGCGCCAGCCGCCGGTTTATGACATTCAATCCGACTTAGCTCAAGTTGCGGATTTTCCACAATTTGTGACAGTACCCGCAGGTAATCCTCGGTCAAGGTACGGATCGTCGCTTCTTTGAACAGCTTGGTGGCGTAGAAGAAGCCCCCGCTCAGGGCCCCGTTGTTTTCATACATAAACAGCGTCAGATCGAACTTCGCTTCTTCCAAATGGTCAAGCTCGTAAGTCTTCAGGCTGACCCCTTCCAGCTCGACGTCTCGTTCTTCGATATTTTGCAGGTCGAAAACGGCATCGAACAGCGGGAAGCGACCCGGCTCCCTCTTCACATTCAAACGTTCCACGAGCTCCTCGAATGGATAATCCTGGTTCTCGAAAGCACCCAAAGCCGTTTCCTTCACTTCCTCCAGGTAGGACAAAAACGTTTTGTCGCCCGACGGACGATTGCGGATCGCCAGTGTATTGACAAACATTCCGATGACCGGTTCCAAATCGGCGTTCGTTCTTCCCGCCACCGGGGTGCCCACGATCAAGTCCTCCTGCCCGCTGTATTTGGACAGCAGCACGGTATAAGCCACAAGCAGCACCATGAACAGCGTGCTTTCACGCTCTGCCGCCAATTCGTGCAGCCGTGTAGAGAGAGAAGCTTCGACGTCAAACTCCAGATGTGCACCTTCGTAGCTGCGAGCCGCAGACCGTTTGTAGTCTATCGGCAGGTTCGCCGTCGGCAGCTCGCCTTTGAAGGTTTGCAGCCAGTACGCTTCCTGCCGCCCGATCCGTTCTCGGTAGGCCTTCGACTGCTGCCAAACGACATAATCCTTGTATTGAATGCGCAGTGACGGCAGCTCTTTCCCAGCGTAGAAACTCGAGAACTCATCGATCACAATCGCCATTGATACGCCGTCGGACACCATATGGTGCATGTCGAAAATGAGAATATACAGGTTCGGCTCCAGCTCGATGACCCCGGCGCGCAGCAGAGGCGGCTTGCCGAGATCAAATGGACGAACGAAGCTGCGGACGATCTGCTCGATTTGAGCCGCATCCTCTTTATCCGCTTGATGATGCTCGACAGCAAAATCGACCTGCGGGTAAATCCGCTGAACCGCTTTCCCCTTCACGATTTCAAAACCGGTGCGCAGCGATTCATGCCGTGTTATCAATTTCCGCAAGGCGGCTTCCAACCGGTCTAAATCAAACTCGCCTTCCACCTGCACCAGTTCCGGCATGTTGTAAAGCTGATCCGCTCCATCCAGCGTGTGCTGAATAAACAGCCGTTTCTGCGCGGAGGACAGAGGGTAATACTCTCTCTCCTCCGCTTGAGGAATGCCCTCATGCTCCCGCCGTTCCATTCGGGCGATCGCCTCAGCCATCGCTGCAATCGTCGAGTGACGGAATACGTCGCGCAGCGGCAGGTCGACGTTTAATTCCTTAAATACTTTGCCCGCCAGCGTCGTTGCCCGCAGGGAGTGACCACCGATGTCGAAGAAGTTGTCGTGAACGCCTATCTCCTTCGCAAGCCCCAGCACCTCCTGCCAAATCGTCGCCAGCTTCGTTTCCAACTCAGTGCGCGGTGTGATGTACTCTGTTCCGCTTCCCGCTTCCCCTTCCGGCGCCGGCAGCGCCTTCCGGTCAATCTTTCCGTTCGGCGTTAGAGGCAGGCGCTCCAGCTCCACGAAGTACGACGGGATCATGTAGCCCGGCAGCTCCTGCGCCAGCGCGCTGCGCAAATCGTTCACCGCCAGCTCCGCTCCAGTATCCGGCGTGTAATACGCGCATAGCGCCTTCTGCCCGTTCGCATCATTTCGAACCAGCACCACCGCTTCGCGCACGCCTTCCACCCGCAGCAGCTGCGACTCGATCTCGCCCGTCTCAATCCGGTAGCCCCGGATTTTCGCCTGGTTGTCGATCCGGCCAATGAAGTCCACGTTGCCGTCCTCCATCCATGTTGTCTTACTGTCTACGAACTTCTCTTCCGTCAGCTCCGGACGGTTCAAGTACCCGCGAGCCACGCCGACTCCGCCGATGACCAGCTCGCCCAGCACCCCGACCGGCACCGGATTCAGTTGCGCATCCACGATGTAGAATTTCGCATTCAGCCACGCTTTGCCGATCGGTACATGGCCGGTCTGCGGCAGCTTCGTCAGCTCCTCGTCGTAGAAGCTGGAGTCGATCGCCGCTTCCGTCACGCCGTAAGCGTTGATGATCCGGAACAACGAGCCGAAGCGTTCCTGCAAGGTCCGGTAATCCGCCACGCTGCAGCTGTCCGAGCTCGTGATCAAAAGCTCCAACCGGCTCATATCCAGTTGCTGCTCGTGCACGTACTCTAAGAACGGCACGATCAGCGCCGGCGTTGATTCGAAGATGGTGACCCGCTCTCGCTCCATCCAATGGTGCAGACGAGACGGATCGATCCGGTCGTCCTTCGGCACAATCACCATCGTGCCTCCGTTATACAGCGTCCGCGCGATATCGCCCACGAACACGTCAAACGAGAAACTTGCGAGCTGCAGCAGCCTCACCGGGAACTGATCCAACCGGTATTCCCGCCGGTAGCCCGCCGCCGTGTTCACCAGGCTGCGGTGCTCGATCATCACGCCCTTCGGCTTGCCCGTCGTTCCTGACGTATAGATCACGTATGCCAGATCCTCCGGACGGGCTTCATGGAAGCTGCCCATGCCAATATTCGGATGGCCCTCTTCGCTGGCATCCACAGCATCCGTCAGCTTGCCGGAGACCATGCTGGAGCCAATCGACACATTCGCCCGCTCCTCGCTGTACGATGCTTCGTCGTCGAGGTACAGCACCGCAGCCAGCGCCAGCGCCTCTTCGCCAAGCCAGGCTTCGGCACGCTTTCGCAGCGCCGTTTGCGTCAGCAGCACCTTCGCTCCGCTGTCTTCAAGCATGAACCGCACGCGATCCGCCGGATAATCCGGGTCGAGCGGCACATACGCCCCGCCCGCTTTCCAGACGGCCAGCACGGCCACCAGCAAGTCCACCGAACGCTCGGCGAGAATGCCGACGATCGTCTCCCGGCCGATGCCGCTTGCGCGCAGCGTGCCCGCCAAGCGGTTCGCCCGCTCGTTCAGCTCCGCATACGTCAGCCGGTCGTTCTCGTACACGACGGCCTCCGCTTCCGGCGTGCACTCCGCCTGTTCCTCGAACAGCCGGTGGAACGCGGCCGCAGGAGCCGCTTCCGGCTGCGCCGGGTTGAACTCGCCGAGAATTTGTTCTTTTTCCGCTGGTGTCAAAATGTCCAGCTCGGCAATCTTCGCATCCGGACGGCTTACGATCGCTACGAGCAGCTGCTCGTAATGTTTCGCCAGACGTTCGATCGTCTCCCTTTTGTATAGAGACGTCGAATATTCGAAGCTGTAATCCAAGCCGCCGTTCTCCTCGCCCACATCCAAGCTGATATCAAACTTCGCGGTATCCAGTGCGCTCGGATAGGGAATCAGGCGAAGCCCTTCCAGCTCAAATTCCTCGTTCTCTGTATTCTGCATCGTAAATAGCGTGTCAAAGAGCGGATTGCGGCTTAAATCACGGGTAACATGCACCTTATCCACCAATTCTTCGAACGGATAGTTTTGATGCTCGAAGGCGTGGAGAGTCGTTTCTTTGACTTCGTTCAGGTATGACAGGAATGTCTTCTCCGAAGCCGGATAACTGCGGATAGCTAGCGTGTTAAGGAAAATCCCGATCAACGGCTGCACATCTCCATGATTCCTTCCGGCAATCGGCGTACCGACAATTACGTCTTCCTGACCCGAATATTTATGCAGAAGCACGTTATACGCCGCAAGCAGCACCATAAACAGCGTTGTGCCCGTTTCCGAGGCAAGCTGCTTCAGGCCGTCGGTTTTCGAAGCGTCGAAGAAAAACTCCAGCGTTTGTCCTTCATAACTCTGCACGGACGGACGCGGATAGTCGGTCGGCATTTCCAGCACCGGAAGCTCGCCTTGGAACATGTCCAGCCAGTACGCCTCCTGATGTTGAAGCCGTTCCTTCTGCTCATGCGAATGCTGCCAAACGGAGTAGTCTTTGTACTGAATGCGCAGAGGCTCCAATTGCTCGCCGCCGTACAAGCGGACAAATTCATCAACAAAGATCTCCATGGAGACACCGTCGGAAATAATATGATGCATATCATACATTAGAATATGGCGTTCCGGAGCCAGCTCGACAAGGCATACTCTCAGCAGCGGAGGCTTCGCCAAGTCAAACGGACGGACAAAACGGCGAACCGTCTCTTCGGCCTCTTGTTCATCTACACGATAGAACTCCACGACAAAATTCAAGTCCTGGTAAATCCGCTGCGATGCTTCACCATCCACCATTTCGAACCCGGTGCGCAGCATTTCATGCCGCGCCACGAGCTTACGGAACGCTTCTTCGAACCTTGCCCGGTCCAAAGCCCCCTCCAGCAGCATCGCCTCCGGCATGTTGTAGCTAAGCTCCGCGCCTTCCAGTTGATTCAGGATAAAGAGACGTTTTTGAGCAAAAGATTGCGGGTACACCTCCCGGTAATCCGCCACCGGAATAGCAACGAATGTCTGCTCATCCAGCCGGGAAATGGCGGCAGCCATGCTCTCGATCGTGGAATGGCGGAACACGTCGCGCAGCGGCAGATCCACGCTCAGTTCCTTGTGCACCTTGCTGACCAGCGTCGTCCCCCGCAGGGAGTGGCCGCCGATGTCGAAGAAGTTGTCGTAAACGCCAATCTCCTTCGCAAGCCCAAGCACCTCCTGCCATATCGCCGCCAGCTTCGTTTCCAACTCATTGCGTGGTGCGACGTACTCCGTTCCGCTTCCCGCTTCTCCTTCCGGCGCTGGCAGCGCCTTCCGGTCAATTTTTCCATTTGGCGTCAGAGGCAGGCGCTCCAGCTCCACGAAGTACGACGGGATCATGTAGCCCGGCAGCTCCTGCGCCAGCGCGCTGCGCAGAACATTCACTGCCAACTCCGCTCCGGTATCCGGCGTGTAATACGCGCATAGCGCCTTCTGCCCGTTCGCATCACTTCGAACCAGCACCAGCGCTTCGCGGACACCTTCCACCCGCAGCAGCTGCGACTCGATCTCCCCCGTCTCGATCCGGTAGCCCCGGATTTTCGCCTGGTTGTCGATCCGGCCAATGAAGTCCACGTTGCCGTCCTCCATCCACCGCGCCAAGTCTCCCGTGCGGTACAGCCGCTCGCCTGCGGCGAACGGACTGTCTACGAACTTCTCTTCCGTCAGCTCCGGACGGTTTAAGTACCCGCGCGCCACGCCGACTCCGCCGATGACCAGCTCGCCCAGCACCCCGACCGGCACCGGATTCAGTTGCGCGTCCACGATGTAGAATTTCGCATTCAGCCACGCTTTGCCGATCGGTACATGACCGGTCTGCGGCAGCTTCGTCAGCTCCTCGTCGTAGAAGCTGGAGTCGATCGCCGCTTCCGTCACGCCATAAGCATTGATGATCCGGAACAACGAGCCGAAGCGTTCCTGCAAGGTCCAGTAATCCGCCACACTGCAGCTGTCCGAGCTCGTGATCATCAGTTCCATCCAGCTCATATCCAGCCCCTGATCGTGCACGTACTCTAAGAACGGCACGATCAGGGCCGGCGTCGATTCGAAGATGGTGACCCGCTCTCGCTCCATCCAGTGGTGCAGACGAGACGGATCGATCCGGTCGTCCTTCGGCACAATCACCATCGTGCCTCCGTTGTACAGCGTCCGCGCGATATCGCCCACGAACACATCAAACGAGAAGCTTGCGAGCTGCAGCAGCCGCACCGGGAACTGATCCAATCGGTATTCCCGCCGGTAGCCCGCCGCCGTGTTCACCAGGCTGCGGTGCTCGATCATCACGCCCTTCGGCTTGCCCGTCGTTCCCGACGTGTAGATCACGTACGCCAGATCCTCCGGCCGGGCTTCATGGAAGCTGTCGGTGCCGACATGCTGATGGCTCTCATCGCTGGCATCCACAGCATCCGTCAGCTTGCCGGAGACCATGCCGGAGCCAATCGGCCCATTCGCCCACTCCTCGCTGTACGATGCTTCGTCGTCCAGGTACAGCACCGCTGCCAGCGCCAGCTCCTCTTCGCCGAGCCAGGCTTCGGCGCGCTCTCGCAGCGGCGTTTGCGTCAGCAGCACCTTCGCTCCGCTGTCTTCGAGCATGAACCGAACGCGGTCCGCCGGATAATCCGGGTCGAGCGGCACATACGCCCCGCCTGCTTTCCAGACGGCCAGCACGGCCACCAACAGGTCCACCGAACGCTCGGCGAGAATGACGACGATTGACTCCCGCCCGATGCCGCTTGCGCGCAGCGTGGCCGCCAGGCGGTTCGCCCGCTCGTTCAGCTCCCCATACGTCAGTCGGTCGTTCTCGTACACGACGGCCTCCGCTTCCGGCGTGCGCTCCACCTGTTCCTCGAACAGCCGGTGGAACGCGGCCGCAGGAGCCGCTTCCGGCTTCGCCGGGTTGAACGCGCCGAGAATTTGCTCATTTTCCTCTGCCGTCAACAAGTTCAGCTCGGCGATCTTCGCATCCGGACGACTTACGATCGCCGCAAGCAAATGTCCAAAATGAGTCGACAGCCGCCGGATCGTGCTTTCTTTATAAAGAGCCGTTGCGAATTCAAAGCTGCACTCCAGGCCGCCGTTTTCTTCCGTAACATCCACACTCAGATCGAACTTGGCCGTGCCGTATTCACTAGGGTACGGGGACAATTTCAGCCCTTCCAGCTTAAACTCTTTATCCTCCAAGTTTTGCAGGGAGAACATCGTGTCAAACATCGGGTTGCGGCTCAAATCTCGGCTGACCTGCACTTTATCAACGAGCTCTTCGAACGGATAATTCTGATGCTCGTAAGCGCCTAAGGTCGTTTCTTTCACTTCTTCGAGATACGACAGGAAGGTCTTATCCGAAGCCGGATAATTGCGGAGCGCCAGCGTATTGACGAACATTCCGATCAAAGGCTGCGTGTCTCCGTGCGTTCTGCCCGCAATCGACGTTCCGACGATCAAATCGTTCTGACCTGTGTATTTATGCAAAAGCACGGTATATGCCGCAAGCAGCACCATATACAGCGTCGTTCCTCTTTGAGCGGCCAGCTGCTTCAAGCCTTCGTTCGTTGCCTCGTCCACGAAGGACGTCAGCGTTTGTCCCTCAAAACTCTGCACGGCAGGACGCGGATAGTCTGTCGGCATTTCCAGAACCGGCAGCTCGCCCTGGTAACGGTCCAGCCAGTATGCTTCCTCGCGTTTCAACTGCACTTTTTGCTCGTCCGACTGCTGCCATATCGCATAGTCCTTGTATTGAATGCGCAAAGGCTCTACTGACTTGCCGCCGTACAGACGAACGAGTTCCTCGACTAACACGTCCATCGAAACCCCGTCGGAGACGATATGGTGCATGTCGAACATCAGCAAATAACGTTCGATTGCCAGCTCTACGAGCTCCGCCCGCAGCAGCGGAGGCTTTGCCAAGTCGAAAGGCCGGATGAAGGCCTGCACGACTTCAGGCGCTTCTTCTTCGCTCGCATGACGGTACTCGACGGCAAAGTCAACGCTCTCGTAAATGCGCTGTACTGCTTCGCCTTGTACGATCTCAAAGCCGGTTCGCAGCGTTTCGTGCCGTGCGATCAGTCCGCGGAAAGCCTTCTCCAGCAGGCTCCGGTCAATCGATCCTTCCAGCAGAAGCACGCCCGGCATGTTGTAGCTCTGATCGGCCCCTTCCAGCTGATTCAGGATAAACAGCCGCTTCTGAGCTGAGGAAAGCGGATAATATGCTCTTGCGCCTGCCAGCGGAATCGACGAGAACGACTGCTCTCCGATCCGGGAGATGGCGAGAGCCATCTCTTCGATCGTCGGGTAGCGGAATACGTCGCGTAGAGGCAGCTCGACGTTCAGCTCCTGATGCACCTTGCTCACCAGTGTCGTCGCCCGTAGGGAATGGCCGCCCAGGTCGAAGAAGTTGTCATGAACGCCAATGTGCACTAGTCCGAGCACGCTTTTCCAAATTCCGGCCAAGCTGGCTTCCAGCGGAGTCCGAGGCGGAATACGTCCTCCGCCCGGCTGCAAGCTCTCCTCCGGCGCCGGGAGGGATCGGCGGTCAACCTTGCCGTTCGTCGTCAGCGGGAGCCGCTCCAACTGGATCAGGTACGCCGGGATCATATAGGCCGGCAGTTCCTGGGAAAGCACGCTCTTCAGTTCGGCCGCCGGAAGCTCGCAGTCCGCTTCATAATAGGCGCAAAGCTGCTTCTCACCGGAGGCGTTTTCCCTCGCGAATACCGTCGTTTTCCGAATTCCCTCCACTTTCTGAAGCTGAGCTTCGATCTCGCCTAGCTCAATGCGGAAGCCGCGGATTTTCACTTGGTCGTCCGTCCGTCCCACGTATTCGATCGTGCCGTCCGGCAGCCATTTCGCCAAATCCCCCGTCCGGTACATGCGCTCTCCCGGCACAAACGGATTGTCCACAAATTTCTCCGCCGTCAGCTCCGGCCGGTTATTGTAGCCCCGTACCAAGCCTTCTCCGCCGACGCAAAGTTCCCCGGCCACGCCGATCGGCAGAAGCTTGTTCCGGCTGTCGACGATATACACCGTCGTATTGCTGATCGGCCGTCCAATGGGTACGGTAACCGCTAAGTCATCGACGAAGTCGACCGGAAGGTACGTAGTATAAACCGTGCTTTCCGTCGGGCCGTACACATGGTTGAGCCTGCCCGGTCCGATATGGACGAGCGCTTTACGCACATGGCCAACCGACACGCGCTCTCCTCCGAATAAAATCGCCCGAACATCCCGCAGGCAGTCGACGTTCACATCTACAAGGATGTTGAAGAAAGCCGTCGTAATAAACATGACCGAGATGCGCTCGCGCTGGATGAGATCCGCCAGCCGGCCGATTTCCAGCAAAGTCTCGTTGGGAACCAGCACCAGCCGCGCCCCGTTGGTCAAAGCGCCGAAAATATCGAAAGTCGCTCCGTCGAACGAATAGCTCGAAAGCTGGAGGACATGATCCCGCTCGGTGATGTCGATATAATTCGTATTTCGCACGACCCGCACGATGTTGCGGTGCGAAACAAGGTTGCCTTTCGGCTTGCCCGTCGTGCCTGACGTATAGATGACGCAGGCTAGATCTGTCGCTTCGATGCCCGGATTTAGGTTTGTTCCGTCCTCGTGATAGAAGGACTCGTCATCCAGTAAGATCACCGGGTCCGAACCCGCCAGGCGCTCGCGCAAGCGGCTTTGCGTCAGCATGACTTGCCCTCCCGAATCCTCGATCAAGAAACGGATACGCTCCTCGGGATATTCCGGGTCAATCGGTACGTAAGCCGCTCCGGCTTTGTGTGCCGCCAGCATGCCCACCACCATTTCAATGGAACGCTCAGCCAAAATGGCGATCAGACGTCCTTTGGATATCCCGTGGCTGCGCAAGGTTCGGGCAAGGCGGTTGACACGTTCGTTCAGCTCGCGGTAGGTCAGCTCTTGCTCATTCAAGGAGATGGCGACTGCATCCGGGATGCGCTCTGCCTGCTCTTCGAACAATTGAATGAGCGTCTTCCCGCGTGGAAATTCCGTGGTGGTGTCGTTAAAACGTCCGAGAAGGTCGACCTTTTCCGCCTCCGTCACAAGTTCCAGCTCGCCCACGGTAATTTCCGGGTTATCCGTCACCTGCTCCAGCAGATGGACGAGATGCCCCTTGAGCCGCTCGATGCTGTCCTTATCGAACACTTCGGCGTTAAAATCGAGCCGAATTTCGATCTCGGCTCCCGGCACTACGGTCATGTTGAAGTTATAGTTCGTCTGCTCCTCCATCTGAACGTCAGTGATCGTCAGGTCGCCGTGCTGCTGGTCGCCCGCCTGCTCCATCTGCTCGTCCACCGGATAGTTCTCGAAAGCGATGATATGGTTGATCAAGTTCTGCTTTTGAACGCTGTGGGCTTGAATTTCATACAGCGGATAGTAATCATAACGCCCGGACTCCAGCGCGCGCTCTTGGAGCTTCGCCATCAGGTCGGCGAACACGGTGTCCGCTTCGCTCGTGACGCGGACCGGCACCGTATTGATGAACAGCCCAATCATGGACTCTATACCCGGGATTTCCGCCGGTCTTCCGGCCACGACGCTGCCGAATACGGCATCGTTTGTTCCGTTATATTTTTGCAGCATTACGCCCCAAGCGGCTTGCAGCAGCGTATTGACCGTAACCAAGCGCTGTTTCGCCACCCGGTCCATCCGCTCGCTTAAGTCCTTGCCCAGCTCGGCGGTGACGTGATCAGCCGTAAATCTGCCGTTCGGTGCCGGTTCCTTTTGTCCCGGGAGTACGGTTTGCCCTTCATAACCTGCCAGGAATGCCGTCCAATAGCCTGATGCCGTCTGATCGTCCTGTTTCTCCAACCAATCGATATAGGCGCCATAATCCGATCCCTTATCTCCCGCTGGCTGCTTGCCGGATGCCAAGGCCGAGTACGTCTCAAACAACTCCTGCGTCAGTTGCGGCAGGCACCAGCCGTCCATCAAAATATGCTGGAAACTCCACAGCACATGATAGCTTTGCTCTTCGGTGCGCAGGATCGTTACCCGAACGAGCGCGTCATGTTCCAGGTCGAAGCCGCGAAGCTTGTCATCCTCGGCCTTTTTATCCAAATACGCTTGTTTCTCGTCTTCCTGCAAATGAAGCAGCTCTTCATATTCAAAGCCGACCGGTTTGTCGCGGTATATGATTTGCAGCGGCTCGCCCGCTGGTCCTTTCACAAAATTCGCCCGCAGTACCAGATGACGTTTCGCAAGCTCCATCCAGCTCCTTTCGAAAAGCTGGACGTCGAGCGCTCCCCGCATCGTAAACCGCGTCTGCTCGAAGTAAGCGGCCGTTTGCCGGTCAAGCGCGCTGTGGAACCACATGCCCTTCTGCATCGGCGTAAGCGAGTAAATATTCTCGATTTCCCCGACATGGCCCGAGCGCTGGCCGATTTGCTCCAATTCCGCGATGGTCAAGCCTTTAAATTGCACGTCGCTAGGCGTCAATTCGGTGTTTTCTTTGCCTGCGCAGTGGGTAATGAGCTCTCGGAGACTTTGCTCAAGCTCCTGAGAGAAGGCTTCCATCGTTTCCTTGCGATACTGCTTCCGGCTGTAGCTGAGATCGAGCGATAGAGCGCCGTCCAGCACCATGCCGTTGATATCCAGCACAAAGCTGCGGGTTTGCCGGTCACTGGCCGGGTTTCCGCTGGAATAAGAAGATATGCCGATCTCGTCCTGATTGACATCATCGTCGAACTGACCGAGGTAGTTAAAATTAATTTCCGGCTCTGCGCCCCAAACAAAGCCATCCTCCGATTTGGAGAGATAGCGGCATACACCGTACCCAAGCCCCTTGTTCGGAATGCGGCGCAGGCTTTCCTTGACCTGTTTAATCTGATAGGCCAAATCCCGGTTGGTTTCCGGCTCCAGGACGACCGGAAATTTGGTCGTAAACCAGCCGACTGTGCGCGTGATGTCGATATCCGTTCCGATCGATTCGCGTCCATGTCCTTCGAGATTGATCCGCACCCGTTCGTGTCCCGTCCAATTGCGAACGGCTATGCCGAGCGCCGTTACCAAAATATCGTTCATTTCGGTGTTGTAGGCCCGGTGAACCCGCTTCAGCAGCAGCTCCGTTTCTTCGGGAGTCAAACGGACGAACAGCGATTCGCTGTCCTGCTGCGTCGTAACGTCCGCCTCCAGATCCTTCGGCAAGTCCGGAATCGCAATTTGTTCCACGGCCTGCCAATAAGCCCGTTCCTTTGCAATCTCCGGGCTTTGCGCGTAAGCGGCCAGCTGCTCGGACCAAGTGCGGTACGCATCCGTTTTCGCTGGGAAACGAATTTCCTCGCTTTTGCCGGCCTGCTCGTAACCCAGAGCGAAATCCTCCATCAAAATGCGCCAAGACACGCCGTCCACCACGGCATGATGAACCGCGAGCAGTAGATGATCGCCGTCCGCGCATCGGAACAGTCCCGCCTTCACGAGGGGCCCTTTCTCCAGATCGATGCCCGCTTGAATATCCGTTGCCTTCGATTCCACAGCCTGTGCGGTATTCTCCGCACCCTTGAAGTCGAACACGTCCAGCGTGAACAGCCCGCCTTCCTGAATCGCGCGGTTCCGTTGGCTAAACCCTTGTTCCGTTTTGCGGAACACCATCCGCAAGGCGTCATGATGCTCGGCCAGCTTTTGCAGCACCTGACGCACCGTCTCTTCGTCGAAGCGTTCCTTCCGGTACAGCATCACCGACTGGTTGAAATGATGCGGATCCGCAAAGGAGCTCTCGAAGAACCAATGCTGAATCGGCGTCAGCGCCGTTTCACCCGTTATTTCTCCTTGATCAATGGTACGTCCGATCGGTTTCACACGCAGGCTGAGCTGTGAGATAGTCGGATATTTGAACAAATCCCGAATATCCAGCTTGTACCCGGCTTGATGAAGCCGCGAAGTTACTTGAATGGACTTGATCGAGTCTCCGCCCAGCTCGAAGAAATGATCCGTTACCCCAACGCGATCGGCGTTCAATACCGCCTGCCACACATCGGCAAGCGTCCGCTCGACTTCATTTCGGGGAGCTACGTACGCGCCGCCGGTCAGCGCGTTTCCTTCCGGGGCGGGCAAAGCCTTGCGGTCGATTTTGTCGTTCGGCGTGAGCGGCATCCGCGGAAGCTGAACAAAATGCGCCGGAATCATGTAATTCGGCAAATTTTGCGCCAGCGCGCTTCTCAGCTCGCCGAGCGTAAGCGGGCGGCCCGCGACCAGATAAGCGCACAATTCTTGCCCACTTTTGCCTTCCCGCGCGATTACCATCGTCTCCTGCACGGAGTCAATCTTCAGAAGCTGCTCTTCAATCTCGCCGATCTCGATCCGGAATCCACGGATTTTCACCTGATGGTCGATCCGGCCCAAGTACTCAATATTTCCGTCCGGCAGCCAGCGGGCGAGATCTCCCGTCCGGTAAAGGCGTTCTCCAGGCGCGAACGGATGTTCCACGAACTTCTCTGCCGTCAGCTCCGGATGGTTCAGGTAACCTCTCGCAAGCCCCACGCCTGCCACGCACAGCTCGCCGTCCACTCCCGGAGGCACAAGCTGCAGGTGGGCATCCAAAATAAAAATCCGGTGATTGGCCAGCGGGCGCCCGATCGGAACGACTCTGCGCTCCGGCTGCTCCTCATCCGCATCCCAAAGCGTCGTAACAATCGAAGCTTCGGTAGGGCCGTAAGCATTGAAATAGTGGACCTTCGGTTTCCACTGCTGCACGAATTCGGCCGATACCGCCGAGCCTCCCGTTACGAGCTTCGTTAAGCTGGGAAGGCGGTCCGGGTTCAAATAAGCGCTGTACGTCGGAGGCAAAATCGCCGCCGTAATCGCATGCTCGTTCATATAACTCTCAAACAGGCGGTTGTCGAGAATCGTCTCAGCCGTCGGGATGTACAAAGTCGCGCCAAAATAGAGCGCTTTGAACACTTCCCAGCAGGACGCGTCGAACGACAAGCTGGCGAATTGAACGATCCGGTCATGCTCCGTGATGCCGAGCCTGTCCGCGAACATCAGTTTCAAGCTGACCAAACCGCGATGCTCCAGCATGACTCCTTTGGGTTTGCCCGTCGTACCTGACGTATAGATGACATAAGCCAGATCATTCGGACCGCTGGCCGGCTCCAGGTTCGTTCCATCATCGCTGTAGGCCTGCTCGTCATCCAGCGCCAACACGGTCCCTTCGAACGGCACCTGCTGCTGCAGCTCCCTTTGAGTCAGCAGCAGCTGCGCGTTCGAGTTCTCCAGAATGTAGCGGATGCGTGCTTCCGGGTATTCCGGGTCGATCGGCACGTAGGCACCGCCAGCTTTCAGAACCGCCAGAATGCCAACAACCGTCTCCAGCGATCTCCTGGCCATCAAGCCTACCAGCTGATTGGGCAGCACGCCGACCGATCGCAGCGTCCGCGCCAGCCGGTTCGCCCGTTCGTTCAGCTCCGCGTACGAAAGCCGCCGACCCTCAAAGACAATCGCCGTTGCTTCAGGCACCCGCTTCACCTGCTCCTCTACGAGCTGATGAATCGTCCGATCACGGGGATAGTCCTTCTCGGTATCGTTAAAGCTTTGCAGCAATTGAAATTGCTCGTCCTCCGACAGCATGTCCACCCGCACGATGTCCAGCTCCAACTCGTGAAGCCCCACGGCCAGCAGGCGATTCAGATGACCGACGACCCGAGTCATGAACTTGGAGTCATATAAGTGCTCGTTATATGACAGCGCTAAGTTTATCGTCCCACCGGTTAAGCTGAATTCAAAGGAACAATCCGTGACCACGTTTTGCCCAATTTCATCCAGATGCAGCTCCTTAAGGGATACTAGCGTATGGATGACGGGTATCCCGTCTGCATATTGCAGATCCAGCTTCTCCGTCATTTTCAAGAACGGAATATGTTGATGCTGAATCGCTTCCGGCAACGAAGTCCTCAGCTCGCTCAGAAGCGTTTTAAAAGTCGATCCCGCCGAAAGCAAGCTTTTCAAAATGACCGTATGATTAACGGATCGGCGCGTCTCCGTCGGTTTCCGTATAACCGGCATGCCGACCAGAATGTCAGAAGCGCCTGTATATTTATGCAAGAGTGACTGAACACCGGCGAGCAAAATCATAAAAGCGGCCAGCGGAGCGCCCTTGCTCATTTGAAGGACGCGCTGCGCCGCTTTCTCCGAAAGCGAACCGCCGACGGTTGTCATAATGGGCGCCTGGGAGCTTGGAGCTTTGCTGTAAGGCAGCCGCGTCAAGGTATAATCGTCACTACCGAATTTTTCGTTCCAAAACAACGTTTCTTTTTCAAAAGCCACCTGGATCGTCCCCCTCTCTACATCGGTAAAAGCAATCCGGCGGAGCATATGCTGCAGCAACGCTACAGCCTTGCTCCCCGCCTTTCAAACATGTCACAACAATATCAATGGCTTTCGCCAGGTCACCGCTTCGCTTGCCCAGTTGATCGCATGCGGCAATCCTCTGCCTAGCAGCTGTCCCACTCGGCTCCCATGCGTGAAAGACAACAAAGATAATCGTTCTACGCAAGGGATGCGGCTACTTCCGGCTCCTCTCCATATGCTTGCTGCGGACGAGCCGCCCGAAGACGGTCTTGGTTTAATATTGGGTTCGGAATTGGATTCGGGAATGGACAAGGGATGTTCCTCCCATCGATGTAAGGCTTGCTGTAGGGTTTGTACTGGCCAGCAGGAAGTCGGCCGTACCTCCGGATTCGGCACCGGAACTGCCTTTGTCGAAGCTTATGTTTAAGGGGTATTGATACACTCTATGTACGACTTATGTATTCCCCGCAGCCTGGTGTGGATAAGTAAAGATCCGGCTGCGGGGTAGTGAGCTTTTCCTGACGATTAGATGTGAAGATGGTGCTGCATGAGGCTCAAAGAATGCTCCGTGTGGCATGAACGGGACAGCCCTTGGATTAGCGGTGAATTCCATGCTGACTGACGGTACCGCAGGCAGCATGGGGAGAAAATCTTCCAATGGGGTAAAAACGTTATCTTAACATCAGAGCCACACGGCCTCAGGAAGGCACTTCCATGCCTCTTGCCGGGACGCTCACCGGCTTGGCCGAGCTTAGGTCGTTACCAGCAAATCCTGGGTCTCATGAGAGATCACCTGCTGTATACTGGACTTGATAATGTCGCAGCCGGCGGCAAGATGCTCCATCGATACGGTCAGCGGAGGCATGATCTTCAGCACGTGGTCTCCTCTGCCGGCTCTTTCAATGATGAGCCCGTTCTCGAAGCTGATCTCCGTCATCCGCTTCGCCCCGGCTTCATCCGTGAAGCCCGAGACGTCAATGCCCCAGATCAGGCCGAGTCCGCGGATCGCGATCGACGGATGCAAAGGCTTGATTTCTTTGTCAAGGAACGAGCGTACAAACTCTTCCTTCTGCTTCACCTCGGCGTCCAGGGCGGCTCTGTCCCGGAACTCGAGAGCGGCCTTGGCGGCCACAAAAGCGAGCTGGTTGCCGCGGAAGGTGCCGTTGTGCTCGCCCGGCGTCCAGAGATCCAGTTCAGGCTTCAGCAGCAGGAGGGACATTGGCAGGCCGTACCCGCTGATCGACTTCGACAGGGTAATGAGATCCGGCTCGATCCCCGCACGTTCGAAGGAGAAGAATTCGCCTGTCCGGCCGCAGCCGACTTGAATCTCGTCGGTAATGAGCAGGATATCGTGCCTGCGGCAAAGCTGCTGCAGCCCTCGCAGCCACTGCGCATCGGCGACGTGAATTCCGCCTTCGGCTTGTACCGTTTCAAGCAGGATGGCGGCCGGCTTGTCGATTCCGGAGTGCGAATCAGTCAGGATATTCTCGATATAGCCGAGCGTATCCATTTCTGCGAAAGCCCCACTCGGGTGCGGCATGAACGTAACGCCGCCCAGAGGAAGCCCCGCCCCTTCCCTCATTGACTTGGAGCTTGTTGCCGACAGGCTGCCAAGCGACATGCCGTGGAAGCCTCCCATGAATGCGAATATCCCGTTTCTCTTCTTCGCCTTGCGTGCGAGCTTCAAGGCCGCTTCCACCGCGTTCGTCCCCGTCGGACCGCAGAATTGAAGCTTGTAATTCAGCTTCTTCGGCTTCAGGATCCGCTCCGAGAAGCTTTGGATGAATTCACGCTTGGCCATTGTATACATATCCAGACCGTGCATAATCCGGTCGGAGGTCAAGTAATCGAGAACCCGGTCCTTGATATAATCGTTGTTATGACCGTAATTCAGTGCCCCAGCACCTGCAAAAAAATCAATATATGCTCTTCCGTCCTCAGAATATAAGAGGTCCCCCTTGGCCCGGTCGAATACCACCGGAAAGCTTCTGCAGTAAGATCTTACATTGGATTCCAGTTTTTCAAAAATGTTCACGCGCTTCATCCTCCATCGGAATTGGGATAAGGTTGGTTACAACCTTTCTGAACCTTCTGACGTCATGGAGCAACATATTCTCGGCTGTCATTTTCCACCATTGTCGGTCCCCGCATGCAGGCTTTCTAGTAGCCAGTGGACTGGTCTCTCTCGCACAGCTTGAATAGGTATAAAAACCCTTCAATTCTATGCCCTATCATAATAGGAAATATGATCCAAATAGAATTATATCAAAGTTTCGAAGAATGCATAGTAAAGCTTTAGTCTAATTTGAATATTTTGCCATATAAGTGCGAATAAAGAAGAAACGTTGGGAATGGTTTGCCATCAATCGAGGAATTCGACGCGTGTCGACATTCAAAGGGGGGCCCGATTTGGGGTATATTACCTGTATACATTCTCTGCTGGTGCTCCGAATCCTTGCGTTTTCGATAACTTAACATGGTTACCTCATGAATTTCCGGAAGCCTGGCTGGAAACGTGACTGGATGTCAGCTGGATATTCGGCTGGAAAATCCATTGTCTACTGAAACATTCATAACATTCTGTCCAATAATTGATTCTATTTGGTTAATTATTCAGTGATATCTACGAACTTCGCAAACAAGTATAAAAATGGATGGATGTATGAACCTCTAGCCTCCTTGGGTCGTAGGGTTCGAGTCAGTTCCATCCTCTCTCATTTCACTCATAATCCGATCCCGTGGGCTCATAATGCGTCTAACTCGATCTTTACTAACATGTGTATAGCCTACCGTGATTCCGAACTTTGATGCCAAGATGCTCTTGAATGTATCGTAAATCCGTACCGGCTTCCAGTAAGTGAGTGGCGAACGAATGACGAAGTGAATGGACGGTATCTGGTTTTAAATTGAAGCCCTTGCCATCCCCTCCCCAAAAGCCTTTTGTACCGTTCGCTCCGCAAATACCGCTTATACTCACCTTACTCACTCTTCCCTAGAATATCGAGGCTGTGTAATATTGGTTGGAAATATTAACTTACATAGAGATGCCCCGATACTTTCGGTAAAAACATAACGATGGCTTATTCTCATCATTACGAGTCAATGTGTCCTTATTAGGTGAATCCAGTCCATATTTGTCTTGCAGAAACCTTATCAACTTGCAGATAGATGTTTACCTGTTCATCACTCTGTATGCTGCGGTCATCAAGACAATGAGTCGTAAATTCCCCTTATATAAGTTGTGATTACTTGATCATAATCGGGATACATGTATCCGTGATGTTCAGCTACAGCTTTCGAGTATTTCCGAAATAGCTCACAGCAAGCAAATAAAGATTGCCACATGCTTGGATAGCTGCTCTCAGCATACGTTGCGAGTAACGTCTCCCAATCTTCAGGTGGCAAGTAACGATCTATAAACTTATAGTTTTTCCCCACGCTAAAGGTATAACCTCGCTCTGCGCCAATGTGCCATGCCATCATTCTTAGCAAATTAGGACGGGCGACTTCGTGCAGATGGTCAATGGCGAACAGGATTTCTTTACGCTCCAATCCCTTTACAACGTAGGTCGACACCATCCAAAACTCATTGCAGCAGTCATCGTATTCTCTTGCGCTCGGTTTCTTGATCCAGTATTGGCTGTCATTCGGCACAACTTTATTAGGAATAAGCGTATCCTTATCAAGCAGTACCTCAACCAAGCCGTCATTATCGGTGAAATAAGCTTCGACTTCATTCAAAGGGATCAGTGTCAGGTCTAATTTGTTGCCATCCTCGAACAAGATAAGATAGGAAAACCAATTTCCGAGTTCGGGTGGAAACAGCTCCATGTTCTCAGGTTTTTGCATCATTAATCGTGCCCCGAATGCATCCAGCCATTGATCGTTCGCTTTGAAGGAATCGAGATTGGTCACAAAATAAGAAATGTCGTAATCCTGGTATGCATCTGGGGTAATGTTTATATTTGTGCGTGATCCTTCCAGGGTCGCCAATCGGATACGATCATCCTGCTTGGCAAACTCGATGAACATGTCCATCATTTCTCGTTCTTTTCTCAATAGGTTCGATTCTCCCTTCTTTTGCAACTATACTCGAATTTAGAATATTTTAATTTTCAAATCTCTATTTCCTGTATAAAAAAACTCGAATGAATACTATTATTTTGACAATTTATCAAATAATCTCGAAATCATTTACAAATATATATAAAATAAATCAAATATTGTTTTGTTCATGTTAGTTTTTTCCGGTAAGCTGTACGCTGAATTGTTAATTTTTTTCAATATATATAGGGGGTTTTATTTGTGGGCAAAAAAATGCTTTCTGCTTTTTTGGCTGGGTTGATGTTATTTTTAATGATCCCAGTGACAACGGTTTTCGGGGCGGCAAAGGTTGGGGAGACATTGGTGAAGCCTGAAGAAGGATGGACAAGATATTCGTATAAGTCTCCTCAGATTACTTACTCCGGGAAAGGATGGCACGAATATGGAGGCATCGAATTTGAAACCGTCGCTAAAGATGCCGCCTTTAAATTTAACTTTACAGGCACTTCATTCCGTATTATTTCGATTAATTATAGCACTGCCTCGGATAATATTTCGGTTATCATTGACGGTAAAGAGGCAAAAACACTTTCATTAAAAGGACCTTCGGATTATACACATAGACTGAAATATGAGGTTACCGGATTGTCCGATAAAGAACATTCCGTGCAATTTATTAACAATAAAGATAATGAATATATTATTCTTCAAGGAATCGATCTTCCGGCTTCGGCAGAGTTGAAACCTTTCAACCCTGACATTCCTTTTACTGAACCGGTTCTGGACGTTACGTCTGTTTCGGATCGCGTGTATCTTAACGAAGAGTTTACAGTGCAGCTAGCGTTAAACAACGTGCAAAATATTTATGCAGAAGATTTTACGATCGACTACGACAAAACTCGTTTTCAACTCGTTGGCTTCGAAACGACTGACAAAATGATGATCGTGCATCACAGTGATGATCCATTGCGGTTTATTACGGCAAGTAAGGGTAAAGCTAATGGGATCAATGGCGACGGCGTTCTCTTACATCTAAAATTCAAGGCAATCGGCTTAGGAAAAGGCAAGGTAGATGCGACCAAGGCGAAAATTGCGGACAATGGAAAAACTGAACTCACATTAGCAACCGAGAATGTCGGTGAGAAAACGATTGAAGTTATCGCGAACGCCAATACGAATTTTAGCCTGAAACACCTGGGACAACTCGCTTACTATTATGAGGATGATAAGTCCAATCTTACTACCGATTTGAAAGATTTGTTAGGACAAGCTGGTTCTATCGGTGATGTGGATCTTAATAAACTCGTACAAGAGATTTTGGCGAATCCGAACTATGATTTCAATAAATAATAACGAAAAAACTTATGCTCACGGAAGGTTTCCCGTATAAGAAATCTCCGTAGCATAAGCTGCAACTGGCGTCGGCATCAAACCGGCGTCAGTTTTTTCTGTTCCATTTACAGAAATATGATTCCGTTCCTCTAACATCTACTATAAAATAAAGTATGTTATCGTAGGAATCTCCTACTATGATTGCCGTTGGACTTATGAATTGGAGGAGAAATCGATGACGTGTGAAAATAGGCAATTTCCAAACAGTATCTTTAATATTGATCGTACCTATACCGCACATCTGATGAAGGCGATCGAAGCGGCTCAGGCGAAAGCGGATGAGTTGGGTCTGGATCTCAGCAACTGCTCCATAGACTGTCGGGAGGAGCGTCTAGCACAACAGTCCGATTCCCGCATCCTCTCGTTCTGGTTCTATTCGGAGGATCTAGTAGACTGGATGGAAGGGTTCAGCGAGAACTTTTATGATTTTTCAGTTGCGATTGACCCCGATACAGGACAAGTCATCCAGAGCCTTGGACCGAGCCGACGATCTGCTTACATGAAGGATAACTCTTAGGATTTCACCGGATAATCGTACTCGTGCTGCAGAATAGAGAATAAATAGGAATCGTGATACATCCCTTTGCTCCATAAATGTTCCCTTAAATGCCCCTCCTGCATCATGCCGAGCCTTCTCATGACATTTGCGGAGGCGATGTTATCAGGACGACAGGTGGCATAAATGCGATGCACATTGAGGGTTTCGAATCCAAACCTGAGCAAGGCATGCGCCGCTTCTGTCGCATATCCTTGTCCGTGATAATCACGGTTGAAACAATACCCAATCTCGGCATTACTTCCTTGCAGGTATATCCCACAGCCGCCAATGAATGTATTCGTATCCTTCAATATAACGCCGAACTCATAATGGCTTCGCTCGGCAGCTTGCTGTTGCTCGAGCTGTTCCTCCATATATGCTTTCGTATCCGCTTCGGAATTCGGGCCCCAAAGCATATATTTCGTTACTTCAGGATTGGAGGCGTATTCATGCACGTCTAGCCAATCGTCTCTACGCAAATCGCGGATAAGCAATCGTGGCGATTCCAACTTCATGAGGCATCTTCCTTTATGGTTATTTTGTGGGCAGCTCTATGTTAACTTACCGTGTCATCTGAATGTCCTCATATTTCTGAAACGTCTTAGTCTGATCGTCCCGCGCATACAGCCGGATCTCATGAACATCAAAGGTTTGTCTATCCCGAAAATGTGGAGAAAGTGTTCGCCCCATTTCTTCGAGAATCTCTTCCGACAAACTTTCTTTTTTGGCAACCGTTAAATGAGGGATATACAAATTCAATTCGAAGCAACGCTTCGTTTGTTCTTCAGTCGGCTCAAAAACGGCGACAAGCTTTCGATGTAATTCCATTAATTCGGGAGAATGAGCCCCTATATATAACACGTCCTTGTCACCGAAATAGCGAAGCTCGCCAACGGATACGGAAAACGAACGAAATCCTTCTATTATTCTCTTACATTCGGACATCCAATTCACAGGCAACATCGTTCCTGTCCCGTACGAAAGTTTAACGGTAATATGCGGTTCGACCCCAGAGTAATGGTATTGATTGCGCACCGACATCAATTTTTCATAAATGCTCAAAGGTGGAACAATTCCGAAAAAATACTTCATAGCATTCTCTCCATTCATCCTGATAACTAGCACGCAAAATAGCTGTCACCCGCTACTAATTGACTCTCCCATCGATCCCGATGCCATCTATTCGCTAACATTGCGGTTAGGAGGTGTCGTCAATCTGCCATCCAGCGAAAAAAAAGATGTAACACGATCTGAGGTCTCATGCGTTACGATCCTTCAAGAACCAGTTGGTAAATGACTTCGTCGTCTTGATTATGCTCCTGTTGGTTCACAAAGCCGTAGCTTTCATAAAGCCGCTGAGCCCGCTTATTGTCCTGCTCAACCGTCAAGGAGATCAACCTGCACATGGGATGAGTCTCTTTAATAAATTCAATGATTCCTCCCAATGCCAGTTTGCCGTATCCTTTTCCTTGGCAAGACTTATCGATTTGAAAGCCGCCAATCCAGTAATTATCTGTGCTATTCGGTGTATAGCTGATGTAGAAAAATCCGATCGTAGTCTCTTCATCACATACAAGAAAGGGATCCAGCGCCTCATCCCAAGGCTTGATATATGCATACGTCAGCGCTTCATAAATAGAAGGTACGAATGGCACTTGCTCCTCATGAATCTTAATTTGAATAGCAGTCTCCCAATTATCCCGCGTAACAGGATGGATAGATAGTTTTTTCATAGTTGATCTCCTCATGCTAGTCTAGTTATCAAGTACGTTATGTATCTCGTTCCTATTCATATTCCTTTGTTCATGCCCTATTTACATGAGCCAGCATCGTGATGGACGTTCCCACCTCACCTACTGCCTTGAACCCGAAGCGTTGATACAATTTCACGGCTGCCGCATTGTCTGGATCTACGCTTAAGGATACGCGGTCAACTCCCTGCTCGCTCAATCCAGCAAACAATTTCTTCATTAAAGCGCTTCCTAATCCTTGTCCGCGATAAGCCGGTAAAATTGCCATTCCCAGTTCCGGCACTTCGCTGCTTACAAATCCGTACCCTCGTTTATCCTCACTAAAGTATCTCACCGTGATAGAGCCAATGGATTCGCCTTCGGCATTTTCAGCGATATAACCCAGATCGCCTTCCCTGCCCCAATCTTCCACATATTTCGAAATGGAAGGTTCGTTAATAATATCGCGGCTGAAGGATTCCTTGCCTTCCGGTACATACAAAGATTCATATAGCGTTATCCATAAAAAAGAGATGTCTTGTTCCCTTATTGGTCTAATCGTATATTTCATTCTAATCCCCCCCTCTTATATCTATTAATAGAATTCTTTCTAATCGCTTACGAGCCATGTCTTTGCATCTTCAGGATCTTCGTAGAAGGACATATTCAGTCTGATTCCCGACTTTTTTATTCTTCTTTTTAATCTCCACATATTGAATCTTGTTAACCCTACTATCGACAGCTTATCAATGCATGCTTGTAAATTCGTAATATGCGTGATAAATTGCTGCAGCACTTGTTCCGTAATCGTGGTCTTATAAAAATCCACCCATACCTTCAATCTCCTGTTGGTGTGAAGGATAAATTCCTCTTCTTGCTTCATTAATTCGAACAGCTTTTCTGTATCCGAATAATGGCTTCCGTACTTCAGGCAGTGGATTTCCCCACCCTTGTAATAGTAAGGAAATATCGATCCGCCAGGAGATTTCATACTGAATCACTTCCCTCTCTGATCTAAGAGTTATTCGAACGAAAATCCTGTATTACCTTCTTCACAAATGCTTCTTTTCCTGCGGTGTAAGCAAGTTCGTCGTTGCTGTATAACGCTGCGAGGCTCTGCTTTAGCTCGACATATTCTTGTGCAAGATTCGGATTGGCTCTTAATTGGTCTCTGAATAAAAGTAGCGCATTCCATTTCTCGCTATTATGAACAACGACGTGCAGAAAGTGAGTCTTAACCAGATTTTCGAGGCTTGAAAATTTGGCATACACGACTTCGTCCTCAAGCTGTACCTGTAGTCTGTAATATTGATGCTCCCTCAAGCGTTTATCATTAAATGTTGATATGTCCCCAAGATCGTTTACGCCGACTGCCATATCCACGATCGGTTTCGCCTGAATTCCGATTGCCGTACTTCCCACGTGCTGAATGTCAATTACACAATCGCCCAATATAGGGGTGAGAATCGCTTTCTCTTCCTGAAAAGATTCAACGCAACATGGATCATAGTTATGGATATGGACGGTTCCTTTCGAAAGACCCAGCATTGTTTCATACCTCCCGTTTCGTTCCTCTTTACAACAATAACGCGACCCGGACTTAGATAAGATTATCTCAAGTCGGGTCGCGCGTCGCTATGTCATATTCCACTATTATACAATAACTTTACTCACTCTTAGAAGCTTTGTTCGATAAACTTTCGTTTGCGCCCGGTCATCAAATATAGCAACGGAACGAAGATAAGCGTCAGCAGTGTTGATGTAAAAGCGCAGCATTAAAATCATGTGCGCTAATGAACTTGCATGATAAAACATGCAAGTTGGTATATGCTTTTCCGGCTCAGTATTGTCTGGCTAGCGTACGTTTTAAGGTACGATTCAAGATATCAGTTACTTGCACGGTCTGATCGTTAATAAAGAAATGCCCGCCTGGAAGCATATGAACGGTGCAATCGGCCGAGCTGTGCTGCTCCCAAGCATGCAAATCCGGCAAAGAAATTGCATCCTCTTCCCCGCTTAATACAGTAATGTTGCAGGAGAGCTTACCCGGACGCTCTTCATATTGATACAAGTCTACAAGTCTGAAATCCGTCCTCAATACAGGAAGAAACATCATTAAAAGCTCTTTATTTTCAAGCAGCTCTTTGGGCGTTCCTCCTAATCGAATAATCTCATCCAGAAACTCATCGTCCGGGAGATCGTAATATTTCGTCCGTCTGCTTTCGATATGCGGTGCTCTACGCCCGGAGAAAAAGATATGCTTGGGCTCAGGTCGCTTCAGCTCCGATATTTTGTGCGCGAGATCATAAGCAATCCAGCTTCCCATACTGTGCCCGAATATCGAGTAGGGGCCTTCATCAAGCTGACTTTCGATCTTGCGATACACGTCTTCGATCATGTCTTCGAAACTGTCATAGAACGGGGTTCCAAAATACTTGCCTCTGCCTGCCAATTCTATGGGGATCAGTTCAATGCCCTCTGCCATATGGGCTTTCCACTTGTTATAAATCATGGCAGACGCTCCTGCATACGGGAAACAAAATAATTTCATCTCTGGCTTCATCTTTACCTCCTAAAATATATAGCTATATCTATAAAAGCATTGATAACGATTGAAGTTACAATCGTGCTGGCACTGACATGCCCGTTCGCACCATTCGCAACAGCTCTTGTTCATGGTCTGGATGACAAGCGATAAGGTATGGCTCTAAATTCATCCCAGTAAACGTTTCCCCATTAAAATCAATGACGGATCCGCCCGCTTCCTTAACCATCAGAATGCCTGAATACATGTCATCTCCTTCAGATTTATACAGAACGATTCCATCCAAATCTCCCTTGGCAAGCATGCACCATTGCAAGGTTGGAGCCCATAGGCGCATCATTCGCTTGCATCTCGTGTCAATATAATGGCGCAAGCCAACTGCGGTAGGATCCTGCTGTACCTTATGCCCTTGAATCCAGCCAATATTCCCATTGTGCAAGCTAGGACAGCTCTTCACTTGCATTCGCTGGTCATTGCAATAGGCTCCATTCCCAACTGCTGCGTGAAATAGTCGATCCGTCATCGGCTCATACACCACGCCCACAACCGGTTCTTGTTGATACATAACGGTGATGGAGCAGGAGAAGAGTGGCATACCAATTGCAAAATTATTTGTTCCGTCCAGCGGATCTACAAGCCACTGCCAATCGCTGCTGGCTCCAATAATTCCTGCTTCCTCACTATGGATTTGATGATCGGGGAAGGCCGCCTGTATCTCCTTCACAATGATCGCTTCCGCTAATAGATCAGCCTCTGTAACGACATCTCCATGCTCATCTTTCATTTCCACGTGTGCGACTTTATCGAACAATTGCTTAATCGCCTGTCCAGCTTGTCGAGCCGCCTTGATTGCTGCATCTCTAGCATCCTGAATGACATGTTGATTCAGAATATAACCTCCTAACTAACTCGATTCATCTTCCAGATCTTGTATACAGTTTACTAGGTTCGAGTTAACTAGGCAATTCATAGATACATCATGTACAACATAATCATTTTGTAAAAGAAGGTGCCATTCCTTGCCTTGAGACAGCCACACGAAAAAAGACTCCCTTCTATAGAACAAAAGTTCATGTTCCTAAGTTACTAATCAGGGAGTCTTTGTGTACACAAGCGATTATATGATTAAACTGCTAATAGCGAATCCCATGCCAATGTATAGGAAACACAATAATATGCCAACTGCAGTATTCCGATTCTGCAACTGCTCAGCTACACTCATCTTCGGAGTAACGAGATCAAACAGCAAATACGTTGCGATCAAACAGATGTATCCAACGCCAAACCATAGTGCCATATGGATAATGGATGAGTTCGTAAAAGCCGACACACCGAGCACAATTGCCGTGCCCATGAACTTGCCGCCCATCGCAAGCCCTACTGCAACATTGCCCTTCTTCAATTCTTCGAAATCATTAAATGGCGTCAGCACACTGAACACATACATGCCGATAAATTGCAACGCCATGATCGTAAGAATACTGATCAAAATATTCACAAATATCATTCTGCCCACCCCCGGAATTTGGCCATCGCTAAATCATAGTCCACAAAATCATGAACTTCCTCCAGCATCACGCTGACCTTTTTCTTGTTTTTGAACTTCTGGTAACGCACGTCATCAATTGGCTGCTTCACCGTATGTCCGGATGGAAGTGTAATCACGGCGAATTGACGGTGTTTACCCTGGTACTCGGTTTTGTACACACCCACTAGTTCAACCTCGGCCTTCAAGTTGAGCTTCAGCTCCTTCAAATCTCTCTCGGCCGCTTCCTTGGATGAGTACGATTTAATCGGTTCCCATGAAGACAAATTAATATCGTTCCCCTTCTCGTTAATAGGGAGCATATTAGCTGTCATATACTTGAGTGTCCATACTTGATCACCAGTCGCATAATTGTTGTCATTCGGCAGCAGTTGATTATCCGGCAGGATTGTCATATCTCCTCCGATGATGTCTCCTACCTTAGCGCTCTCGATCTTATAATCCCAAGGTACCGTTGCTGTATCTAATTCTGTGGAATTGTCGTTACCCTCAGCTCCGAGATTAATGATGTACACGAAGAAAATAATTAGACAAGCAAATATCCCTAGCACAAGCAGATTGTTGATCATTCGTTTCTTTTTTTGCTGCTGAACACGAATGTCGTGATTTCGACTCCCGCTATTTCGATTCAGGCTCATTATTTTTTCACTCCAATCGCTATGAAATGGCTGTTATTCCCGGTAATAAGCCCACCAACTCTGCCAAGTATCCCGCATGGCACCCCGTTGATGACGAACACACCCGTTAATAAATGAAAGGAGCCGTTATGCAAATCCACTTGTGCCATTTCGGCACGTTTTTGATAGACTCTGCTGAAGAATCGACTTGTATCAAATCCATCCTTATCTTCGGTTTCTACATTTCCTTGCGAATCGAATAGCCGCACAGAACCACCTTCGCGGCCGAACATCGACTTGGATACATAGCTTCCGTCAAAGACAGCTTTGTTGTATGTTGGCAGCATGTAATGCGCAATGACTGCATGCTCTTCCTGCGTGAACATTTCTGAGCCTAGTTCATGAATCGCCCAAATAACCGCCTGCAGTCCCTTCGATTGCAAAATGATCGCATGCGGTGAGTTCAGTATCGTTGTATACCCATTTTCAATGGAATAAGCAAGTGCTTCTCCACCTTCGTCAATGGCCATCCATTCCTTCGGGTACAGCGCGAACAGACTGCGTATCGTCTGCTCTCCTACCTTCAGCTCCCCTTGATCCACCCATAAATCCAGACAATCGATGCATCGCATCGGCAACTCTGAATGCTTAACGAGCATGTCAATCGTACCCGAATCTTCTGCATGCTCACCATAACCTACACATGCAGCATATTCAGGCGGATTACTCGCCCAGGCTTCCTTCACTCGCTTCGACATTTCATTATTCGGTGTCTCAAGTCCGTACTGCTTGCACACCCACGGTGTAGCAACTGCTGCTTCTACATACCCCGTTGGGGTATCTGCATTCAACTCCAACAGCTTAATCGATCCATTATGATCGATAGCAAAGTCAAACCGAGCATATTGACTCAGCTTGCCTATTTCATTAGGCTCAATCTGCTCCAAGCCGTCCCATAACACTTCCGGAATCGAGAGGAGTTCATAGAGGTCTCTGCGACCGATAATAAAACGGGCAGCCTTGTCAAAGATGCTCCACAGCTTCGCCGACACCACATGCAGTTCCTGGCTCATGCCCGCATTGATTGCAATGACCTGATCTACCCAATATTGTTCCTCTTCGATATTCGCCCAGTTGAATCCGAGCTCTGCCAATTGCGCGACACGTTCTGCTCGATTCGGATGCGGCTGACCAATGACTTCAAATCCCATTATCCGCCGAACCACCCTCCGCTTTTGGAACCGCCTGACGAACTAAAGCTGCTTGATTTACCGCCGATTCCTCCAGGCGACGAGGAACTTGATTTACTTGATCCAACCGACGATCTGCGAATAATGGAACCCGAGCCGTTCGAAGTAGTAGGTCGAACCCTCGAATTTACGACAGGACGATTCTGAAAACTATCAGAGGAGAACGATTTCGCACGATAAGGTGAATTCGTCCGCGTATCATACACGCTACCGCCTGAAGACCAACTCGTAGAGGAATACGCGCTTCCTCGATTGAAGATCATGTGATAGAGCAGCATGTCATCCCAGCCAAATCCTCCGTGATGGACGTATGTCGTATGAGATGACCCTCCCCCTGACGAGCTGCCTCCTCCGGATGATCCGCTGCCAGCGCTACCGCCAACACTACTGCCTTCTGATTGTTTCTCCTCAGGTACTGGAATGTTCCAGTCCATATTGGCATCGAAATACTGCTTTACTTCCTCTGTCGACCATTCAACCAGCTTCGCCTGATCAGACGGAGCTGCACTCTGTTGACCCATCGCAGACGAACTCATAAGCAGATTGGCGGCGAGCGCAACGCCCAGGGATGTGCTTAATACCTTGAGCGGCTTTGCCGAAGTCGCACAGGATTCAGTCGTCTCTGGACTTGTCGTCTTCTGCTCCTGTTCATTTCGTTCCATTATTCCTTCCCTGCTTTCCGGTATATTTTCAAGGCTTTCGAACTGACTCGACGAGCAATTCAAAATTGCCGGTGTTTACATTCAGCCGGCCCTCCAGCATCTCATATTCCGCATCATTCACGAGCAAATAATTCGCATGTTCAAGCAGCTGCACCATACTGGTAGTCCATGCACGCTCGTCTATTTTCACCAGTTCTCCTGAAGACGTTTTTTCAAGAATTAGGATATTTGATTGCATGACACATTTCTCCCATCTTTAATGATGAAATAATCCTCTTTAGCTTACCTAGTATATCATTTTAGCGTACGAATTGTAGACAAGAACCTCCATTCCTGCATGAAAAAAACCGCTCCAAAGTAAATGGGTACTACAGTCCATTTCACTTTAGAACGGTTCATTTGATGTTTTCGTGAATGAAATGTTATCTAGCTCTTCGTGTTACTAGATCGAATATCTCTATCCTTTCTGACCCGATCCTGGTATCAACAATCAATAACTTGCGTAAGGCTAAGCCCAAGAATCAATGGGACATTATGAAGTAATCGCTATCCTCATTCCCCTACTCCTCTACTCTTCTAATTTCTCCCTTCTTCCTGCAACCCCTCTCCCAATCTTCCAGCCGCCAATCTTCTGCTGCTCATGCCATAGGCGATAGTACGTGCCTTCATGCGCAAGCAATTCTTCATGTGTGCCTTGCTCCGCAACCCGACCCTGCTCCAGCACAACGATGTTATCCGCTCCGCGGATCGTCTTCAGGCGGTGAGCGATGACGAGCACTGTCTTGCGCTGCGTCAGCTTCTTAATCGCGCGCTGCAAATGCATCTCGTTCTCCGGATCCAGCGAGGCCGTCGCTTCATCCAAAATGATGATTGGTGCGTCCTTGAGAATGGCTCTAGCGATCGCAATTCGCTGCTTTTCTCCTCCTGACAACATTGCCCCGCCTTCTCCAGCAATCGTAGCGTAACCGCGCGGAAGCTTCATAATGAAGTCATGGCAATAAGCCTCCTTAGCTGCCTTCACCACTTCCTCATCCGAAGCGTCCGGCTTGCCCATCCGGATATTGGCTGCAATCGTTTCATTGAAGAGATATGGCTGCTGCTGCACCGTACTAATTCGACTTAACAGCTCCTCGCTTCTTATCCCAAGCACATCTACGCCGCCAATTCTTACAGCACCTTTCGTTACATCCCAATAGCGTGACACTAAACCCGCTAACGTTGACTTGCCTGCACCAGAAGGCCCAACGATAGCGGTCAGGCTATTTTCGGGTATATGCAAATGAATATCTTGTAACACTTCAGCATCCCCGTGACTGAACGATACATGATCAAATTCAATCCCGAATGATTGCGGAAGCTGGGGCTGTGCAGGCTCTTCCAATGGCTCCTCATCAAAAATCTCCCTGATGCGCTCCCCTGCAGAGGTCATATAGCGAATTTGAATCAGTGAAGCGCCTGCCACACGAAGCGGCTGATAGAACTTCATGCTGACAACCAGAAAAATAAGCAGCACAGAGACATCGATAACCCCGTCTTCCAGCAAGTAGCAAGCCACCATAAGCAGCAGGATAAACCCAAGTTCCAGCACAATGGAGAACAGCATGACAACAGGCGAAGTCATTGCCTCCACTCGTATACTATCATCTCGCAGTCGTGCCATGGCTTGCTCCAATCTCCTAAATCGCTGACCTGTTTGATTGTGAGCCTTCATCAGTCGAATCGTCTGTACATATTCCAATAGACGCGAGTTTACAGCCACTGCTGCTGATTGCCGCTGCTTGCTGCGCTTTGCCATCACTCGCTGCGACCAGAATAATAATGGCAAGGCGAAGGGCACGGATACAAATACAGCGAGCGCTAATCGCCAATCGACAAGCAGCAGGAACAGTGCGCTTACGATGGGCAGTGTAATCGCCCCAATGAATTGATTGAACAGATGCGTCAAGATCATTTCTACTTCATCCACATTGGCCAAGAGCGTGTGACTTATATCCCCTTGATCCTTCCGTGAAAAGTACCCCATCGGCAGCTTGCGCAAATGTTCGCCCAGGCGCAGCCGCACATCCTTCATGATCAATGCGCCTGTACGCTGTGCATCGATCTGGCCCATACTCGCAAATATCGCTTGGACGCAAAATAACAGCAGCAGAATCGCCAGCCACCAGCCAATTTCCAAGGCCGTAGGCGTACCGTTGAACAAGGATATCAACACCACGAATAGCAGCCCCATTGGCGCGGCATTTGCGACCATTTCCACGATGGTGAAAAGTGTTGCTCGAGTGAATAAGGCTCCCGAACGACCGGTTATGAAGCGTATAGTGTTAAACATAGGCCTCGTCCTTTCCTTCCAGCGACCAATCGTCTGCTTCGCGATGCGCGATCCACATGCCGGCATACAGCGGATTGTGCGCAAGCAGTTCGTCATGCGTGCCCATGCCGCATATGTGTCCATCCTCCAAGACGACGATGCAATCGACATCTGTTATCGAAGACAGTCGATGCGCGATCACGATGACTGTCCGTTGATGCATCAGTCTGCTTAGTGCATCCTGAATTTTCGCTTCATTTTCCGCATCTGCGAATGCAAAGGCTTCATCTAAAATAAGTATCGGAGCATCCTTCAAAATGGCACGTGCAATCGCGATGCGCTGTCGTTCTCCGCCGCTGATGTGCACGCCGCCCTCTCCAATCAACGTATTGTAGCCGTTTGGCAGCGCCATAATGAACTCATGCGCCTGCGCGGCTTTAGCAGTAGATATCAGCTCATCGTCCTGAGCTTCCTCTTTTCCCATGCGCAAATTAGCTGCTACTGTATCACTCACGACCGGAACATCCTGGAACACAAATGACACCATATCCATCAATTGCTCTGGTGGGATCGAGCGGATATCAATCCCGCCAATCTGAATCGCTCCACTTGAAACCTCGTAAAAACGTGCGATTAATTGAGCTGCTGTTGACTTGCCCGCTCCTGAAGGCCCAACGAGTGCGGTCACCTTACCATGCTCTGCCGTAAAATGTATGCCTTGCAGCACTTCCCGGTTCTCATACGCAAACGTGACATTTTGAAAGGAAATATCGAATCGGGTTGGCATGTTCCCCGTGCAGACGGTCATGGAGGATGACAGCTCCTCTTCCGCTAACAGCTGTTGAATACGCCGAACCCCTTCCATGTTGTTCTGCATCATATGAGCCAAGGTAGAAATCTGGCGCAGCGGTGCAGTTAATCCGACACCGAGCAGCAGAAACAATACAAGCACAGGGAAGGTTACACTTCCTTGACCGTACAACCAAGCTCCCAGCGGCATAATAAACAGCAATCCCGATTCCAATAGAAGCAGGAACAGCGTATACAGCGGCGTTTTTTTACGGGCAATCTCGCCCCATAAGGCCGCATAGCTTTCAACAGAGTTGCGATAGCGGGCGAAGGAATGTACGGTTTGATTAAACGATTTAATGACAGGCATCGCATGGACAAACTCAACAATTGCGCCGTTCATCGTTTCCGATAAATGATGCATTTGTTTCATATCCTCTGAGCGTCTTCCACGCAATAATATAATGCCCTGAACCGCATAAGCTGCTGGAATCGGCAGCAAGGCGGCGATCGCAAGCCTCCAGTCCACGCTGAATAAGTATGCTATCGTTAACAATGGTGCCACAAGGGAAGCCGTCAAATCCGGAAGATGGTGAGCGATGAAAGACTCAATTCGCTCCACATCATCGGCTACGATTTTTTTTACACGTCCTGAGTGTTGTTCACTGAAAAAGCCAAGCGGCAGTTTGCCGAGCTTATTGATCAAGCACGCACGCAAATCATAAAGCACATGAAATGCTGCGGCATGCGCCAGCATCGTCGAAGCCCCCATCAAGATGAAGCGCAGCAATATCGAAATAAAGGCCATAAGAATGAGCCAACGTATGTCGTGCCACTCCACAGTCGAGCGCAGCAAGAGATCCGTGATGCGGAACACAAGCACGTACGGAACCAAAGCAAATACAGCGCCTGCCGCGGAGCAGATACAGGAGGCGATTAATTTGACGCGCTGCTTCTGTACCAGCCGCAGCATAAACGGCAATGGTGTCGTTGCCATGATGCAGCATCTCCCTTCCTTATCCCAAACAGTCAATCTAAAACGAACAGCGAATAACTGGAACTATGGATCCATCTAATCTTACTGATCCTTTTTCCCCATAGCCTGCATGATTTCCTCGATCCCGTCGATCTTCGCCAATGCCATTGGCCCAGGCAGTGAAGGGTCTGCAAGCTCATACACCCGGTTGTTCTTCACGGCATTCATGCTGTTCCACACCTTGCTGATCTTCATCGCTTCCCTAACACCGCCTTGGATCGGATTCTGCCAGTTGTTGATGACGAACAAATGATCCGGGTTCAATGCAGCAAGGCTTTCGAGCGTTATCTGACCGTTCGCATGTGCAGCTTCCACTGGCTTCAAGCCAAGTCCTTTATAGAACGGATCAAATCGACCGTCATTCCACATGACGAACATCTCTTTGCCGCTATACATCGTAAATAGAACGGACTCATTCTGGCGGAACGCCAGCTTTTCCTTATACTCCGCGCTCTTGCGGTCGAATTCCGCGAGCACCTGCTCAGCCTTCTCCTCCTCGCCAATGACTTCAGCAATTTGCTTCAGCGTTTCTCGCCATTCTCCAGCCTGCGGGAAAATAACCGTCGGGGCGATTTGCGACAATCGCTCATACTGCTCCTTCATATCATCTGCCGCGATGATCAAATCCGGCTGAACCGCCAGCAGCTTCTCAAGATTGGTCTCCATACCCAAGTCCTGAATTCCTTTGCCTGCGATTTGCTTGCTCAAGCTAGGGAAATTCCGCTCGATAATTTCAATTCCTTGACCGGCAATCGGATACGTGTCCAATACGGCCATATAATCGACAAAGGATATATAAGGCGTTGCGATCTTAAGCGGCTTCGCTTCCACGATCGTCTTGCCGGACAAATGTGTAATCGTTCGCGGGTACGCTGCCGCTGATGCTGCTTTATTGCCCGCAACTGTCTGCTGTACCACTTCTTTCTCTTTGTCTGCATTTTCCTTGACATCATTGGCATCATGATTGCCGCATCCTGCAATCAGCAGCAGACATGCACATAACATTACCGTGAATCGTTTCATTGTTTTCATCTTCTCTACTTCCCCTTTTCGAGTTCTAAAACTTATCGACGACAGTAGTGAGAACCATTATCAATAGATTCATGTTACTACCTTCCGTTTCTTCCTGACCACCAGTAAACGGAGTAGTTTGGCGGTTGTACGGATAATGGCAACAAAAAACTGCCCCACATGGGAGCAGTCATAATTTTATATGTAGAACATGTATTTTCGTTTATAATCTTCCCATGTATTCTTTCATTGAAAATGCTGCCTGCCGACTAAAAACAGAAACAAAATCCATGCCATCAACATTTACCTGCTCAAATTCTGACGGGGCTCCAACATAACCAAGGGGCGTAATCTGTCTCACGATATCCCCGCCATGCTGCCATTTTTTCAACTCCTCATAAGTAAGATTCGTAGCTTCCAATTCCTTTGCCAACTGAACATTCACTAAACTCGGAAAGTACTTCATCATCATTGCCGTTCCGCCAGCCCCTGCGTGGACATCAACATATTGGGGCTGCGGAGATGCTGGCAAGTCTACATGAAAGATAAGAAAGTTCTTGTTATCTTGATCAATTTGCAGCTCATTGGCAACCCAATGAGAAATGACAGATCGGATATCAAGCCCCAACTGTTCTCGCCCTTCCCCAATCGCTTCGTAAAGGGCGATCCCATTCTGATGATCACCATGTATATCTATAAGAAAAACATGTTTTACGTTCCAACGGTGCAAACATGCAAAGATATCAAAAAGGACATGCTTCATCGTTTCTTTTCGAGTTGTAAAGGAGCCTGGGAATCCAATCCCCCTGTCACATGATTGATTCCCCAATAAAATGGAGGAGCAATGATGCTTTCGATTTCCGATTTCTCTAGTTCATGCTTTATCTTTTTGCAAATAAGATGGCTTACGTAAATATCGGTTCCTGTAGCCAAATGAGGCCCTTGTTGTTCAATGACACCCGAGGGAAGCAGCACAATCGCCCCCTTTTGAATACTGCTCTCAATTTCTGTCCACGCCATATCCGCCATCGTGTCTTCGAAAATAGAATACATGGAAGATCCCTCCCTATCATTATGTTTGTATTGTATGGAAAAACCAGAAAATAACAAGTCTATATTTGGAAGTAAACATTTGGTATACTTAGATTGAAATAAGAGTAAAACGTTGTACATATTGCAATTTCGCTCGTAGCGATTTGCACACTAACATACAACTACCCATTTCAACATAAAAAACCGCCCCATATGGAGCGGTTTTTATGTTGAAATGGTGTCATGCGCTTATGACAAGCCTTGTCGATTATTCCTTCAGTAGCTGCCAGAAAGTATCTGGAGCGAACTGCTTATCGGTGCTATTGCTAGGGTCACAGCTGTAAATAAAGACGATACAGCATTCGTGCGGCTTCCCCGCGCGTAACCGCCTCGCGTGCTTTAATCTGTTTATCGGCAGGAACATCGATCAGGCGCTGCTTCACAGCCAAGGACATTGTGGGCTTAGCCCACTTGGATACTGTTTCTTTATCTACAAATCGATTTAAGTACTCCTCCGGATTCGAAGGGTAATAATAATGCTTCCTCTCATGCAGGAATCTTGCGCCAATAGCGATCATTTCTTGGCGTTCTATCGTACGATCCGGCTTAAATGTGCCGTCAGGATAACCTTCGACGATATGATTTTTTTCGGAAGAAGCGATAAATGGATGATGCCATTGCGGCGGCTCCACGTCCGAGAAGCTTTCCTTTGCCGTTTCATCCATAGCGTTAAACACTTTGACCAGCATCGTCGTGAACTCTGCACGGGTTAGCAGAGAATCGGGCATAAAATTGCCGTTTCCTTTTCCAGAAACGATTCCTTTGGAGCCTAGAAACTGAACCGCTTGCATCAACTCTGGATCTCTGCCGTTCATATCCGGGAATGATTTTGAATTCTCTTCTACAAGATAGGTTCCAGAACGATTGATTTCCGCTTCCATGCCGTTTTTGGACGGATTATACTTCCCACCGATCGGCTCCCTAGCCTTCCCATTCACATAGAACACACTTGTATTTGTCGCATCGATTTGGCTAGTAGGCAGAATGAGCTGAATATTACTTGGTATGCCCGAAAGCTCCTGCCCTTGCTCATTTTGAAACTGTACACGATATCCGCCGTTACTCTCTTTCGCCAGACGAATAACGATAACCGGTTGCGATTGGAACAGTCGCTCTGCGGTCGCAACATTGAATACGAGTTTCGCATCCCCTGCATGAACGGTTATATAGTCAATATCCTTCCGGCCCACTAAGCCTTCTTTATTAAGCTTGAACACATATTCATTTGGGTTGGATAAAGTCACAATTTCCGCATTCACAATCAGTTCTCTCGCAAGTGTAATCTTATTCTCTGATAGCGTCTGCTGTATTGCTGACTTCTCCTTAGACGCATTTCCAGCTAAACGTGCAATCAGCTCGGATGTGATCACAAACTGGCCGTTAACAGGAGTCATCTTCTCAGTGCTTGCGGCGGAGATCACAAGCTCTCCTGCTTGTGTCAATCCTTCCACCATAAGCGGATTCTGCTTGTCAATGTCAGGAAGCGAACGGACAGCTGTGAGATACGTATTGGACTGCATGCTGCCACCCATGACATACAGCAATACATAAGTCGTCTCATTCGGTACACCAGGTCTGCTTATGGTAGCGCGCACAACGGTTTGTCCCGAGTTGATCGCTTTTACAACCGGTACACCATTCACATTGGCCAGGGTACCAATGCTCGGATCGTCAATGGTATACGTAATCTGAGTCCCGGGAACCACGTTGGTTGCGATTATCGGCTGTTGTCCGCCAGGCTGCAGCATCGTTATAAATGGATAAAGGCTGATTTCAGGCGATGTTCGTTTTTCTGGCTGAACTACTGCCTCAGGACGCTTCCCAGTTGGTGTCTCTGTTGTTCCAGTACGTTCGCCATTCGGTGTTTCTGTTGTGCTTGGACGTTTACTAATTGATATTTCTGTTGTCCCAGAGCGAATGTCAGCTGCCGTGCCTTTCGTGAACACAACAAGCTTTGGCAAGGAAGCATAACTATTATCCCACGCCCACAATGTCTGGTCCTTTTTGAACGCATAATACCATGTAGAATATTTGTCCCGGTGCTTAAGGTATATGGTAGCGATATCCGTAAGCCCGGGGAATACTTTATCATCGTTGTACACGGACCAAAGCTGATCATTCGTTTGTAAAGAATACATGGTGTCAATAAATTGATCTAGCAACATCATGCGCGACATCATGCTAAACTCAACCATAGCCCGAGCGCCTGTTGCTTGGTGTATTTGCTTGGGAATCGCTTCAGGCTCATACGCAGGCCAGGACCAGACCGTTCCATCTTGCTTGAATGCAAAGTTTTCATAACCGCTTAGCTGTATATTGACGATATTGACAAGTCCTTTGATCTGCTCGGGCCCTTTGTTTTCAGAGATATAATCCGGAAGGTACGAACTTGTACTCCACCTCCATACCGAACCGTCTTTCTTAACCGCGTATACCAAACCGCGCGCAGAATTTATGGATGCGACATCATCAAGCAGCTTGGATTGAATCGGAGTCGACGTGGCATCGCCTATTTCGCTTCCCCAACTCCACACCGAACCGTCTGATTTTAATACGAACAAGGTCTTGAATTTATAGCTGTCGAAAAAATCGGCGACGATTGAAGTTACGTTATCCAAATCTTTGATGGGCGACGGAGTATTCATAGGGCTATGTATAATAGTGGCGTCGGCTTCGCCAGTTTTTGAGTCCCAATACCAAACGGTTCCGTCCTTTTTTAACGCAACGTAGTTAATAATATCTCTACCGTCTATCTCACGCGATTTGTATCTAAATTGCTTCACATCCTGCAAGCCCGGAATGTGGTACATTTCACCTACATAGAAATCTAAAGTTTCTAAATAATCTTTGTTCAAGACCCAAGTCCAAATGCTACCGTCCTTTTTGTCCAGCAACACATTCTCGTCAAGAATGTCGTAATCCTCGCCGATACGTGTATATTGCTGTTCACTAACAGTACTTCCACTATTCACTTTGGCTTGCACCGAACCTGAATGAGCCGTGAGGGTTAACATAAGGCATAGCAACGCTGAAATTAACCGTTTCATTGTCGACCTCCATTAGAAATATGATTGTATCTCAATGCTGCCTTCCGGAGTTCCCAACAGCAAGCCGATTGCCTGTCCTTCTTTTTCAATTTCGTTTCCCCCTTTTTTTTCTATATGTCTTACTATCCTTTCATCGGTTTATAGCTGCTTTGATTTCACTTTTTCCTGAATTTTTCATATATGTTTTCAAAAAGAATGAACAGAAAAAGTGCCGGCTAACACGCCGGCACTGAATCATTACACCCAATCTAACGAGCATCGCGCAATACTTTCATCTTCAGGCTTATTTGAGTTTGCCCCTTGTCGTGGAAATAGTGATTGTTCAATAAGATCTGACTTTCCCGCTTTCCGGCTATGCAATAATCTGACAGGCGATCCCTGTGTACGAAACGAAAAAATCTTCTTCACTTATCACCCGACAATAATCGAAATCCGACGTATACCAAGGATCTAGATAATAAAAGTGATTCTCTTCTTTCCGAATCAGTACTACCCAGTGGGCTTCCGTTTCGCAATCGTCTTCATCCTCTTCCTCCCTGTCACGTTCCACCGAAACCATAGCCATAATCGGGCCGTCGAGTAAGCAAGCTTCCCATTCTTCCTCGTAGAACGACATTCGAAACGGAATATCCCGCTTGTATAGGAACCGAAACACATCTTCCGGATATACTCCAATTTGCGGATCCGTTTCCTTGTATCCCTTTTCCAAGGGAGGAACCGCCAAGCGCAGCTCATCTGCCAGTTGCACAAACGAGAACCCCAAGTTCATCTTGTGATAAGACAACAACATCATCATGCTCGCTACTCCGCAAGCAAAGCGGGGATAATAGTCTTGCTCATTCTGGCTCACAAAGAAACTGTGCTCCAAGATTCTACACCCTCCAAATAACCTTTACGTCGGGATCAAAACCGTCCACGGCTCTGTGACGGTAGCAAACGTCAAGCAGACCTTCGTGTGCAATACAGCGATCCTGCTGCGTACCACTATAGCGTAATCAGCATATGGATATCTTTCGGCTCTTTTTGGAAGAGCTCAGGATCTACTTCATCCGTCAACTGGCTGCCATTGCTCTTGTAAAAGGATACCGCCGAGCGAGTTTCCGTTGAAGAAACATAGAGGTGCTTTGCGCCCCTTCTTCTCGCTTCTTCCGCCAACTCATTCATAATGCGCGATCCGATCCCTTGTCTGCGATGAGTCCGAGATACATACATGAGATCAACCTGAAGCTGGTCGTGCTGCTCCCCACGCCATTGATGAGCCAATACGCCGAAGCCTACTAAGGTGTCTCCATCGAAAGCACCGACGGCCATACCGCCGTTCTGCAGTTCGTATACATATCGTTCTTCCATCTCCTGCAGCTGCTCGATGTCCCAATTCGGACATTCGTGGTTCGCATGGATTTCCGTTATCTTGCCGTCATGCATCTCATAAATCAGCTCAATATGCTCCGAGCGATCGATTTCCTTCAATTTGTCCACTTGAGCTTCCGTCATTACTTGATAGTTTATCATTGTACTTCCTCCTATTTTTGCGTGAATGTGTCATTCCAAATCGCTTTTCATCAGCTGGTATAACCAACTGCGACTTATCATGCGGCATTCAGGCAAAATGCAGGACGGGCAGCCATTAGAATCCTGATTCTACAATTATGGATTACCCTTTCACCTCCCTCTTAGATGCTAATCTATTATTGCAACGACGCTATTAATGCAATTGTTCTACTACTTGGATGCAGATTGGCCGCAAAAGGTTTCCGCAAAACATCATCCATTATTATACATCCATTCATCCGCTAACGATAGTGTCATAATTCGAAACATGCCGATGTTATGAGTTAAATATGAAGGTAACAAAAAAAGCATGCTCGAAAAGCCTGTTAGGGAAGCTTTATTGAACATGCTCCGATATTGATTTTACATTTACGAATCTTGCATAATGTGATAACTGCACACACTTCCATCTTCAGCCATGCATGCTGTACGCTCTACTTGGACTTGGAGCAAGGAACGAAATAATTGCAGCTCGCAGCGGCAGGCATGGCCGTACCTGCACGCCACTTTGGCAATCGGACAGTTCTTCTCTTCGAAGGAAAAGGAGCCATCTGCATTCGGATGCACGTTTGCCATGTAGCCTTGTTCATTTTGCACTCTGACGAGCGCCTCCAGCCGATCCTCTAGCGTTTCTCCAGTAACTGTATCTTCATATCGTCGTTTCAGCTTAGTGCTTCTCTGTTCGAAGAACAAAGCCACTCCCGATTCCCCGTACAGCGCCTCAAGCTCATCGAACAGTTCAGTCGCTAGTTCATCATATTGACGTGGATACAGCTCTAATGCAGAATCAGTCAGTTGATAATAATGTGTCGGTCTGCCAACCTGATGGCGCTGCACCTTCGTTACGATGTGCCCCTCTTCTTGCAGTTCCGTTATATATCGCCGAATTGCAACGCCTGTCACATCCATCCGATCAATCAGATCCTGAACTGTGACTGTACCGAGCTTTTTCAGCCAGAACAATACTTGTTCTCTGGAGGTGCTGTCTTGGCCGGAAAGATTTACTACACTCCTATTTAGGCTCATACTCATGCGCATGCTCCTTTCTCTAATCATTCAATGCTCCAAGCTCCGTATATTCCATCGCTGTGATGCAGCCCACACCTTGCAGAAGCAGCGTCCTGCTTCCGCAACGTTTACGCACATCGTGATTAACGTACAGCTTCATTGTAGCGGCGGTTCACTTCTTCCCAATCCACTACATTCCACCAGGAGGACACGAAGTCCGGTCTCCGATTCTGATATTGCAAATAGTAAGCATGCTCCCACACATCCACCACCAGAATAGGCGTTTTGTTCTCCATTAGTGGTGTGTCCTGATTCGGTGTACTCATCACCTCAAGCTTATCTCCGTTCACGACGAGCCAGCCCCAGCCAGATCCGAATCGGCTGATTGCCGCCTTCGTCAGCTCATCCTTCATCTGTTCGAAGCTGCCGAAGTGCTTCTCGATCCCTTTAGAGATGTCTCCATATGGATTGCCCCCGCCGGTAGGACTCATAATCGACCAATATAAACTGTGCCCGTAATGTCCCCCGCCTTGGTTGCGAACCGCAGCACGTATTTCTTCCGGTACATCGTTCAAGTTGCTGATCAATTCTTCAACCGAAGCATTTGCAAATTGCGTACGGCCTTCCAACGCCTTATTTAAATTAGCCACATAAGTGGCATGATGCTTCCCATGGTGGATCTCCATCGTTCTTGCATCCAGATGAGGCTCCAGCTCATCGTATGCATACGGGAGTTCTGGCAAAGTAAATACGTTCATGTAATCATCTCCTTCTTGGTTCGTATATCCGGATATACCTCTAATTATATATTTACCCAAAACTTTTGTATATAGTAAATTATTTTTCCTTAGGGAAACATTTGAGGAGAGATACATGGTTCACGTATTTCAATAAAAAAAAGACGCACCCTTCGAACGCCTCGAATGGATTGTCTTCACTCAACTACCTATTTTGTTGACATGCAATAGCTTCGTACAATATAACAGGCTGAAAACTGGCTGTTCTTTCTTCGTCCCATTGCTGTAGGTAACATATCTATTACAAATGATCTGCGGTCATGTTTGGTTGAATAAGGTTTTTTCGAATCATATTAGCCGACACTGGCTGCTTCCCGACTTCTCTTGCCCAGACCGATAGCTGACCGATATGGTGAATGTGATGGGCTATGGCATGCCGCATCACTTCTCCCCAAGCATACACAAGTACAGTGCCGTCTGGTCGATGATCATAAAAAGGACGCGTCTCCATGCTGTCATTCCATGGGCGAACAAATTCTTCTACTTCAGGCCGAAACTGTTCATCTAGTTGAATGATTTTCTCAAGCGTATTGTACTTCTCGAATCCTTCTTCGAAGTCCTGCTTTCCTTGCAGTACACGAATCCAGCTCCACTCCACGTCAACCACATGGAACAGCGTGGGCAAGATTCCGCCGACTCCACCTATTCGCGGACGAACCAGTTCCTCGTAGGGGATATCTTTACACCATTGATACCATTGTTCTCGAACCGTCCAGTTATAACGAAAAAAGGTCTGCAGGGCGATCCCTCCATATCAATTTCAGGTCATTTGGAACACTACACATTTACGATCTGTCCTGTTTCATTGTAACAATCGTTGATTCGATTACAATTTAAAGATAGCCATGCTAGGTCATTTCTCGCGATTATTTCCTAGGTAATGATCAAAGATTACGATTCACATATTTTTTGTAGTATCCTCTGAACATCTGATAAATTGGATTCATGGCATCAATATCACTTCTGAATATCTCAACTACTTCACATAATTGGCGTTTCTCCAATTCACTGCTATATTCCGATTCTTCAAATTCATTCAACAAATCATAAAAATACTCACAAGGTTCCTTTACGCTTCCTGTCCCATCCGAATACTCCCCTGATTTGCATAAGAAAGAAGCCCATGATAATTCGTTTCTTGCATATCTGAGATATAAACATGCAATGTACTGATCATAGAGCTTGGGATCGTTTTCTATAAATGGTTCGGAATAAAGGTAATGATTCACAATACTAATCGCACTTGCCTGATACTTTGTTACTGCTAATTGAATGATCCAATATGGTGGCTTCGTATAGACGTCAATGATTTCATCACAGAACAGATAAAAATGCTTATACCCGATTAATCTACTTTCCAACATCACACTTAATTTATATGCAAATGGTTTATCCAAAACGAGATCTCTTAAGGTAACTTTCTCATTCGACACAGCATATCCCCTTATTATTGTGGTACTTTCATTCTTATCAAAGAAAGCCTAGTATCTTATTGATCACTCTTTTTCTAATCTTACATTTATCTTCGTTATTGCATTTCAAGGATAACTGCCTTTTCTACGCCTCCAATCCGCCCTAACCTTTCACATATACATACAATTTCCCGTTTTGGGGCTTCCATTCCACTTTCCCTTTGTAATCCCTTTGGACAAGTTCTTTATGCACAACCTTCATCAATGCCCCATGACATATGACAAGGACATTCGATTGATTTTCCGCTTCAATCCAATCGATAACTTCTTTAACCCTTGATAATGTTTGCTGCTTCGTCTCCTCTTGTGAAGAATGAGAGCATAGCCATGCCAATCGTGACAAGATCATCCATACAATGTGCGGCAGCTTGACGTTCGATTGCAACACGGAACGCATTCCAATCTCTCGAAGACGATGGGTTGTGATAATCCTGCCCTTATAAATATGCTCGGCGGTTGTCACTGCTCTTGATAAATTACTAGACACACAGAGATCCCACACTGTGGTGTCATTTGGAGGATCAGCAAGGATGACCTCTGCTTGATCATACTGCTCAACCCAATGATTGAAATCCGCGGAGCTCATCCACTTCTTCTCCGGTTTGCACTGAACGGGAAAATGTCTCACTAGCCCAATCTTCATTCCCTACTCCATCTCCTCATTCAACAACACCATATGGATGTGGTCTTCCCATTTCCCATCAATTTTGAGATATTTCTTGGCTAATCCCTCGAATTGAAATCCCTGCTTCTCCACCACTCTGAGTGAAGCCTTGTTATGCGGCATGATGTTGGCTTCGATGCGATGGAGCTCCAAATCACGAAATGCGATTGCAATCATCATGGTCAACGCTTCAGATATGTACCCTCTTCCTTGCAAATCCTTATCCAGCTTATAACCAAGATGGCAGGATTGAAATGCCCCTCTAATGATATTGCTAAGTGCTATAGAGCCAATAATTCGCTCCGTATCGTCTAGTTCATATATCCATAGTTTGAACAAGTGCCCTCTCTCATATTGAATGCGTTCTTCCCGCAGCACTTTTGCTTGCCACTCCATTGTATAGAAGGCGGGCTCTCTCTTAATCTCCCACGCTGACAAAAATTCCAGATTTCGTACCATGTAGTCCAACACCTGCTCGGCATGGACTTCATCAATTTGCTTCATGACTAATCTCTCGGTTTGAAAAATGGTTGACATCTCACGCCTCCATTTCCATCTTGAATCGTACTTTCTCTGCTGCTTGATATGAAGTATGTTGGGTTATGAAAAAAGCAAGCCTTCACGAGTAGAGACAATGGCTTCTGTTCCCATTCATGAAGGCTGCTTAGTTATTCAAAATGAATTATGATATGTATAATTGAGAGGAGAATAATTCTCTATATGCGTTGGGATTTCGTAGTTTCATATTCGTGTTCATGATCGGATCAAATGTAGAAGTCTAACTGCTCGGCAACACCTCAGTAACGTATTTTACATGAATGAACCATGCTGAGCACCATATGTAGTCATTGATGCTGCCTTTCCTGCCGCATTACAATAGACCGTAGAAAGCTAACTCACACTACCATTAAGTATAACGTAAATTCATAATATTGGAAACAAATGTACAAGACGCTCCTTTTCTCTAAACAACGAGTTAATCTATAATAATTTGTTCCCCTGTTGGGAAAGAATGCAATTTCTCTTTTAAAATAGTAGCAAGGATTTTATATCCTTTTAAACCCGTGCAATGACAAGAATATATCGTATTAATAGGCATTTGCTATAACTCATTACCAATCAAAATGATTTCTTCCTTTGTTTTCCCTAGTGTATTTATAATCGGTATTCCTATTAAATGGAACCCTCCAATGATTACGGCAATGTTCTTATTAGGAAATTTCTACTGCTGCTCCAAATATATTTTATTTCAAAATTCCATGTAGAAGCATTTCGACCGTACGCTGTAGGGCTTCCTCTAGCGACATCCGGCTGCCTTCATTGGCTCTGCGATCCATAAGTTGATATAACGCTCCTACGTACATTTGAATGAACAGATCCATATCAAAAGGTCGAATGTGTTGCTCTTGAATTCCCTGATGGATAAGCAAACGAATATTGTCCCATCCTTCTTGCACATACGCATCTACGAGCTTCCACTGATCTGGATAGAATTTCTTAAGCTCATCCAATGTACGAATATCAGTGAAGGCAAACGCGCTTGGAAGCGTCATTAGTGCTTGCTCTACTTTTTGCACGACAGACAAGGATTCGTCATTCATCATTTGTGCTTCGGTATCCTTCATTTCTTGTATCGATTGCTCAATCAGATACGTAATGATCTGTTCCTTGGAGTCAAAATGCTGATACAACGTCTTTGTGCTTATTCCGAGGCGACTTGCCACATCCCGTATTGCGAATTTCAACCCTCGGGCCTTAATCTCCTCAATGGCAGCTGCCGCAATTCTATCCTGCAAACGATGTACGCCCCCTTTTTATCACTTTCGCCAAAAAGAACAGTGGATATATCAAGAGGAATAGATTCGGTGTCCACCACATGACATCGAAATCCAATCGGATCGCCCAAAAGGAAATGGCCTGCAATCCCGAACAAGAGGTAAGCAGCAAGGAAGCGAAACATAGCGATGACCACACAGGGTTCTTCCTATTGTAATAATAAATGCTTAGCAGTCCTGTAGCCGAAATGAACATATCAAGCGGGATAAAAGACATATTCCAGGCTACAAGCAGCTCATTGCTGTAATCCTGATAGAGATACTCTTTCGGAATCCATCCCATGAACGTAATCGTCCAATACACAATAAACCCAATATCCGTGAATAGCATAAGACCTTTCAATGTTCTTCCCATTTTACTCTCCCCTCGAACATGATGTAAAGAAAACAAGGCGCGGAAAACATATATAACATTATGTTTTTCTTGTTTTCCATCATACCCTTCCTTTTTCCAAGATTCAATAGAGCGCATAAAATTTTTACCAAACTTTAATATTCTCTATACCAAAATAGGTGATATATAGAAGGAGGGATTACAATTATATACAGAGGTGATCATGTTGATCAAAGTTAGACGATTATTACTAATGACCTTGTTATCAGTAACCTTGCTTCCAGTAACAAGTTATTCATCAGCGGAAAATCAGTTTGCCGGTGACCCGCCCACAGTAACAGACGCCGTTTATAACGTTGCGCCTGAACTGGAGGTAGTATCGAGTCTAGCATTGAGGGAAATAAAAGTGTCGAACTCTTCACAGTTAGAGAAAGCAATTGCCCAGGCAACTCCAGGGACAACCATCGTGTTGGCAAATGGTACATACACAGGTAGCAAAGCGCTTCAAATCAGTGATAAACATGGCACGCGTAAAAGTCCGATTACGATTAAAGCCGCAAACCGTGGGCGAGCAATTATTGCGGGTGCTGACGTGTTACACATTGCCCGTTCATCGTATATTGTCGTTGAAGGTCTGAAAATTACGAACACCGGAACTGCCGACCGCAGTGCAGCGGTTCAGCTAGACGGCTCAAACCATATTCGACTGACACGCAATACATTTGCCGTTCCTTCAACTGGGAATAAGACGATCTGGCTGGAGATCAAAGGTGAGAACAGCTCTGACAACCATATTGATCGCAATGATTTCAACGGGAAAAGCGATCCTGGACCAGTAATTGCTTTTAGTGGATTTATAAAGGAAACTAATAAACAAATTTCTCAGCGTGACGTGATTGAATACAACCATTTCCGCAACGTTGCGTTTTCTGAAGCAAACGGCAATGAAACGATTCGTCTTGGAACATCGAAGATCTCCTTAACCAAGGGTGAAATCAAAGTCCAATACAATCTATTCGAGAATTGTGACGGCGATCTAGAGGTGGTGTCGGTAAAATCAGGCGACAATGAGGTTAGGTATAACACTTTCATAAATAATCGTGGCGGTTTGATAGCCAGACATGGTCACAAAAATAAGTTTTACGGCAACTTCTTTTTTGGGGATGGCGTGAAGGAGAAGGTACTAGGCATTCGGGTATACGGAAATGATCATGAAATTTATAACAATTATATGGAAGGCATAACAGGTGATGCAATATTGCTGGACAGCGGCAGGTATGACGGTGGAACAGACGGGACACCAGAGAATCTTACAAATGAAGATTTGAGTTCCCACTGGCGAGTGTATCGTGCAACAGTCGTAAATAACACCATTGTTAACAGTAAAGTCGGGATTACGGTCGGTTCAACGAATGCGACTAAAAAATACGCCCCAACTGGAAGCTGGATAGCCAACAATATCGTCGCAAACAAGACGGGCATCTTATATCACGAGCCTAGCAGCACCGACACTGTCTTCAAGGGTAACATCGGCTTCGGTAGCACATTGAGCAATGCATCACGCAGCACTTCTGAAATATCTGCCAAAAATCCGGATTTCACCATCACCGAAGGCTTGCATAAACTATCTGCCAAGAGCCCAGCAATAAATAAAGCAGTAAGTGATAGCCAGCTTGAAAAGCGAGTGAAAGTGGCAGATGATATGGATGGTCAACCACGCTCGAAAACCGATGTAGGCGCTGATGAATTCTCGAATGCAGCTAGTAGTCGCAAACCGCTTAAACCATCTGATGTGGGTCCAAACGCACCGGAATAGACGGGATATAGTAATGAACTCATTATAACTCCTCATATCCGTCTTTCTGTTATAGACAATAAGTACCCTATCGAGAGACTTTTTTAAAGTGTCCACTCGATAGGGTACAGTTTATCGCAAGGGCATATTTTTTATTTTTATTGCATTTATTGCAACTTTCGATCGTGAATCACGCCGAACATCCCAGTCATTCCATCATGGTTATGGAACCCGTATTGCTCATAGAAATCCTCTTTCCCTTTCGAAGCAAATAAACCAACGAACGATTTATCTGGTGCCGTTTCTTCCAGATAGGCTCTGAGCGTCTCCATAATCAGTTTGCCGACTCCATTACCCTGATGCTCTGGAGCTACAGCAATATCCTGGATATAGAAATAAATCTGTCCGTCCCCTACAACTCTTCCCATTCCCACAATTTCTTCTTGATCATGCACAACGACGCCGAACAATGAATTGCGGAGCGATTCTCCAACAACATCAAAGTTCATGTACTCTTTCCATCCGACTGCACTGCATATTTTCTCATATTCAATTACAGTCGGAATTCTCGTCTCTATTGTATAGTTTCTGCTCATTTACCATTCTCCAATCTACTAGATCTCCCTGAATACAGAAGATTTACTTCACGATCATGTGTTTTCAATCAGCTACAAGTTCTGAGGGAGTTTCTTTTTGATAATTCTCATCTGGCCTCGGTGATTGATTTCATCCTCAAACACATGGAACCATTTGAAATAGTTGTTCGTAGGTTTACCATGCCAGAAGGGAGCTTCTTCATGCAGCCACTCATCATTTCTGCTCTTGAATCCATCGAGTGTACGCTGTCTAACTTCGTCAAACAACGTTAAATAGAAGTTCAGATCATGCCCCTTAATCAACTGCTGGCCTTTCTCCCCTAACTCTAATGCGGCTCCCCACGTTAGCAGTTCCTGCTCGGTTAATTCACGATGCTCGAATGTAAATGCTTGATACGCAAATTCAACAGCAGCCATATGGTATAGCAGCGCTCCAATGGAATTGCTGTGTGGATCTATCACATAATCCAATTGTGCCTGACTTAATCCCTCTACCGTATTCATCGTTGTGTAGCGCGCATAATTCATCATCGAAACGAGCCTGCTGATTTCTGGAGTAAAACCATCAATATCAGTGATCAGAAATAACTTTTCCATATCCATTGTCTTCTTCCCCCTTTTAATGGTATACAGCCCACTCCACATGATACTAATTCAACCTTTGTTTCTATATTATATTTACAAATAACCGCTGCGAGTATCGAATATTGCAGAATCCAATTGACTCCACGGAGTAAAGGTTGTAGTCAACGGATACCGCTGTCCGGATTCTGCAGAACGATAAGCCCCGAACATAATCTCGTGGACATGCAACTGCTGCTTCGCGGATTGAATAGGCTGTTCTCCTGTACGAAGGCAATGAGCAAAGTAACCGATTACACTTTCACTTTGATGCAGTGCGAATTCGTCTCGTGGGAGATAACAATTCTCAAGTCCTCTCCAGCTTACTTGCTCCGCACCTGGAATTACTTGATCAGGCGAATGAATCACAAGCGGATAACCGCTGTCATTCAATGCTATCGTCCCCTTGCGACCGTAAATGATCGTGTTGTTCTGCTTAAATGCCATCCCCCATAAGGAGCGAATAACCGCATGCTGTCCTCCGGCAAATTGCAGGATCAGCGTCACATTGTCATCTACATCGCTGGACACCTTCTTGCCATCACCAACGATTCGATTTGGTATCAGTGTATTCACTTCTGCCATAACACTGACGGCAGGCCCTAATAGGCCGATTAGGCGGCTAAGTGGATATACCAAACAATCCAGAACCGCTCCGCCATGCGCGACAGATTTATCATAATACCAGTTGTCTCTCCAAGGCCCCGGCAGAGACAACTGCGCCTCCGCACCGGTAATCTTCCCAATATATCGTTCATTCACATAATCGACAGCCGTTAGATACACGGGATGCAAATCATACGGCAAGTTCATTAATATCACTTGTTTCTCTTCAGCAATAGCAACCATACGCCGACATTCTTCCAGCGAGGTTGCCATTGGCTTCTCATTGAGCACATGAAGCCCTCTTTCAAGTGCAGCGAGCACGGGTTCCGCATGTATCGAATGAGGGGTTGTGACGACGACGCCATCCAACTGCTCCTTGTCCATCATTTCACGATAATCATCATACCAGCTAGGAACTCCATATTCTTCTGCTTTTCTCTCTGCATTGTACAGATGTCTGGAATAAGTTGCGACAAATTGCACGCCTTCCAGCCCAGCTGCTTGTTCAAAGTAGCGGTTGCTCACATGCCCGCTGCCAATCATGCCTAACTTAATCGTCCTCATGTGATGTCTCCTCAAATGATATCATTTCACCAAATCCTTGACATGAATTCCTCTTATTCTTCCAAACCGCACACAAAATTGTCCAAGCATTCTCTCTTAATTCAGCATATCTTACTACTATCAAACAAAAGGAGTTGATAGGTTTGGCACGTATTCTCGATAAAGCTGCGGTTCAGCCACGCAGTAGATTCAACCCAGCAAATGCAGTTACGATCCGAAGAGCAAGAACTCGACTCGCTACAATCTCGATACGAATTCCAATGAACTCTCAACCGAATCGCGTAGACTTGGTAGCAACCGTAGGGGTTAAAGGTGTGACTGGAATTGCGCAAATCCTGTTTCGCATATTCCGCGATGGTAGAGAAATTTTCAATACGCAGCAAGGAATCGAATCCGCCGGTTCTGAACAGAATTACGTAGTTACCTTCCAGGCCGAAGATAGAAATGTAAGAACGGGCACACATGTTTATACGGTCACAGCAGAAAACCGTACGGCAAATACGAGAGCCGATATCGTTGGGCCAATATCGTTTAGTGGTTTAGCTGTTAAAACAAGAAACTAATAGATATTTTTCTATATCTTTAATAGGATTCTTATATTCCCAGGGTTGTATTTGGATCTTATTTCTAATCTAAAGCATACCGCATCATGATCTACACTAGCAAATGCATGATTCCAGCACTTAACTCTATTCAATCAATCTTAATAAGAAGTCACAAGCCAGCATATCGAACAGGATAAATTGAATAGTAGCGATGGCCTTGTAATACTTTTCATAAAAAAAACGGCAATCTGCTCTCATGAAACAGGGAGACAGATTGCCGCTTCAGCTCTATGTAAGCATGTCGAAGTGCCACCTATAGGGCCCATAACTTGTTGCGAATGGACGAACAGGCGGAACGAAGGAGACCGACACGCTCTCAGCTCAACTCAGCTCAATTCGTATTGCTGCTCAACGGTGCAGGGATTCGTATTTATGATGATAGATGATACTCCAGTTGCATATCTCTCGGGTCGCTTTCATACAGCTTTTCATTTACTTCCGCTGCTTCCTTACATCCCAATGCACAGTAGAATGCGATTGTATCCTCTGCAGAGCCGGCGCAAATATAAATTTTATCTGCTCCCCATTCTCTCGCTGTTTCGGCACAAGTCCGGAATAATACTTTGCCGATCCCCTTATTGCGATACTCTAAAGAAATAAATAAAGAGTCTAGCAGTACATACTTGTATGCTTGCCCAAACATCTCTCGATTGATCGTTCCGAACCCGACCAATTTTCCCGTATCCTCAAATACGCCAACCGCACAGCCATCCTGATTGATGGTTTGTTTCAATTTCGAGAGGTAATGCTCATAGCCATCAGGCCAATCATTCTCTTGATAATTAATTTCGATTAATCGACGTACACCATCTACTTCCCGCCATGCCCTTTTGATGTACTGAGACGGATTAATTTCTTGGATTCGTTCACACTCATCCATCGTTAAACTGCGATATATGTAAGACATGTTCCATTCTCCACTCAATCCTGATTTATTGTTACGCTGTAGTTAGTAGTGCCGCATGTACGCAACCGCAACCGATAATGGATGAAAGTTATTATTTTGCTAGCAGATCCTTCTTATAGAAGTGGTGCCGAAAGCCAATCGGTGCATCCTCAATAATCGCAATTGCTTCATAGCCATACTTTTTGTAAAATTCCGGCGCCTGAAAGCTGAACGTATTTAAGGTTATGAAGGTGCAGTTCTTTTCTCTGGCGATGCGATCTGCTTCCTGCAGCAATTGCGCGCCGTGGCCTTCTCCACGATGTCCTTCATCCACCCACAAAATATCGATCTCCATCCAATTCCAACATACGATACCGTTAAGTCCGGCGATGATTTCGCCTGTATCATTTTTGACACAAAGATGAACCTCTTCGAATCTAACATTTGGGACAATCTTTTTATTGAACTCAATCAATTTATTTCGTACATATTCAGCTTCCTCAGTTGTACCACGTGAAACACTGTAGTTGTCTGGCATAACTCATAGCCCCCATCTTTCATAGATTAGTGCCTACATTTCTGCATAAGCTCAAATAGCATATATCTTGAGTATACACGAGTATCATCCAAAACAAAGTGCATACTTCGATTCAAAAATGACATTGACCCTTAATCCTTCCATGTCATTATAAAAAATGATCGATTCTGAGCTCAGCCCTGTTGCTCCCACTCTTCCCGCAGCATGCCCATACGAATAGAATCGTAATATAACCCATTGTATAACCGGCACTTTCGAAGTCTCCCTTCGCATGTCATGCCAAGCTTTTCGGCAACCCTTATCATCCTCTCGTTCCCAGACCAGGTCGTCAGACCGATTCTTACGAGCGGCAGTTCGGCAAATAAATGATCGATCCATAAACGCAATGCTTCTGTTCCGTATCCTCCATTCCAATACTGTGGATTATAGATTACAATGCCGATCTCCAGCCAATTGGATGGCTTGTGTTCCCAGTAATAGCTCACAAAGCCGATTATCTCGCCGTTCACATCTATTAACATTTCAGGCGTAGGCTTCGGATCCATATCTATAAATCTCGTCATCTCTTCTTGGTATTCTTCATAACTCTTGCTCTCAAGAGGATAGTACGGAGCGTCCCACTTCTTCCATTCCGGCTCTGCTTCACCGTATATGAACGAGTATAATTGATGTATATCGTCTAATGTAATATTGCGTAAACGAACTCTACTTTCGATTCGAACAACCTGCTTTTCATTCATTCCCTTCCACCTCATTAATAGGATGTCATTACACGCTAAGAAATTTCGTCCCCTCATCCTTCCGATTGCCGACGATATTTCTTGTTTACAACATACACTTTATCCCAGCGTTAAGGTCAAGCATATAAAAGGCAGATGAGGGCGACTCTTATTTGTGCAAACGATGACGAAGGTATCATTCATATTTAACAGTTATCCCTAAGAGGTATTTATAATGCCAATTGGCATTCCTAAGAGTAGCAACAACGGGATCAGCGGATTTGGGGGCATAGGTGGTAGATTTGAGTGCTACCATCCGCTTAACGTTCATATTTCCAATTCTTTGCCTATCACCTTGTTGCATTGAAAAAAGTCCCTACACACATCAGCGATGCTTGATGTACGTAAGGACTTTTGGATTTGCGCATACGACGTTACCTTCGTTGCTGCTTACAACAACTTGCTCTATGGATGTTGGCGGTTGACACTACCGAACCGGTCACTATTTCGTAAAACGAACAGTATGTGTACGTCCCTTGGCTCCCGCAGTATTCACCGTCAGTTTAATCGAAGGCTCTGTCTGCTGCACCGTAATCGTTGAATCCGCCGATGCCAGCCTCCACCCCTTGCGATTCAATTCCATCACGACTTGCGATTGGTTCTGGGTTGGATCGGATACAGCAATGACCAGCTCCGAATCCGTCTCCTTCACCAGTGCGGAGGCCGGTTGCTTGGACGCTATTCCGTCCACAACCGCAGGCAACCAATAATTGATCGCAGTTATACCCAGCTTATGCTCGCGAACTGACTGCACGCTCGTGCCATTGCTCAGCACGGTAATGTCCGGTGCTTGGCTGTAGCGAAGGGTCGCTTGTGCATCATAATTCGGCAGCAGCACATACGAATAGGAGCCGATATTCGGATTCGCGCCATGATCGAAGGCAAGACTGACATACTCTCTCGTAATCGGTGATGCAGAGCCGCCGTTATTGACGTCCTTCCACGCTCCAGTACGAGCCTCGCGCTTGCCTTGAAGCTTAGCTGCTTTCGGGAAATAGTATCCAATATTCCCCTTGCCGTTCCCGTTTAAATGAGCCCATGACACGTCAGAAAACTTCTCCGACCACCCTGGTTGTACCGGTAGAACAGTACCATTTACAGTTAGTGCCCCACTACCTTCACTTACTTTGCGGTTATCGACAATCGTCTCGACTTGACGCCCATCTCCGCCCGTAATGCCTGTACCAAGCGCAACGATTTCATTGTCGAAGGCAAACCATGACTTTTTCCCCGTTAAAGAGCTGTTCTCCACAGTAAACTCCATGCCGGCTGCCCCATACTGACCGTCGAGGGAGGCTCCGCCTACCCATGATTTCGGACTAAGGTAATATTTCCAGTCGCGCAAGGGACTGGACGAGCCGTCTGTGGTCGTGCCCGGCAATCGCAGCATGTCTGCAGTAGCCCAGTAACCGTCGCTGTATTGGGTAATGTCATCATTATATAAGTAGGTCATACCGTTCCCCGTATGCCATGCTTTCTTGTTCTCTCCATTGCCGTACTCATAGCTCGCTATTCGCTTGGAAGACATACTGATACCGAAACCAAAACCAGGCCGCAAATGAATGACTCTATCCATGCCGGCAAATACCTGATGCTTGACCAAATCTTCCGCTGGTGAAATGGAGGTATCTTGCAGCAGGTTCTTCATTAAAGCGATATCGTATGTTCCTAGGCCAACATAGTAATTGTCGAAGGAAACATCCTGCTGAAGCCAGGCCTTGACGGCAGACTTCATGCGAGTAGACTCCGCAGCAGGAGCGGCCTCGGACAGCCGCAGGATGCTCTTGATCGCGCCGCGGCCGGCAGTGTGATCGGTCGACAGTTCGCGGGATATTGCACGGCCGCGCACCATATCCATCATAGCGCCCTTGTATATAAGCGGCTCGAAGGAATCCTCAATCCAGCGGTATATGTTCGCCGCCTGCGGATCGATAACCTGCCATGGCGATCCATTCAGCAAATAGAGCATCTCGGACAGCCGATCCAGCAATACCGTTCCATAGCTGCCTGTATATGCAATGACATCGTGCTGCACGAATGAGCCATCCGCATAGAAACCGTCCCCCCGAGTTACATATGGAAATACCGGATTTATCGCGTCTCGGCCTTGCATCAGCTTCGCATTCGAAGCACCCGTCGCTCCTCTTAGAATCACAACGAAGGCCTTGTCTACTAGGTTAGCGCCCGTTTCCATAAGGCTGGGCTGCACCGTTCTTCTTGTCGGGTCTGGGACAAACGCATCAATCGCGCGATTGTAGCTTTTGATTTGAGCGGCAGACAGATCATCGAACAGCAACACCGTAATATCGTTCAAATATTGTGGAGAGCCGATCTCCCAATCCCACCAGTTTTTATAAGGAGCGACACGCTCATTGTAGCGATTGGCATACATCCAATCGAGTCCGCTCATAAGATCTTCGCGCAGCTGCGGATCGCGATACAGCGACGAGCCTTGCGTAGCGTATGCCAGCGCCATTTGCCGCAGGCGTTGAAATGCGCCCGTTACATGAGCCGATTCAGCTCGGCTGGACAGGTCGCTCCATAGCGAGCTGCGATCTGCCTGCTTGTTCATCGTATTCCAGAACCCTGTGCCGCTGCCATTGCTTACACTCTCCACTAAAGAAGCAATCGCCGCGTTCATATCCGAATCCGCCGAATGATAACTGGCATTGCCGGTCAATTGCTGAATGCGCTTATCGCGCACAGCCTTGAATTGTGCTGCATCTGCTGGAGGATTGGTAGGTTCGCTGCCGCTATTGCTTAGGCGAATCGCATCATACCATGCCTCCCCAGCCGCACTCTCATAGAACAGCTCCACCTTCAAGCGGGTTGCCTGCTGCGGAATGGACAGTTCCAAACGCTGCTCCGTCCAATCATGCGTTCCGAACAGCGGAGATGAAGATGGACCAGAACTGATTTTATCATTCGAGCTGTTCAAATATTGCGTGCGAATAAAAGCCCCGCCGTAAGAAACACTCGACTGCAAGTCCTTAGTCCGCAGCCAGCCCGTGAGTGTGTACGATTCGCCTGGCGTTACGTCAACGGTTTGCAGAACGTCTGCCCGCGCATATTCAGCACTGCTGATAGTAAGCGACCGCTCCCCTTCATAATAGATATCCGAATCTAAGGACAGGATCGGCTTGCCGGATGGAACCCACTCACTCCAGTAGCTGGGCTGCAATGCGCTCCAAGGTTCCCCTGGAGGCTGTCCCGCTTCAAAGCTGCCGTTAAGCAGATTGCCTGCTTCCGCTCTAGCATTTGGCTGTCCCATAACGGGAATAAGAGAGCACAGCAAGAACACCGCTAACGTGACACGAATAACGCGATGTGGCCATTGTTTCATTATGTATTTCCTCCTAATGGTTTGATGATTTATTTGTAAGCGTTATCATAAATAGATAGCTCAACTATAAGCGATCCGACCAAAAGGAGTGTGTGTCTTATTTTGACTTCATTGTGCATAATTTTGCCCAATGGGAAATAGATCAGCACACATAAAGCATTTCTGCCTCATGTACGCCAACCTCCGTCACTGATTACTAAGCATATTGATTTCTTCTACTATAGGAGAGAACATGCCTTGGCACAGGATATAATTCTGACCCCTATATGCATTTTTTTGACTTACACACATAAATGCCGCCTTTCCGAAATCGGCTGCACGTTTACACAGCACAACTTGAAAGAGACGACTTTTTCAAAGATATATGCGATTAATTCCCCGTATACCATCGTCAACTATGATCTTCAATACTTGATATTTTCCCGTTTGTGAATGTAAAAATGGTTTTCCCTGTTAGCTGAATCTTATCTCCAGCCTTCAATCCGTTCGGAAGATCAACAGCCAATGAGCCTTCGTAGTCAATATCTACTTCAATGCGGCCATCACTTTCAATATACTGTAGAATGGTTTGTCGGCGACTCGAAAATAATCCCGCTGATTGCTGTGCGAGCTGTTGGAAGGGTTCAATTCCATGTGTCTCTATAGTTACTTCTCCATTGGCAACATTCCGGAATACGATGTCTGGATGCAGCAGCTCGACCATCCCTTTTATATCGAATGAATTATAAACTCTCACATATTCCTCAATGCAAGCAACTTCTTCTTTCCTATTCACCGACATCCCTCTCTTCATTAAGACTAACTCCGTTTGAGTCCTGCTGATCTTTATGTCATACAGCCATTTTATTTGGTGGAACCCCTGTTCATTCTAGGCCGCGATCTGTTCGCTTTCCCCTTATTTCCTAACTCGCAGAAAATAATGAAAATACTCTTCATCTCTCTCGAACCCATTACGCTCATACAATCTCTGTGCCTGTTCATTATCAATGGCTGTCGACAGTCCAAGTCCTTTGGCATTCATCTGTTGTGCATACTTCACCGCTGCCTTCAACAGGAGTTGTCCAATCCCCTGCTTTCGATGTTCAGACCGCACAAATAGATCATTCAGGATATAAGTTCTCTCCATCGAAATGGAGGAGAAGGAGGGGTATAATTGCGTAAAACCGGCTATTTCCTTCGTATCATGATCTCGGGCTATAAGAACAACCGAATCCCGGTGCTCAAACCGCTCGAATAAAAAACGGCTGGCTTGCTCTACATTTGAGTCCTGACCATAGAATACACGATATAAATTAAATATCTCTGCTAGCTCAGGCAAATCTTCGATTGTGGCTAGCTTTACTGCGTATGCGGTCATGTTCGTCCATTCCCTTCTATATCTTCTTGCCCTTCATTATGGTTGCATACTTGCTCTCTGTCTCTTCTACCATCTCTAGTAGGAATCCCGTCTGCTTATACAACTGCCTGTACGTATCAACGCTAGCAGGATAGAGCTGCAATTTCCTATCGTTGAACTCAAACCATTCCAAATCCTTGCTTACCGACAAAATCAAATATCCGCCGAGTTTTAGTGAAGTATATATATTCCGAAAGGCCTGTTCTTTATTCTCAATGTGCATTAACGTTATCCGAGCTCGATCTTCTCGTAATGCTCGACTACCGGGAATGGATCATAATAATGATGCAAGAGTGCCTTCCAATCCTGATATTCCTCCGAACCCCTAAATCCAATTGTATGATCCTCTAGTGTCTCCCATCTGACTAGCAATATATATTTATTCTCTTGCTCCATACACTTCTGCAGCTCATGATCGATGTAGCCCTTCATACGAGAGATGATCTTGGAAGCCTGTTTAAAGCTTTGCTCAAACGCTGAGTCTTGCCCCGGAATGATATATAATGCGGCCACTTCGAGAATCATATTGATTTCCACCTTCTCACTTTGAGTTATGCAATGGAATACTTCAGCGACACCACCGTTGCTTGCTGCGCGCATCCATTTCCTTCCATAATCTTTCGCATCGGAGCATTTTCGATTTCCGTTGCCCCGAGATACGATTTTGCTTGAAAGTCATGCTGCAAGCGATACAGGCCGATTGTATGTAACCCTCTCCCCAATCCCTTCCCCTTATACGAAGGATGAATGCCTATCCAAAATAGGCGTCCTTCTTGATTCGTATCTGGTTCGATATGAGGAAACACGACGCCTACGGGCTCGTTATTGAACATGTAAACGGTATACATGTTATCTACTTGAGATGGCAATTCAATCTTCATGGTATCAAGAAATTTAGCTGCATCATGCCTACTCGTATCCATGACTTCCGCTAGAAAAGCGATAGCCTTTGGTTCATTTACGGGCCAAATTTCATAGGCGGGAACAGATATGCCTAACTGTTCTCTAAGTTCCCTGGTATATATCGCTCGTTCACCAATGATGCACATTTTTTGCTGCACGACGGGCAGCTCATGTAATAGAGTGTGAGAACACTCAAGCAATATGGATTGCAGTTTATTCCTTGTCATGCTAGACAACAGCTCATTGATCAGAATATCGATTCTAGCTGCATCCTGTGTGCCATGTAACATTTCCAGCATGACAGCAGCATCGCTTTTCAGATGATGCACACCGACCTCTTTTAGCTGTTTCAATAATTCATTGATTTCAGTCATTTCATTTCTACCTTTCTACTCTTGATGAGAGGATTCCAGCTTACCAGCTTCCTTATTCTATCTTCTTCCATTCGATCATTATTCTGAAACTCCTTCTGCGCACACTTGCAGATAGACCTTGAAATATGGATAGATATTCATATACTTGATTAAGTGCGCAAATTTTTCCTATTTCAACAAATGCAATTGATTTCGGACAAGTCGAATGAATGACTACGGAGGGATGATGTGTTACCTACCAGAATAAAAGGCAGTGAGACATACGTAAAGTTTGTTCTCTTCACCTATATGCTGATGGCACTTGCAGGCGGACTCGCAATTGCTCTCGGTTACTCGGGGTTCACGACCAAAACAGCTTCGTGGATGTATCTATATATTCTTATCGGAGGATGGTCTCCTACAATCGTCTCGTATTTTGTTTTAAAACGAGACGGGCAAGTCTCTTCCTTGAGAGAATGGCTGCGCAATCTTTTTGACGTTAAGCATAGTCTAACGTTGTATTTACTGCTGCCATTATTTTTGCTTCTCCATTTCGGTATTCGAGGATTTCTTTCAGATGTTGATATCGTGATGCCTTGGTATTATGTCATTCTTTTGATACCTGCGATGGTGATTGGAGGTGGCTTGGAAGAAGCCGGATGGAGATATATATTGCAGCCCGCACTCGAGAAGAGGATGTCCTTTATTCCTGCAACGCTTGTAACTAGTGTGATCTGGGCGGTATGGCATTTGCCACTATTTTTTATCGTAGGATCAGGACAATACGGAAAAAGTTTTCTTGTATTTACTTTTCAAATCATCGGTCTAAGCTTCGCATTGGCATGTATTCGAAAGATAAGCAACAGCGTCTGGCTCTGTGTGTTATTCCATAGCTGTTCCAACGCCTTAGCGAATGTATTTATCGTAAAATCATCCGTAATGGCAGCGATCATCACTGCTGTTGTAATGGCAGTTGTTTCGATATCGATCATCATGTTCGACAACAACAAGAGATCGAACGTTCAACATCCTACGCGGTCCCTATAATTGAAAATTAGTAAAATTCGAAAGGGACTACCCCTCTAGCGTTAGGATTACAAATCCCGCTTCTGTGGATAGTCCTTATTTTATTTGACTAGTTATGAAAATAACCTTCAGCCGATTCATTTCATTAACATTTTGAATCACAATGGCCCTGCACAGGAAGGCTTTTCGCACGCATCGATAACGCTTTATGATCAAGCGAGTAGCTAATAAAGGCGAGAAGTGAGGCAGCGATTGCAACAATTCCGCCAACCCATGAGACATCGATAAGCTTCATATTCGTCGAAACGAAGCCCCCTAATGCCGATCCGATTGCGATCCCGACATTCACAGATACGGGAGCTAACGATGATGCGAAATCTTTAGCAGACGGAAATTGTTGATTAGCCAGATCAATAAAGTACAGCTGGATCGTTGAGGTCATGGTGTACATGGCTAATCCAATGAATGAAATACTAATCAGTCCCGGAATCAGCGATTGGGAGCTGCTTACATGATAAAACCCAAGCATTTGCAATCTTACAGACTGCGCAACGCTTGGGTTCGATTACATGCTTAATAAAGTTCTTGATCACGTTCTAGATTACGTCCTTGATTATGTTCTTGATCACGTTTTGATGCTATTAGTTATTCAGTTTACAGGCGCACCAATTGCAAGAGCCTCTTGAAGCACGAGCAAGGCTCATTCATGCTCCTGAATGACGAAGGGAACTTCGGACTTCGGTCGGCTCACCCAGATTCGTGTTATCGTTTCATTCTCTCTAGAGAACGGATGAACTTCGTAATATCCGGTGCTTCTTCAAAAGGAATCCACGTCAGCTTCATATGATGTCCGTTCCAATCGACATAAATGGTTGTTCTCAACATCGCTTGCTCCCCCAAGTGTCGGCAGCCCTTAACAGGTATGGGCTGCGCGTTCATTTATATCTGCACCTTCCGCTTAGCCTGAAACGGATACATCTTGTACTCTCCATTACCAGATGAATATTTCAAGATGTTCCAATCATCAGGCACCCCATTGTAATACGCGCCAATGCATCCAGTCGTACAGCGATGACCAGCAATTAAAATATTCACTTCTTGGAGACTTTCGTCCTCCATCAGCTCATTCATGAATGCAAATACCCTCTTCGCATAACTGCGTGGTTCTTCGACTCCTCCATATACATTGGGATCAGGAATCCCCCCTAGCAGCTTTACCTCATTCTTTAGCAGACCATCGGCTTCCCCTAAATCATACACATCCAGTCTTGAATCAATTGTGGGATTTATCCCTGTCGCAATCTCTGCGGTCTGCACAGCTCTCTCTTGCGGTGAGGAGAATACGTAATCAAATGTAATCGGTTGAAGAATGTCTCGCAGCTCTTCCGCTTGTCTCACCCCAATTTCATTTAACGGGAGTCCCATTCTCCCCTGAATTCTTCCATGTTTATTAGCATCCGTTTGACCATGCCGAACTACGTAAATCATTCTACCGCCTCCTTTATGCATACCCATCCCACAGATTCGTCATAACACACCCGCACACCAATAAATAAATCATTTCTGCAGAGACTGACTACCCTGTTAACTCTTATCAGGTTCAATCCTATTCATTGACAAGTTCTGCAATATCTAACCAGGCTGCACCTGCTATCAACGATTCGCTCGAATCTGCTTTATCGCAGCTTCTTATCGCAGCTTCAATACTCCTGCATCCTGCTCATTCCACACCCCGAATGCCTCAGAGAGGTTATCATCCCAAAACATCGGGAGCCTCTCCTTCAACCCTTCTGACAGCGGCAAATTCGGCAGTTCATCCTTGTCCACCCAATATATAGGGCCTTCCTCCGTCCGCTCTATCAGTTGTCCTTCATACACACTCGTCCGATAGCTGAAGACGAAGTATTTATCGCCTGTTTCATTGTTGTACCAATAGACGATTCCACATAGTTTCAAGTCGGATACCGTAAGTCCTGTCTCTTCTCTCACTTCTCGAATCGTGGAATCTACCAGACTCTCGCCTTCTTCCACATGTCCTCCTGGAAACGAAAGGCCTTTCCACGATTTCACACGTTCCTGCACCAACACCTGATTTGTGTCAGGATTATAGATCATGCACATATTCGTCAACTTAACCTTGGACATACTTACAATCTCCTCTTTCTCGTATGCAGCAATTTACTACTCAATGATAGATATGTATATAACCCTAGTGACCTTAATACGGTCTCCTAAACCTCTTCACCCGCAGAGCATCTTCTATAATCAAATCATCCAGTCCTCGTTCCTTATACTCTTCAAGAATCTTGACGAAAAGTCGACTGATTAGAACGCTGTCTCCCACTGCATCATGTCTGGCTATATCCGTATCGTCAATCTGATAGTACTGGATGAGAAAATCAGTTAAGGGGATATCGGCAAGCTCTGGATGAATGCTCGTGAACATGGCCTTCGTATCCAATACGAGGCAATCCGGCTAGTTCACATTCCTTGCGCAACAGCGGAATATCGTATTCATAACCCGCCTGCGTCACGAGAATCTGTTCGCCAATGAACTGCGTAAATGCCTCATAGACCTGAGCAAAATCTGGCGCTTCATGAATCGCCTCATTCGTGATTCCCGTAAGTTCTGCAATATGTTCAGGGATTGGCTTCGGCGAACGCACAAGTGTTACAAAGGGTTCCTCCTCCTGAATCCCCCTTGCATCCATCTTCAATGCACCTATTTGGGTGATATGGTCGAGATGATGGTCGATGCCGGTTCCTTCAAAATCAAACACACAATACTGCTGATTCATAAGACCCTTAATCGTTAATCCACTTAACTCATATTCTTCATTGGAAATGTTAGATATGTTCATCGGTTACCACCCTCACCTCTCTATCGAATTAACAATATTATACACTCGATATGAAATCGCTTACTAGAAGTCCTAACCAAATAACCGGATCAGTCCACTCCTCCAACGGAGCGACTGATCCGGCTCATCATAAACGTTTTCCCTGTATCCTCAAATGGTACATGGAATTCTTCCCATCTTACTATCATACCCTGCTACTTCACCTTACGTATACTCTATTCGTGAAGCAAGCTTTCCTTACTCGAAGCACCTCAGCAGTTCCAGTGCTTCTTCATGATCTGGCTCCAGTACAAGTGCCTCGCGAGTGTACTTCAGCGCTGTGTCCTCCTGACCGAGCTCATAGCAGCAAATCGCCAAGCAGAATATTACAGTCGCAACAGGATCATCATCACTTGCTACAGACGTCTCCAAAAACTGCTTCGCATCCTCATACATCCCCATTTCAAAGAGGATCACTCCTGCATCCAGAGCCAAGTCGTACTTCTGTTCCATCAAGTAAAAAGCGGACCACATGATGTGAATGCCCTGCTGTATATCGAGCATCTCCTCATCATTTGCCTCAGAAAGCAAGCTCGAAATTCGCTTCGCGCTCTGTATGAAAAATTCTGCGTCATAGCCGCCTAGTCTCCAGAAGGCTAAAATATGCTGCAAGTCCATCGTATCCAGATGCCGATCCACCCACACCTTCAGACTGAAGAAATCATCCGGCCCAAATCGTTCAATTCCTTGACGATACGCTAACCTGGTATTTACGTAACTGTTGGGATCCTTCAACATGAAGATACATCCGACATTAATGTCTTTATAGTGATTTGGTGGGAACAGTGCTAGCCCACCTCTCTGCTCAAATGTATACTGAAACGCATGATAATTCGCTGTTAACGAGAAGCTGCCACCGTGGTGAACAATTTCAGGCGGATCAGTAAACTTCCAGTTATCGAGCCTATGGTCGCCTTTATCCGCAGTGAGCAACACGAATCCCTGCTGAGACAACTCGTTCAGTCTGTATAAGCATCTCAATCCCACCTCTGGGAACAGGATATGAGAGTCCTCAAGTTCCTGCCGGTACAGTGAGATTGCCTCACCATATGGATAGGATTCGCTCTCGTATTGAGGAGCACGGCGGTACTCATATGTCATTGTCATATTTCGAATCGGATCTACGGATACAGCAGCATCCTGCTCCTTGAACTCAACAAGAACATCACATTCATAGATCTCGCCATCCCCAACATAAATCAACTCTTGCGGAATGCCATCAAAGAAATAATTCGCCAATACAAGCAGCGGCTGTGACAAATCGCCTGGACGAATTGTTTCTTGAGCATTGGTGAGATTTATTTCCTTATCATTAACTGCGTCGAATGTAGCAAAGTCGAGCATCCCCTGTTCCACGAAGTGCTTCAATTGAGGATGTTCCCGCCATCCTTCCACATTTTTGGCAGCCAAATCCGTCATTACATACTTGAATGGGGGCAGCGAGATTCCCGCATCATCCCGAAGTTCGCACAGCTTGTGCAGAATATGAAAGGCAAGCCTTCCCGCTCCCGCTCCAAGCTCTATAATGATAACGGGTTCCGAGCACTCTCCTTGTTCCGCCCGATCCCGAAGAAAACCGAAAATAATGTCCGCATATCCAGTAGCGATCATCGGATTGCTTGTGATGTATTGGGGCACCTGATCATTATTCCATGCCTTGAGTCCTTTTCGTTCGTAATATGCACGCTGCAAATCCCATATTGGTGCTTCGCTAAAGCGATATCGTTGTTGTCTATCTTCCATTCCTTGCAACCCTGCTCTCTATATGTCATAGTAACCGTGCCCATCATCTACAACTTTCTCCTTGTTGGCACGGCAATCGTAACCGAATCTATCTTATGAATGGTACCATAATTACCGCCAGAACCAAAATCTCAGTTTTTAGTTTAACCGTGATAAAAAAAGGAGAACCTCCACAAGGTTCTCCTCCGATACGCTGACCCTTACTTCGCAACAAGCTCGCCAAGCACATACTTCTCAACAACCTTGGCTACGCCATCGTTCATATTCGTATCCGTTACATAATCCGCTAACGCTTGAATATCTGCCGGGGCATTTCCCATCGCTACACCGAGACCGGCAAATTTAATCATGGCAACATCGTTATAACTGTCACCCATTGCAATGACTTCCTCCTGCCGAATTCCTAATTTCTGAATCAGCTCATGAAGGCTCGTGCCCTTGTCCACACCGTGCTCGGTGAATTCCAAGAAGAACGGCTTAGAACGCATGACACTTAATTGACCCTCAAGCTGCTTCTGCAATTTCTTCTCGATGACAGCGAGCTTGTCCGCATTCCCGACCATCAACACCTTAACAACAGGCTGCTGGACTGCATCTACGAAGCTATCCACTTCTAAGATCGGCATGCCAGTAATTTCGGATTCCTTCTCTACGAATTCATTGCAAGCTTCCGTTACAATATCATCGCCCACATAGGTCAAGACTGACATTTCCTCTTGCTGGCTAAGCGCGTATATATCACGAACCGTTTCTACTGGCAGCGTACTGCTGAACAGTTCTTCTTTCGTCGAGAAATTCGTAATCTTGGCACCGTTAAACGATAAAATAAAGCTCCCGAATCGATCCAGCTCCAATTCCTCTGCAATGTCGATCATGGCATAGGTTGGTCGCCCTGATGCGAGCACCACCTTCACCCCAGCGGCTTGCGCATCAAGAAGCGCTTGCTTCGAGCGCGGGGATATCGTCCGATCATCACGCAGCAATGTATCATCCAAATCAAGTACGATCATTTTATAGTTCATCTGTCAGCATTCCTTTTCGTCGAATAGAGTAGTATCTCTACTATACCATTTTCACGAAGCAGATGGCGAATCTGCGAAGGAACAGATCATACCAATGCGATAAAGATATCAATTTCATTGTCCTGACTGTTAGGCTTGTAACGTTCATCCCATTTCTCAAAATCATAGAAGCGCGCTGCATTGCATGTCTCACGCATCCATTCGCCATATAAGAACTCATACGTCCGACTTAATTCGGATTCGAGACCATAGTGTGTGCAAGTCACATACTTACTCTCAGGGATGTTATGGCTTATCATTTGCGGAGGAATCGTTCCAAGGCTCGCCACTTCATATCCAAAAATTTGAATAAACCGATCCTTGAGTGGATCAAAGTCGGATTTCTCAGGATAGATCTGCACCATAAGCACATCATCATTGTTGCGATATTGAATTTCATCTTTTTGTGTCACTATCTTTTGATAGGTACGCCTGCCAAGACCCGATTCGAACTCCTCTATCGTGGCCTCAACCTGATATCCTACAAGTTGCATGCCCTGCAGTGTAACCACTGTAGCTTGCATTGTATCTCCTCCAGTTGCGATGCTATTGCCAGTTGACATGCATCGAATCTTCAATCATATAAGCTGTATCGTTCCTTCACTCGTCGCACTATTTGGCTTTACTATGCAGGAGAATATCTCATCACTACAAATTCAGTGTCCTGCTCCCCTATTTTACTTGTGAACGATATTCCCCTAACAAACCCAGTACGCTCATACACTTTAATCGCTCTTTCGTTGAAGGCAGCGACAACCAATTGAATCTTCTCTCCTCGATTCAGCTTCCGAATGTAGTCCATAACCTGAGCTAGGAACTCCACCCCTTTTCCCTGTCCTGTATAGTCGGGTCGAAGTCCGAGTCCGATATCAATTGCTTGCTCATCTTCATAGATACCAGCCGCATACCCTCCCGGAACACGGGCAGAGTTGCCAATACAGATGTAGCCGATTAGTTCATTCTCGTCATCGACGGTATAATAGAATTCTTCTTCTAGCATCTCATTGATGGACTCGTCATCCCCATCCATACTGTACAAGGAATAGATACCCTCATATTTCCACGTACAAATGATAGCTGCCTGCTCCTTCGTCATCGGGTGGAAATGATAAGTTGTCATGTTGAATCAATCCTCTCTCTTAGCCAATTTATTTTTCCATTCATACGCCCGCTCATTTCGTGATGTAAAATGGTGCGTAGGAATCGGTATGCATATCAATTCAATATCAACAATGAAACTCTATCATGAATGGCTCCTCTTGATTCAAGCAGAGATCGATCTGTTCTCGAAACCCTGGCCAAGTGATCTTGCTTCGCGCTTCCTCTACAGAATAGTAACCGACCTCGTCACTTTCCTCGGACGTTTGAAGGGTTCCTCCAATAGGCTTCGCGATAAACAGTGCTGTGCACACGGAATCCCTTACATGTTGAAATAGTCCACAGTACTTGATGATCTCAATGTCGATGCCTGTTTCTTCCCTAGCTTCGCGAACGGCTGCAGCTGTAATAGATTCCCCTTCTTCCACCCGTCCAGCTGGAATCTCCCATCCCCGCTTCGCACCACGAATGAGCAAAATGTCATGATTGCTGTTCCTTACAATCACGGCCGCAACAAGTGTATGCCTAGGTGATGCATTCATCTGTGAATCGCTCCTTTCCGCTCTGTTCCACCATATAGAGCTGCTGTGTTTTGCAATCCCATCACCATTCTCTTCGCGGACTCATTTGTCCTTTCATTCGATCCCGTTTTCCTTTTCCTGAATGTACAGATCCAATGCTCTGATTCCCCGCCGTGCTAGCTTAATAAAGAGAACAAGACAATAGATTGAGATGACAAATGCTCCTATGTAGAAGACAAAAGATAAAAAAGAAAAAAACATAGCCATACCCATACCAGATCACTCCTGTTTCATGATTAATACGTGAATATCAATCTTCAGATAGTCAGCCATGAGTCGCTTCTTCCTCTTACCTTGTGGGATCGTAACAATAACGCATTTTATTTGCCAAAACATTCTCTCATGTACGATATCAGCGCTCTAAGTTAGATGCTTCCGATACCCTTCTACCTTCTCATCCTTGAAGCCGAGCCGTTCATAGAATTGATGCGCCTCTTTGCGCTGCTCGCCAGATACAAAGATGATGTAGTAACAATCACGCTGTCTTGCCATATTTTCAATTTCCTGCATCAGCTTCTTACCGACACCTTGTCTGCGAACCAATGGGGATACAATCACATTCTCAATTACCATGAATGGCTTACAATCTCCCACAAGATCATGACAAATAATGCCCATCAAGGAACCTACTAACTGCTCCTCGTCAAATGCTCCCAGAATGATGTATTGTTCATTATGCTGAATCGTTCGGTATACCTGCTCCAGCTTCGCTTGGTTCGTCTGTAGTCCCATTAGCTCTTGATAAAGCTGGCTCAATGCCAGCAAATCATTTTCCGTAATTGACCTTATCGTAATCATCGTTATCCTTCTTTCCATACCGATTCTCGAATTCGGTTCCCGTATATTCCTTCATTGCAATCGCATTACCATTGTTGTAGCACATAATGATAATCACATCACTGCTCACCAATCTGCTCTTTGTCCTGGAAACCGCAATCCTAACCTTCATGACATGAATATGTATGATATGCCCAGCCCATTCATCCGTACTGCTAAACCCGCATTAAACAATTACGTATACGCTGTACGCTGTCCATTAGTCATTGTGCCAATAGAAGGAGTACCGGGAATGCTGGACAAATCCTATCGCCTTGTAAAAGGGATGATCTGAAATGACATACGCTTTGTTCGCTCCTAATACACTGCAGCTCTTTAGCGCTTCTACTACAACCGCAGCACCAAGTCCCTTCCCCCTATAACTCGGGATAGTGACTACAGGTTCGACATACGCATAATCGGTTTGGGGACTATACCATAATCCGCAATAAGCCACAAGCTGCTCTATTTTCTAGGTGAAATGCTGGAAAATTGCATCCGCATATGGATTGTAACCCTCATTCCTAGCTGGTGGGAGATAATAAACAGACCAAAAACGACTTTTACTTTTTTTCTTTCCGTGCAGACTCAATATGATTCGTGAAATTAATACTTAGACTGCTTTCGTTATGTTGTATGAACTTCTTCCATCCTGCTATACTTCATCAAACTCAACATGCAGCAACCTTCCACATTCTCTGAACACCTATACACTCATCTTTCTCATTCAATTCCATTCTGTAAATGTCGGGCTTAGAAGTCTGGAACAGAAAATCTACATCATATCGACTATCGAAGCAGCTCATCATTAATGTCATGATAGCTCCATGCGAGCCAATCGCAATCTTTTTGCCTCTATTGGTATGTACGATTTGTTGTAATACACGCATAGCCCGCTCCTGACAAACCGCAATCGTTTCTCCTCCAGGTAGCGAATAAGCGGCATCCGCAAACATCCTTCTGACCACAGGATACAGCTCATCGTTCGCTACAATGCGATCACCGGGGACAAACACCATTTCTCTCAAATCTTCAAATACGTGAATCTCTTTCCCTTGGGACTTCGCCAGACCTTCCAAAGTGAGGACTGCTCTCGAATATGGACTAGATACGAACGTATCTATCCCCTCTTCTTGTAGGATATCCGCGACAATACGAGCATCTTCCTTGCCTTTCTCTGTCAAGCCACGCGTTCTTTCATTTCCTTTCGTCTTAGGCGATTCTCCATGACGAACCATGTATATCGTTGTAATTACTTCCTCCATAACTCCTCCAATCGTGAACAGAAGTCATCCGTATTATCCACGTTCCCTTACTTTCACATCACAATACATACTACACCAGCAAAAATAAGAACGGCCCCCCATATTTTCTGCGATTGAAATCGTTCCTTCAAGAAATAAATGCCAAGGAAAGAGCCGATAACAATGCTGGTTTCTCGCACTGGCGCTACATAACTAACAGGAATTTCAGTCAGAACGATCAATACGAGAACATACGATAATCCAGCTAATCCCCCTGCAATCGCCATACTGCCCCAGTATTTTTTCCAATGTGTACGAACTCTTTCCTACCCTCTCACTTGCAGACTCCCTAGTAAGAGCACCTGTCCCATATTTTCGATTACATTTAAGGATACTGGGTGTATGATAGAGACCGCCAGCTTATCGAATAAGGTGTAACCAGCAATGGAAAGGCCGACTAATAGCGGATAGGGCGAAGTGAACATGGAACGAATCGACTGTCCCCCGCGGCCAAGACCAGTGTACAACACAAAGATCCCTGTAAAAATAAGTACACTTCCTACAATACTCATCCATGTAAAAGGTTCTTTGAGCAGCATAACCCCAACTGCCACAACGATTAGCGGGCCTAGCCCTCTAGCTATAGGATATGTTAAGGTAAAGTCATTCTTCTCGTATGCCTTAGACAGAATAAGGGCATATAAGCTATGGAGCAAAATACTGCCGAGCCCCATAAGTACCCATTCCGATGTTATGTGTTCGTCCTTAGGCCACAGCACTATACTAACGGGTAGAAATAAGATGACAGACCATACCCGTAGCGACCACAGAAATATCGTTTTGTCCTCACTTTGCTTCAACATGATGTTCCAGAATGCATGCGATAATGAAGCAATAATCACCAGCAGCAACCAGTAATTTCCCATTTGAACCTCCACATGTTCGCTCAATCCGCTATTCCTTCTCATTCATGCTGAATACAGCTGCCATCATACGCTTGCATCACACAGGGGTGCTAACGGTTCAACGACCTTGCTAGGCGGAATCCAAGATCCTCGATACGGAATGTGGGATGGCTGCGCCTACGGCAGGTTGCCCCGCATCCTCTTGCTTCTTCAGCCCAGCTTCCACCGCGAAAGACTCGATAAGAGCCGTACACCTGCTCATCATAAATATCCCAGCACCATTCCCATACATTGCCGAGCATATCGTACAATCCCCATGCATTCGGCACCTTGCTCCCAACCTCATGGAGCATGCCTTGTGAATTATCATTGTACCAAGCAATCTGATCCAGCTCGCCATACTGGTAGCTAGAATTCCCTGCTTTACATGCATATTGCCACTCTGCTTCGTTCGGTAGGCGATAGCCGTCTGCCTCCACATTCCATTGAACCGTCTCCCCATCGCTCCCTATCGAGTAGCATGGCGTCAATCCGGATCTTTGTGATAGTAGATTACAAAAGACAACAGCTTCCTTCCACGAAATATTCACTACGGGCATGTGATGAGAATGTGAAGAATTAGCAGCGGTATCCGATTCTCCAACAACCGCCTCATACAACTCGTTCGTAACCGGATAAGCTCCAAGAAGAAAGGGTGGAATGGTTACTTTCCATTGAATCTTTTTGCGATCATCTCGCAAATCTTCCTCTCCGCCTGGAATTTGCACCATCGAATAAAGTTTGGACATATCTCTCACCTCAATGTTCGATCTAATATATCAACATACGTTTACGTTTCTACATCTGTTCGCTAGAATGGATGTAAGCAATGTAATCAGTCAATACCCCTTCGTGTCCCAACAGTCTTAGCATGGTAGAGATGTTGCCCCTATGGTAAGAACCGTGATTCACGATTTGGTACACGATGTCGGAAATCGTGTTGTGAACCTCTACTCCCCTCCGTGTTCGGTAGGTCATGATCTTCTCTGGATCAGGAATCGAACCTACATATGCACGCATTTGAGTGTATACGTTATTTGTGTAATCAATTGCTTCCTGAAGCGAAGCAAATTGGTTACCCTCCTCAGGAGTTGTGCGATCTCCCCTAATCCGGGCAAACCAGAGGGCATCAGCAGACATCATATGATGGATTACAGCTGCAATCGTTGCGAATCCAACATCTACTGGTTTGATAAAAACTTCACTAGGTAATCCGGCAAGATGATTCATGATTCTAGCATTCGCCCATACATGATAGTCAATGAGCTGCACTATGTTCGCTGCCATTAACATCCCACCTCATTTAGATTGTTGTTCCACATGTTCCCCGCATTCCAAGCGTATTCTCTGCTACGTCATATAGCCAACACAAACCAGCACAACTTGTACAACTACTTGCAGGCAAAGCGTTGATATCTTTTACCGTTCTCCATTTTTACCGTTACTGTGCCATCAGTCTGTAAAATCATAAATATAGAACTGGATTAGCTGTTTTATTCGCTGCTTTTCAGCTTGGGCGGCTCTAGTCACAACAACCTGATTCATATCACCACTCCCTCTCACTCCGAACTGATGTGTCTCACCACCTAGAATTTTCAATCCTCCGCCTCAACTATCCTGAGCTGTAGTCACTCAATTTTCCAACCGAAATGGGCGGGACTTTATGATTTCTGTTCCATCTGCAGCCTTAATCTGCAGCACCATTTCTCGGGCCTCAGCAATTCGAACGGGATTGATCATGGAAACATACAGATTCCCTTTTCCATTCGACATAAATATCTTTTCATCTTCGATGGTTCCTAGCCGTATCACTACATTTTCTTTCGGGCCAAACATTACCCCTTTCCCATTGGATCTGCTACCGATATGTTATATCCCTTCCCTGCCTGAACTCCTCTAGCCGACACAACAAAATCTACGGTAGATGCATTGTAAACAACGGTAACTCTGCCATTCTTCTTTTCCTGAAATGGAACGTCTGCTGTATCGCCTTGCTGAACAATAAAGAGCTGATCATATTTCAGAAAGGTGCATGAGGTAATGACGAGGAACATAGCCGCAACAATGATTTTTATCGTGCGCATTCTTCCCCTCCTCTCATCAACGAATATCCTTGTCTCTATTATATTTACCTTGCCAATATTCGCCAACACGATTCCATCCAACATGTTGCGGGAGACCACTTGCTTCCATGACCTCGATCTCACGTCAAAAATAAGAGGTATACCCATGCGGCAACAAAAAGAACAAGGTCGAGCTCAGAGGGAACATCCCACTTAAACTCAACCTTGTTCTATTCCAGAAATTATCCCACAAGAGTAATAAAAACTACTGATGTGGCATTTGCAATTTGCTTAACCAACTTGAATAATATTTACATTCGCAGAGACAAACTTAATCTCCTGTACATTCATATTCATAAGCTGCAGTTTATTAGTTCCTGGCCCTGTATTGAATACGGCGCTGCCCGCTCCACCTGATCGGGATACTCCGTCCGCTAATGATGGGGCGACCGATAAGCTCTGATCCAATGGAATCCCGTTCAATGTCAACTGAACAAGGACAGACAAGTTAGCCATTAATGGACTCTCGATGAAGCTATAGGATGCAAAGTAGGTTGCATTCGGAGCCAAATCAATCACTGTTCGATTGTTCGTAGAGAACGTTATGCCGCTGCCATTCGTCACCTTCGCCGCTAAGAAGGGAACCGGTGAAACCGGCCCTACATTTTCATAGCCATAGCTAAAAATTGCAGCGTTATTCCTTGTCACCCCAGCAGATGAAAAATTGTCGATTTCCGTCACACGTATGTTAACGCCGCTAAAATTCGATCCAGAAGCTTCAACTGGTGAAAAGCCAATCAGCTGCAAAATACTCGGGTTCGGACTGGAAGGAGTGTTGAAAATAGCTCCTCCGGTCGCATTCGCAGTAGGCGTATTTTGTCCGAATGGAATTGTGGTAGGAAATGAGAAGCTCTGCGACCCTGGTATTAGCTTTCCGTTCAATCTAAGCTCTGTAGCGATGATATGGTTGCTCGATGCCGTGGTAAAATCAGCATTATATTCGACTAAATACGCTTTACTCGCATCAAGAAGAATGTTTGTCATTCCTTGCAGTCGTATGGAGGTACCGTTCTGGACAATGACTGATAACATCGCAGGGGCGCCATTGACCGGAATCGATCCACAGCCGGCCGAACAACCGAAATTCGCACTGCTTCCCATCTCTATTCGCCCCCAGCTGCTATTGTAGCTTAATGATCGTAATCGACGTCTGGTCGAAGGTTCTATCATTGGGTTCAAGATTAACTAAAGTCAGAATACTTGAACTAGCTCCTGTATTAATGATCGTATTCGATAATAATGACGTAATGGCTTGAGAAGCTCCTGGCAAGGACTGCATCTGTGAATCTGTTCCCGGAATCGTTGTTCCATCCAATTGCAGAGCAACATGTGCGGTAATGTTACCCGCTGTGAGCAGCTCTGCCTTCGTCCGGTAAGCAATATAATAGGTTTGATTCGGTGCCAACACGATATCCGTCGAGGCAGGAGTATGCGTAATGGAGGTGCCGTTCAACGTGAAATTCTCCTCGAATGGAATTGCGCTGCCAGACGCAACCAGAATAGAACCAGGGGAACGGATGAATGCGTTGTTCGCCGTGATCTGCACTCCGGTTGCTCCGGTCGCTCCGGCTGCTCCAGTTGCCCCTGTTGCCCCGGTACTTCCCGTTGTTCCGGTCGCCCCTGTCGCTCCAGTTGCTCCAGTTACACTTGCCCCAGTCGCTCCGGTTGGCCCAGTAACACAAGGGCACACTCCGGTTGGCCCAGTGGCTCCTGTCGCTCCAATCGCGCCTGTACCGCCAGTTGAGCCTGTACTACCTGTGATACCTACGGCACCTTGTGCGCCAGTTGCTCCGGTTGCTCCTGTTGGCCCCGTTGAGCCTGTGCTGCCAGGAAGTCCAGTTGCTCCGGTTACCCCAGTAGAACCAGCTGCTCCTGCAGCGCCTCCCGCCCCCGTACTGCCAGTAGCTCCAGTTGAGCCTGTCGAGCCAGCAATGCCAGCTGCTCCGGTATCGCCCGTTGCTCCCGTCGCTCCGGGCACTCCCATTGACCCAGTAGGACCAGTAGCTCCGGTTGCGCCAGTAGAACCCGTCGCGCCCGCTGCTCCGGTTGCTCCGGTTGGCCCTCTTGTACCGACTGGTATCTGCAGCACCTCTTCCAGCTTGTTATTAAGCACGAATTCGAGCTTAATCGCTTCTCGCAACGTATTCACGATACTGTCGTTTACTGCCAGTACATCACTCACTGTAGCAGGCGTAGTTAATCCCGGCAGCGTTCCTAGCGTGAATTGGAGCTTTTCTGCCTCCGCATTAACAATGTGGCTTAGTCCTAACTCCTCTAACGCTATTGAGGCTAACAGCAAATTCACCGCTTCGTTCGTCGACACAGAAATATTCGGCGTAATATTAGGGATATTGGCTTGCGACACGATTTCTCACTCCCTTGCTGACATCATCAGATTGCTAATTTAGCGCAATAATGCTTATATTTACGTTTCGATTGCTGTTGGAGCGTGAGAACAGCATGATGCTGGACGGTGCTCCCGATGGTGTATTCACAATCACGCTTCCCTTTAACGTTGCGAAATCCCCCGCAACGGTACTCATAAATATCGTTAGGATGCTTTCCCCATTAAAAGTCAGAATCACATCTAGTCCTCCTGAAGGGTTGCTCGCATCAATATCAACTTGTGCCACGATATAGTACGTATGATCGGGTTGAAGCAATATCGTGCTCGAACCCGGAGTGAACGAGATTAAGCTGCCGCTCAGCAATCTTGCCGTAGCGAACTCCAAAAATCCCGCCGGACCTGCAGGTCCAGGTGTAATGATACTCGCGAAATTCGCCGTAGCGAGCGCCATCGCCCCTGTTACCCCTGTTGCCCCGGTCGCTCCGGTGGCTCCAGTGGAACCCACTGCTCCGGTCACACCCGTTGCTCCCGTTGCTCCTGTTGGCCCCGGTATTCCCGTTGCCCCTGTCGCTCCCGTTGGGCAGCCAGTAGGGCAGATACCTGTAGGGCCCACAGGGCCGGCGTTGCCTGTTATACCGGTAGGGCCAGTAGGACCGATTGGACCTGCAGCTCCTGTATTACCAGTGAGCCCGATTGATCCGGCTAGACCAGTAGAGCCAGTTGCACCTGTCACGCCTGTAGTGCCAGTTGCTCCGATCGAGCCCGTTGCTCCGGTCGCTCCCGTCGAGCCTGTTGGCCCAGTAGCACCTATCGTGCCGGTTGCTCCGGTTACACCAGAGGAACCGGTTGCTCCGGTTGCTCCAGTCGCACCGACAGGCCCTGTGATGCCAGTAAGCCCAGTTGCTCCAGATGGACCTGTAACCCCAGTTGCACCAGTCGATCCATTAACCCCTGTAGGTCCTATGGATCCCGTAGCACCAGAGCTTAGCAAGGGAACAAGACCCTCTACAATTCTATCGAGTTTCATCTGTGACACAATTTCCTGCTGCACGACCACTTTCAATGTATCTAGTGTACTGCTGTTCAGCGCTAGCAGTTCTGGAATTGTAGGCACTGTGGTCAAGCCTGGAATTGTTCCCAATGCAAATTGAATTTTCTCGCCTTCAGCGTTAAGAATATGACTTAGCCCTAATTCCTCCAATGCGATCGAAGAGAGCAATAGAGGAATTATTTGATCCCTGGAAATCGAAATAGTAGGTGTAATATTGGGTATGTTTGCTTGCGACATTTCACTCACCCCTTATGAAGTGCCATAGTAAGAGACCTAGCATCATATCCGATGTGCTCGCATATGGGAAAATACTGAGCCTCATCTTATAAATCACAATATAGCAATTACCGATATCGACACATTCGTGAAATCCGTTGCCACACCTGACGTATTGATAAGCTCTAACGTACCTGGAGTCCCCCCGGTTTGAATGATCGTGTGTGAGGACAGCTCTACGATTACACCTGCAACGGTATCGTAACTTGCAGTCGTGACGATGACATTAATTCCATTAAATTGCAGAGTCGCGGATGCGGTCGTTCCGGCGGTCGTAGCCTGCGTCTCGTAATCAACGAAGTACGTATGATTTGGAGCAAGTACGATTGTGGGTGTCAAAGGTACATGTGTGATTAATGTACCATTTACAGTTAAATTCGTTTCTAATATAAGCGGAGCGCCGTCCGCTACCGTTTGTGTTCCGACAGTGACAAAGTCGGCGTTGTTCACCGTAATCAAGCCTCCGGTGGCTCCAGCTACTCCGGTGGCTCCGGTGCTTCCAGTCGCACCGACTGCTCCAGTCACACCTGCCGCTCCCGTTGCTCCTGTAGCGCCAACCCCATTAGGTCCTGTCGCTCCGGTAGGCCCTGGTGGACAAACCGGACACGGCCCGGTAATTCCCGTTTCTCCGGTTGCACCGGCGACTCCTGTTGCTCCGGTTGCACCCGTATCTCCCGTTGCTCCAGTTACACCTGTTGACCCGGTCGTTCCCGTTGCTCCAGCTGCACCAGTTGCTCCGATGGCCCCTGTAGGGCCAGTCTCGCCTGTTGATCCAGCCGTACCCGCAGCCCCGGTGGCTCCAGTTCCACCTGTTAATCCAGTTGCCCCTGTCACTCCGGTTAGCCCAGTTGGCCCTGTCGGGCCCAATGCCCCCGCTGAACCAGTCTCGCCTGTTGCTCCCGTGCTTCCAGAAGCTCCAGTGCTTCCGGTAGCTCCGGTAGGCGATAATCCGGTTGGCCCTGTTGGGCCAGTAGCCCCCGTTCCCCCCGTTGGCGGTGAGGCTGCCGCATTCAGTACCTGCTCCAATTTGTCCTCAATAATCAATTCCTTTTGAATCGTCGCCGCCAACACGCTGCGAACGCTGGCATTGGTTTGCAATACATCGCTAATAGTTGCAGGAGCTTCTAACCCAGGAAGCGTCCCAAGGACATATTGAATTTTCTCTGCCTCCGCGTTCACTAGATGACTAAGCGAGAGTTCTTCCATAGCCATTGAAATAAGCAATAAATTGATTGCATCGTCTCTAGTAATACTTATTTGGGGTGTAATGTTCGGTATATTGGGATTTGACATCCAGCTTCCCTCCCTCAGGAAAGTAGTTCCTGATAGATTGTGAAAACGTACCATGTAATAGGAATCTACTACCTAGCGATTGAACAATATCGCTATCGCTCCTTTTATTTTATGTAAATCGAATTTTATTGCGTGGGACAAAATAGAACAAAAAAAATCGATTCTCACGAATCGATTAAAAATAAGAGTTTGCCATACAATCGCCATATACATCATATATAGATAAAACTCTTCATCCTATTTCACTCTCGATACTCCACTTCATTCTGTCCAACTAACAGCTGGTCATGATACTTGCCATTCATGTCAATAGAGTTACCTGTCACGATTTTCTTGCCTTAATTACATAATGAAAATTGATTACTCTTAATCCTTTGTCAGTTGCATGCTCTGCAAATACCTGTTCAACGCCCCGAAGACAAGCTGACCAGACATATTCACGAACTTCCTTCCTCTGTCCAAAGCACTTCTTTATGAGCACATCTTCTGGCCTTGTCAAATACTCTACTTCCTCAACCAGTTGAACCTGAAAATCGGTCAATCCGGCTGTTCGCTGAAACTGATATCTCGTGACCAAATCATCCAAATCGTAAGGATCATAAGATAGCGGGGTAAACAATCCAGGGAACAGGCTTCTAAGCCCACCATCTGTCCCTCCATGATATAACCCCATCATCATCCCATTCGGCTTAAGAATTCGAGATGACTCCTCGTATAACCAAGGCCCTTTCTTCGTATAAACGAGGTCGAACGTGTTGTCTGCAAAGGGCAGCAATGCATCCTCCACATTTACAAGCATGAAATGTACCGATTCACTTCCATTAAGCTGCCGCGCTTGTCGGATAAAATTCTCTCGATTATCGATCCCAACAGCTTCCTTCACTCTATGATTCCAACGTCTAGTAAATTCACCATGCCCACATCCAACATCTAATATCCGTGAATCACTAGTGAGATGCGACATTATCTCCTTTTCATAAATCATCTCCGCTGTTGGCTCTTCAAAGGTTGATCTCCACGGATACTGGTATTCTCCTACGATATCATTCAGCTCTGCATACCACTCAGGGCTATGCGGTTGTATCCACTCAGGATGCAGCGATGGATCGGGGAACATTACAGTTCTATTCATGATTACACCTTCAACCTTTCTCGCTCATCACATCAATCGAGAGCGTTGGTTCGTATATGATTTCTTCTATTTCGCCATTTTGGTTCACTTTGACTGCTGTAAGCCCAACAGGTCGATATGCCCCTGTATCGATATTCAACGTGCTGCTTATGCGATCAAATTCCGCTTTCCCTGACTTGCAAGGCGTGTGTCCGATAATTTGCAATTTACCAATATTCTTGAGTTTCCCTTGATTCCACAACACGCTGTCTGGATGAGAACCATGAACATCACCAACAACCAACAGTTCCATATTCTCCTCCATGAAGTAGCAACACTCACTGGCCATCGATACCCATTATATTCCTATAGAACATGTTCGATCCTCACTCTCATTTTCCTCTATCAAATAGAAAACGTACCCCGATAACCCGATAGTACGGTTACTTGGATACGTTTCATCTTCTTGCATCATGTACACTTATATATTCTGTATTTTTCTTAATGCGGTAATATGGGCGATATGATGATTGCCATGCCAAGCGTACAATCCCACATTATAATCTAATCGAATTACTTCTTTGGAACCCGGGTGGTAAAACTGTTTTTGAAAATCAGCCTCAGATAACGATCGCAATAACACAACCCATCTCTGATGCAATGCTTCGAGCAACTGAATTGATAATTGGATATTTGTATGTACCGAGTCCAGCAGTTCAGCCCATCGTTCTTCATAATAGGGCTTAATCTCAGGTGTATCTTCCGTTAGAGCAAGCTTGAATCTGATAAAACTATTCATATGACTATCTGCAAGATGATGTACAACTTGGCGTATTGTCCATCCACCTTCGCGATATTCCAGGTCTAACTGCTCTTCAGATAAGTCTCTTACGGCATCCTTCAGTCTGACAGGGAACTCTTCAATCTCGTTGATCCAAAGAGCACGTTGCGAAGACGAAATCTCTCCGGTGTGCTCAAATCTACCAATGGGGTATCGCTTATCCAACTGATTCATCAGGGATCACTCCTATTTTTACTGCATATTCCTCACATCTTAAGTGAACTTCAACAGCTTACGCCTTGGATCAATCCATAGCTGCTCTTAATGTAAAGTACATGAGATTGTCCTTCAATTGACTCGCTTGATCAAATCCCATTTTCTTAAGTAGCCTCTGCGATTGAATATTATCTCCATAAATCTCGAACCTCTGGGATGGAAAAGTGTCTAAATACGGCATCCGCATCTTCCATAGTTAATTCCCGCATCACCAATCTTTCCGTTTCAAGTTCTGGGTATATCATCTATCATTCTCCTTTTCAACTGCCTACCGACATTCTTCTTCTGCTAAAATAGACACTTAGTACATTAAACTCGATATGCAGCATAAGAGGCAACCATATAGAATGGGTATGATCAGCGATTATGCCGAAGAAAATACCGCCAAAGAATGCAAATAGCATAAATCGGATACTCATGCGTGACAACCTATAATATTGAAGGTGGCAGATGGCAAAAAGAAAAGCTGTTATCAGAACAGCAGGGGTAACAGATAACCCCATTATGGTTAAGGATGAGCTTGTGGGCAAGCTGCTGCTTAATAGCGGAAGAACTAATCCTCGAAATACCATCTCTTCAAGCAGAGGGTAAGTTAAACAAAAGTGAATGGTATCGTAAATCCCGATCGGACGATATCCTGACCTTTGAGCCAAGAATACATTTACGATTGCAACAATGAAGAATAATGTCATCACTGGCATGACGCGTTCTGGTATTTTGTAGATATACTGCTCCCCATACCATAGAGATAGTACGGATACTACAATTACGGTCATTCCCCAAAAAATGATTGTTGATTTCTCGACATCAACTCGAGTTACTACTTTTAATAAGCTTTGAACGATTATGAAAGAGAACGTCAATAACAGAGATATGCCAATCGCCAATAACAATGCTCTTCACACCTTCCATCTAAGTTATGGTCACCATCCGATCGACATGAGGAACAATATTATTTCGCTTGCCATTCACAGCGGTTGCTAGTTACTCTTAAGGCAGCTGCAAGACCATCCAGTCTTCATCGAAATATTGCCCATTATATTTTAAGGCGCGGCGCTCAATGCCGTAGGTTTGGAATCCGGCGGAGGAATACAGCCTCTTAGCTGGTTCATTGCTTGATACCACCGTTAAATTGATCTGCTCTACGCCATCGATTTCGCTCGCCCTCGCAATTAAAGCAAGCAGCAGGTTTTTCGAAACCCCGCTCCCACGCATTTCTTCTCTCACATACATCCCGAACAAATTTCCTTTGTGGGCAGTTTTCATCCCATTCTCTCGTACAAACGCAGCTATTCCTAGTAACAATCCTTCGTCATCAAACGCACCCATCACAAATTTGTCTTTACTTGGTTTGACTCGCTCCATTACCGTTTCCAGTGTGAATTTCGCTTCCCGCTCATAAGTAGAACCAAATGCTTCAGGATTTGTCCGCAACCCTATTAATCTAAGCTCCTGATAGGCCTGTGCATTACTATCTTGAAGAACTCGTATATTCATTCTCCTGCCCCATTTCTCTCGAAATGTCACTAGTCTATTTAACTGTTCACTTCGTCACAATTTCTAAGCGCATCTTAGATTCGTTCAACGTTTTCTTCATTTATCTATCGATGTAATTAAAATGTGAATCGATAAACAATCTCATCCTCATATACAACCCTAGTCTCACAAAACCCGAGCTTTTCATACAGCTTTCTAGCTGCTACATTATCTACACATACTGTTAGATTCACACACACGCTTTGCGAGTAATTTTCTCTTATGTAACGAATTGCAGAATTGATCGTTTCCTTTCCATATCCCTTACCTTGTTCATTTTTATCAATGATCAATCCATTTAGCCAATAGGATTGGGTTGTTGTATCATCTACCGTAATCATGACAAAGCCCACTAATCGACCCTCTGCATTATACACACAAAATGGTAAATTTTGATATTCATCGCCATCTGGACGGATATGTACCTTGGCTAAAGACACTGCTACTGATGGGACAAAATGGTTTTGATGTGCTTGAACTTGCAAGTTTAATGCTTCTTTCCAATTCTCACGTGTAGTCGGTATTAAACTGATCATCACTACATCACTCATCTCCATCCGCCTTATGAAAGCCCTGTCGTATTTTGCAAAACAATTCTCCATCCATCTGGGTCACAAATGGTTATCCCATTTTGCTGCCAGTAAGGATTTTCTGGTTCCACAATTGGGTAGCCCATGGTGACTAATCTAGAAACGATATCATCCCGTTCCTGTACGTCTGGTATATAGAACACCAGCAAATTATCTGAAGAGGGAGGCGGTACAGGCACTGCATGTACTTCCTGCGTAAACTCCAAATGATAGTGAACATCCGGAAGACCGATCATGACGCCATCGTAGCCATTATGATTTACAAATGAACCCACTACTTCGAGACCAAGACCTTCCGAGTAGAATTCAACAATCTTCTGTAATTGATGGGTGGGCCTTGCCACTCGAAATTGAACAGCGGGCATATTCTTCGACCATGTATTATTCATAACATACAGCCCCCCATATTCATCCTCTGACTCACGATTTCGCATAACAAATGAATGGTATGATTCACAAACCCATCAATATCTTCTCGTGTCAGATAGATAAACTCATGATCTTCTGCAATTGAACTTTCATGGTAAAACTCCGTTATATTTTTGATCTGCTGACTCGTTTGACCTGCAGGGAAAAAGCTCAAAAACTCAGGATATTCATCTATATGCTGAAATTCAGTCCAAAAAATACTCTCTTTATTCTCTTTGAGATATACGAAGTCATGGCCGTACCAATCTTTTTTAACTAATAGAGTATACTCTGGTGTATTTAATATCGATTGAAATACCTCCTCCTTTTTCTTTCGATTGGCGAGTTTGATCCACTCTTCATCCGTCACCAAGTGAAAATAATACCCTAAATAATAGGAGCCCTTGGGGGAAGAGATATCAATAGGATCTAGAAGATACTGCTCATAAAATGATTCTGCGGTTATGACTCGATTCATCATAAAATGAGTAATTTCCTTCGGGGGCGTAGGTTTTCCATCCTCACCAATGAGCCCACAGTCTGGGCCGATATTCCCTACTAGAAAATCAATTTTTGATACCGGTAGATCTCTACTGATTAATGCTTCAGCAATTCTAAAATGTGTAACCCAAGTCGCCATCATACACGCTCCCTCAGCTAGAATTTATCACTTTGCACATTGTTTCTGCTTAACCTGGAATGTAAGTATGCTCTGCAAAACTGGCCTGTTCTTCGAAGTGATTTCGTTTATAGAATCGTTTAGCTCTCCAGTTGGATTTCGCCACACGCAGACAAACGTTATCTATCCCCTTGTTCGCTCTCATATGTGCAACACAGTGGGCCAATATCATACTGCCGTACCCGCAATTCTGGTAATCTGGATTCACTACCAAGTCTTGAATGTAATTGTTATGGATGAGATAGGAACCGATCAATTGATTGTCTAGCCAAAATGAACGAAGTTCATCGCTACGTGTCTTGTTTTGAAGCAAGTTAAGGAACTCTACCCGATTAGAGCTATGCCAATCCGTTATCTGACCATTTTCCAGCTGTAATTGGAGGTATCCCCGATCAAATAATTCAATAAATTCTTGCAGCATAGAGGGTTCAAACTGCTTTTCAATCAATTGTGACGTCGGCACATCTGGTACTTCTGTCTTGGTATATATGAGATGATATCCTTCCATATCCGATTGAAATCCGATGCTTCTTATAAACGCAATGACCTCTTCATTTTCCCCATATACATTGAAGCAAAGTTCCTTTCCATCGCCTTCCTCCAAGAACGTCCGGATTGTCGCATCAATTAACCCTAGGATGAAGGTTAATTCGTTCATTGATATTTTTAGAAAGGAAACATACGCAATCGTGCAATCATCATTCTCAGCTGCACAAAATACTCCATGAACTTCTTCCGTTCGACTATAATGAAAGACGGATACAGCTTGCTCACGAAACGCTTCGCTCACAAATTCTCTAGCTTGAGGAGATATGTGACCGACTAACCTCAGTATATCTTCTCTATTTTCTGCCTCTACTATTTCCATTAGCAGCCTCACTTCTTAATTGACTTTATTGGTGCTATAGATACAACACGACCCAGCCTTTGATAGCTGTCATCTCGGACTGGGGCGTTATTTGTATCTGAGGTAATGGCCTAAGTTCATCCAGTATGAGCCTTTTTACCTTCAATTATAATTGTAACAATGTAATATATTATATTTATCGCTATCCCAATTAGGATAATCAGTATAGGGTGACAAAATCGACTAAATATCTCGGAGTCTGTATGTATACGAAAAAGTAAATTCTCAAAAACAACATCAGTAATCATCGAGCCCTTATAGTGAATCATTTTAAAATCACTCGTAATAGAATGAACAAAGTTGTAGGTCGAACTTAAAAGAGTAAGCAATGTAATAGAATTAAGAGTGATGATCGTTTTACGAGCGGCTCCTATTTTATCTTTCATCACTTTCCCCTTTTGTTCACAAGACGTCTTCGAATGATACTTACGGGATTTATTGTATTACAGCTAGTTCCCACTACTCTTGCTTGCTTTCACGATTTCATTCCATTTACTTAAATAAGGCACATATCCGATATCTTGAGGCTGATCTGGCAGCCATGCAATCAGTTCAAGTTCATTATGATCAGGATCATTAAAATAAATGGCTGCCGCTGGCATCCATGTATGTACGATCGGTTCCGTTGGCTCTTTGCCAAGAGCTTGAATCGGCTCTATCCCTTTTTCCTTTAACCAATCAATTGCTGTTGTTAATAACTCCACATCTGTTCCGAATGCAAAATGTCTTCTTTGTACCTCATTAATCTCCGGAACTTCCCAAAGCCCAAGCAATTGTCGATCCTTCCCAATATAAAAAAAGGCAACTCTTCTTTCTCCATCGAGTAAAGATAGTTCAAGACCTAGATTCTTATAGAATTCAATCGATTTATCCAGGTTCTTCACTTGTAAATGTGTCTCATATAAGTTCTGAATCATAATGATGATCTCCTTAGGCTTATGATGTACTAATTTGTGAAATTAGTAATTTCCTACATCTATGCTATGCATAATAGCCACCTTCTATTAAATAGGTTCCTGTCTTTTTAAAATGCTTATAGATCTTACTAAATGCCCTGTTTGCTTTATGCTGATAAGCTCCATCACTTAGACAGGGTCGAATTACTTTCACTACTTGCGTCATGCTCGTATCACTAGGAATCTCACCAGTGAATAACTTTTCTAACTCTAATTCAAATATCCCCTCAAAATTCTCTGAACAATCCCCGTATACATAGATGGCTTTGTTATCATTCATTTCAAGTAATTTGAATTCAATACAGAATGCCATAACATTACCGTCTTTCTTTGGTTTCTTAATTGCCGTTTTTTCCTAATGAGTGTAACCATCAACCCAAGAAGCTTAAAGAAACACACTGCTGTGTGGCTTCGTAAAATATCCTTGCTGATTAGATCCCTGGTCCAATATTCCCCAATATTAATAACATTCACTCCTGTCAAACTGAATGCCCTATAGTGAAATCACTACGCTTTATACAGTCGGGGCATTCATTATGGAGCAATACATTCATAAAACGGTTGAATTTGCGAAACGCCCCAACCCTAGATAGCTTTTATCTTAGGCTGGGGCGCTGTTTCCCTGCGCTGCTTCCATGATTATACATCCTTAATCCAAAGGAGGGTAGACCCAAACGCGTAGTCATAGGGAATCACGATACAAAATTCCTTTACCCTTTCAAAGCATCTCTCACCCTTATTGCACTTTCTAAAGCACCTCTATCTCTGTTTCTTCCTTTTATGGATTTTGTCAGATGAATCATCTCAAATGCTTCTTCTACATCAACCCAGCGTACCTCTTGAGTCTCAGCATCATGCTCCGTCACCATGCCTGTTGGTTCCATCATGAAATATATTGTCCTACACGTATCCGATTCATATTCCCCAGGAACTGAAGCTATAATCTTACATGCATACCCCGTTTCTTCTTGCACCTCTCTTCTTGCTGTTTCTTCGGGAGTCATATCTTCTACATCCGGGCCTCCCTTTGCAAATGTCCATACATATCCACCCCAATGATTCTTCGGGCTCCGCATGAGCACTTTACCTTCTGTATTAAATACAATTCCTCCATATGCTTTATCCATATCACTCAGCGCCTTATTTAGATGATTGTATTTTCCTACCGCTTTGCTCAAAAACCATCCAGAAGGAAGGAATACGAGTTTCTCATTCTCAGGCATAAACTCCCTACAAATGTACTCTTTCATACTCTTCGTATGATTCACTTGCAGTTTTTCGATAGCTTGTACCGGTTTAAATTAATTACACTTCACGCTTCTCATCGGGTCTGTAGATGATTCTCCGATAATCCCAATCCTTACTGTCCATATCACCTAAGAACATTCTCTCATGCTCTGGTACAAGCTCATATTTTACTTTTAAATTTTCGCGGTAAAACTCAATCGGATCCTCTAGATATTGATAATATGCTTCTCTGCACTCTTCTAAAGACGTCTTCTCGCCTTTACATTTTTTATACATATCGATCAGCTCGGTATATTTATCCTCGATATTTGTTGGATAGATGGCTTGTGAGAACGTTACTTCACCTAAATCAGATAAAATGATTGTTGTTGGTTCATTAAAGTCAGTGAAGAAGGTGCCATTTTTAAAAAGTTCAGCAATCTCCTCTAAACGATAAGTCATTTCATTTCCCTGGAAATAGCAAACCACTGCCCCATTCTCGTAAACAACCAGATTTACCAAATAATTATTATCTTCATACTTCATAAAGATAGAGAACTCATCGCCAGTTATTGTTTCATAGAACATTTCACGAACAACATAATAATTAATAGCTGTAGGCGAATACGTAATTCGTCGTTTCTCCGCCAATTGTTTTTGCCAAGAAGTGATTTCATAGATATTTTCGAAGTTAGGATTAATCGTTCTAATTTTGCTTTCTATGTGCTTGTAGTATGCGGGCTTATCAAATTTCCATTCGGCTTCTTGAACGATATACATTCCTAGACCATGTATAGAGAGTTCTTCCTGATCTGGGATTGTTGGAGTTAACCAATCAGAACGAAGTTTTTCTTGAAGCCCATTCAAATCTACAAGTTCCCAGCAATTTGACATCCCATCCTCATACACATCAACATTAATATAAAAATAAGAACCACCATTATTTATGATCCCGGGAACTGTAACACCTTCTACTACTTTTGTTCTCCGTATTTTCTGCATATGATTCACACCCTCGACCATTTATTGTTTCACTTTCGTTTAGACTCCTTGAAGGCAATTATAGAATATTTCATTAAAAGAATTCTGATCTTCCGTGTAGTCCTCCGTATATTTATTGAACATTCGAACCGCTACCGCTTGAAACTCTGGCACAACTACACAGTGGCAACCTGCTGCACCCGATGCATAATACCACTTATCCTGATAGTACCATCCAAAAATACGCTTCTTATCCTCCGTATCCATCCGCAATTGTTCAATGAGCGTGAATACATCAGCAGGTATTAACTGACTATGATTGATGAAACCTCTATTGAGATGTAAATTTCCCCACTGTGCCAGGTCTCTCGCACTTGAATACAGATTTCTTTCATGACCCTCATTGGACTCAATTCGAACGGACGCATAGCCGTCTCCAGCTTGAAAATCACAAACTAATTTCTCTTTCGGTACCGAAACCCATTCTGTATCCGTTAGCTCCATCGGTTTGAATATACGTTCTGTAAGCAGTTCCGCAATATTACATCCCGTCAGTTCTCTAATGAGGTCGCAAGCTACTTCCTCACGCTCAATATGGTTTGGCCCAAAATATTTAGCGCCTGACTTGGTTGCTAAATCTCTTATTGTAGTGCTGCCCAACTCGTAGTCAGGTGTATTTGTGAGCACATCAGAAACCTTACAATCCACGGACAACTTGCTCTCTACAACCGCGATTGCTGTAGCAAGTCCGACATATGTCTTTCTTAGTGAATATAAGTTAAACATAGAATCAGATGATACGACGAGAGCTCCCTTCTTAAAATGATGCTGTCCCGCATACCATTCTGTTAACACTTTGTTGTCCTGAATAATCACTATCGAAGCAGCGGAAGATCCAAACTTCTTCCCCGCTTCTTCTGTATATGAAATTAACGGTAGAAACTTGTTATCAATTAATGTTTCTGCTGTCATAACTATGACCTCCAATTATTTCAAATTTGAAGGGTTCGATCTTCCACATATTCACTTATCAACTTACAAGATACCTCTTTGTATTAAGAAACCATTTCCCTTTCTCTTGTACCATCCAATAAAACATGTTCGTGCTTAATTATCCCCATATAATCTGCCCCTGGCTTATTAGGTACAAAATCCGTTTCTATTACAAAAATATTGAAATAAACTCTATTTTCTTCTTCTGTTGTCTCAATTCCATTAATCATCTGTAACAACTCTTCTACTTCTATGAAATCAAATTCATTCTCTTTTTCAATAATGTAAAATGGATAATTCGTATTCGGAAGCTCAATAATGATCTGATCGTTTTTTAAATCATTTGGTATCGAGTCTATATAGTTTAGAACTTCTTGTTCCTCTTTGAATATTCCTGATATCCACTGATGCCGCTGGTTCGATGCTTTGACAATAAACATATCCATCATCCTCGTTCAGGTATTAATATTCTTATATCTTCAACAATTTCAGTTACCTTCTCAAGCATTCACTGCGCCAAGAGGCTGTGAACGGCTACGATTACACTGTTCTCTTATATAAGACATCGTCGATTCCCTCAATTGTATCTATTAAGTTCATCTCTATATTTCTTAATGCACTTATAATCTTTATACAGGCCATATACAAAAAGTATGAATAGTGCTACCAGTGCAAAAATAAAAGCAAATACCATCAGCCATAATATTGCACCACCCATTACTAGTAAGCCAAGAAACAGACCAATATATAGATTAACGAAGATTATGGGGTAATTCAGACTCATCAAGAATGTAATCTTACGAAAAAACTGAATTACAAACACAATATAGCTGATTAATAATGGGTAACATAATATTGCGTACTTAAAAACTTCTTTATTTCTTGGTATTTCATTCTCATTGAAAAAGCCATTATTATCGGCATAAGGTACAATAGTATAAGTTACATATAATAATACGAGCATTGAAACGAGTAGTACTATAATATTAAATTTATGAACATGTAATATTAAAACGAGCTGCTAAACCCTCCTGTAATAAACTCTTTAACTAGTTCTAATATATAAATTTACATCTCTGGCTACCTCATTGAATATATTATAATTATCTGAGTTGCTGTATATTGGCCAAGATAAATCAAAGTTTCCTATAATTGCAGTCTTGGCTTCAATAAAATAAATATTGTAGAAACACTGTTCTCTCGTCATAAAAGTAAGGATATTCAATAAATCATTACTTTCTTCAATTCTGAAGATTGCTTTTTCAGAATGCTTTGGTTCACTAAAAATGGGACGCTGTAATACATATACTGATCCAGGAATCATTTCTACACAACGTTGAAAGAACTCCACAAATCTATGCTCATATCTAGCATTATGTTCTGCGCCTATCAACATGGCCGCATCTTCAATCGATAAGCATTTAGGGTACACATCTAGAATCCCCACGTTTGTAAATAAAGAATTTGGATTTTCAATTTCTTCAACTTCCAATACACTAAAGATTTCAATCAGATTTGAAACCTCTACATCCGTTGCTTTTCTCACTTGTCATCACCTTTTGTATATTAAGTCTTTCAAATCTTTACTTATGTTCTCTGGGATTTCATAACCTTGTTCCGTATTGGGAAGCTTTAATGTAATCCAGAATTCCATTCATTTTGTTCGATTCATTAATAGCCTGCATAAAAAGAGCTATTGAATCTAAGTCTTTAAACTGTTTTTCTTCAAATGGCTTTTCATTCATCCTTAAACAAGTTGTATAATCCTTTAGGGAAGTTATTATCATGTTTCCGCTAGTCAAATTTTATTGTACAGTCTTAATGATAAGTTGCCTTACATCCGCGATTCTGTTCGGCATTTCCGAAGTCGAACGATTCAGTAAATCACACAAGGCAATCAAATCCTCCAGCTTAGATAATAGAACCCAATTCTCATGCAGGAATCCACCTGAACCCCGGTATGCCTTTATAAAATGACGTTCGAACAAGGAATTGTCGTGTTCATACCGAAGCATATTCCCGATATCAACATAGCGTCTTCCTGAGAAGGCGAACTCCCAATCCAATACCGCCGGATACTTCGAACCCATCTGGCCTTTCAATCACCAAAAGATTTAGACCATTGAAGTCCGAATGAACGAGGACTGGCGGTTCATGAATTTCGGATATTAGTGAACGGTGCGACTCACAGAATAATCGAACCTTCTCCGTTGCTTCCTCTCCCAGCCATTCCCCAGTTTTCCCCCTATCCAAGCTTTCAGAAATAAAAGAGATAAATTCGTTCTCATCCATGTTAAATGGGGTGGAGATGGTAAGATCCCCTGCAAAAAAACCTGGACATTCAAATGTATGACAGTGAATACGAGCTAGTACACTGCCGACAGATTCCGCAACTTTTGCAATCTGACGTTCATCTCCTCTATGTAGAAGATCACGCAGTAACACTCCCTCTTTCCACTCTATTATTGCCCAATCATATTCAATTAGCTTTCTGCTTACATCCAGATATATATAATCGGCAACTGGCACGACGCCGCGCAATCTCTCAGCGATTGCTTTTTCTTTTGAAGCTTCGTCTGAACCTCCAGCAAAGATCCTTAAAAAGTAGGGTGTAGTAGTTCCTTCAATCTCCACTTTATAGGTACCATTACTAAGTCCTGTTTGTGTTCGTTCAGCTTTGGTGAGACGCTTGCCTCTGAAAACTTGGCTAATCATACTATTTAGAGCCTCATATTCGATGTGCATACTACTCTTACTTGATCTTTCCCATTCTTCTTTCACCTTGTATCACTCCTGGTCACTTAGTTGCCCGGATCCAGTATTATTCGAAGTACTGCTTAAAGAATCTCAAACACCTCGCTTCTTACCTCCTGGAGGCTCAGGGGCCTACAGAACCGCTGCATGAATATAATGTTATATGATGTATCCTCTTTCATTGAGCACTGCTACTCGTAACGTTCTATATTCAAGTGTTTCGTACAGTTATATAGCTCACAATCCCATCTAGTTTGACCCGTATGTAAAATGGTAACAGAAGTATTATTAAGGTGTTCTTCTGTATCAATATGCGGAATTAGTTTCTTTAAAGTCAGCCCAATTAATGCTCCATGACTTACTATCAATATTTTTTTGTTAGGATGTCTATCTGAAATGTCCATAAGACACTGCATTCCTCTTGTTACGATTTCATCTTTTGATTCTATGCCAAGATCAAGTTTGGACCATCCGTGTCCCCACCTACTAACTCGATCTTGTTCTGTAGTGCCCTCTATAAGTCCACAATTCATTTCTCTTAATCGTTGGTCTGTTTTTACTTCAATATTTTTTATCTTCCCAATGATCTCAGCTGTTTCAAGGGCTCTTGATAAATCACTTGAATAAATATAATCCCATTCCTCGTTACTCATTCTCTTTGATAATAATTCAGCTTGTTGGCGTCCCTCATCATTTAAAGGTATATCTGTTTGGCCTTGAGCTCTATGTTCATAATTCCATTCCGTTACCCCATGTCTAATAAGTCCTAACGTTGTCATACTTATTCCCCCTTTCATCATCTTATATTTCATTTTATTACCGTTCTTACATCTAGCGTGTAATTGTATTCACGAAGCCATGAGGTTTAGATGACAAAACTTTGCCGGCCCCTCTTCATTTAGCCCCGCAGGGTATATGGCTTCAGCAGCTTGAATACTGTGCTAGCTTATGTCGCATCTTTATTGAATGAGCTTCCCTTTTATCTCCATTAAAGTCCTTCTAATCTCTTCAAGAAGCTTCTCTTTTTCCAAATCGGATATTGCATCAGCAGATAGTTTCCTAGCAGCAATCGGTGTTAACCATGGGACAACCTCATCATAAGCAATTCCTGATAATTTTGTGTATTCATCCATAAAAATAGTAATTAATTTCTCTCGGATGAATTCAAATTCATGTCTAATGTCCTCACGAAAATGAGGGGGTAAAATCGCATAACGAATCATAAGAATATATTCAGCTATATCAGCCTCAGGATTTCCAACAGTGGCATTACTCCAGTCTATCAAGACAGCCTTCCCATCGTTCTTAATCATTATATTTCCTGGATTCGGATCTCCATGACACATACATTGTCTGGTTGGCAAAAAATCAAGTAATGAGATTACGCTTTCTTTCTCATGCGCTGTTAAGTAGTTCACACTCAAAATGTGCGATTTAATAACGTTTTTTTGATTCGGTAATTCGTGCCCGGCAAATAAAGTTTTGTGTACGTTATACAATTGTTGGGCTGTCAGTCGAATATCATCCTGGATAATTTCATCGTTCTTGATAGCACTTTTAATAATACGTTCCATCATTGTCTCACCAATAATATGCTCAACTATAATCCCTGGTCTGCCATCCACTTCTGTTAAATCAAAAGGTTGAGGCACAGAGAGACCACATTCCCAGGCGATGGAATTATTGAGATATTCCCTCTTTGCAGCTTCAATACTCGTATTTTCCTTGGCAAGTTTAATGATTTGATTGTTCCCTATATCAAAAACCTCAGAGCAGCCTCCTTCACCAATCTTGTTACCCAATGTGATTGTCATGATAGATCATCCTTTCTTATGTCCCTATATAGGCTTAAAGTGCAATTCACTCGGTTACTAATTTCTTCATTATGAATCGTCCCAAGAAGACCAACGATCGTCATTCATTTATTCTCCTTTGTATTCGAGACTACTTTGTTAGGTGAAGTCATTGTCTTCCATGATTAATCCTGCATACTTGTCCCATTCTTTATTATCCGTATTTATTTCAATTGTCGGTACCATTGATTTGTACGCTTGAATCCTAAGACTATTTTGCGTATCAATCAATTCTTTACATTCCAGATCGATTTCTTCCCTTGATTTGTTCATCCAAACCTCAGGGTTTCTACTTTTTATTCTTTCCTCGACTATTTCGTCGGAAATAGTCAGCAATAAACACCTAGCTCCTAATTTGATTAAATCATGCTCTATACTTGTTATTTCTGCATCGTCTGAATCCGAGAATGCGACTCGGTGATTTAGATGGAACCGTTCTAAAATAAAGAAAAGGCCTCTTGATTTTCTTTTCCCTGGCCCCAAATATACTGCCCAATCATTAAGATTCTTTAGCATACCAACTCTATTTCGCAAAAGTTCGAGATGCTGGCCCCTTGATAATCGAACAAATTCGCCTTGAACATTATTCAGAATCTGAGAGTAATGCTCCCCAAGTATTACGACACTCAACTCCGCTGATTCATCGAGTGCTTGAGATTGTTTTATCGCTTTGAGCAGCGAAGTCTTACCCGCGTTTGAATATCCTTCAAGAATAACGCCTCTAATATTCATCGATTGATTTTCCTTTCTTCAAAAATACTTCGCCTATCGTCCTTGTATCTACGAAGCCGAGAGGCTTAAATCCAAGTCCGACGGACTTAACTTTGCCTCGCAAGATTGTGAGCTAAATACGTCTAAATAAGTTAATTCATAGGCTACTGGTGTTTTAATGATTTTGTCTTGTTTATATTCAAATAGGTCAGCCGTTCTACCTTGACCAAGTTAGCTCCCTTGTTATGTACATGAGTTGGCAATATTGCGTAAAACGTTCTTGTATTCACGAAACGACCCAGCCTTAGATAGCTCTTATCTTAGGCTGGGTCGTTTGTTGTCTGAGCCTCTTCCATGATTATACATCTGACAACCAATGCACAGTGGTCCCAATATGTGAACCCGGTGTTATGAGAAGTTCCTGGTTTAGTCACCTACAAAATACTCTTGTATTCGTCCAAAACAGTATTTACAAAATGGGTTTTCCCATCCGTATATGCTGTACGGTTATTCGTAAATTTCTCTGCAAGTTCTATCTTTAAAGATGAGTAAGCGGTTACTAAATCCGGGTGTTGTCTTAATATGTCTCTAAATGTTATGTGCTTCTTTAATGCTTCACTTTCCTTGTTGCAAACATAAAGATGATGTTTCGGCTTTTGATTCATCTCTCCATTATAGGGAACTATGTCATCAGTTCTTGCAAAAGCCTCCCTGTTCTCTACCCCTAAATTACCCTCATGAAAGTAACCTAATTCACTCAACTTTCCAATTACTTGAGGAAGTAATGTCATTGAGTCTATTACAATATCTATATCAAGAATTGGTTTGGCTAAAAGGCCAGGTACAGAGGTACTTCCAACATGCTCTATGGTTAAAGCTAACTCTTCTAATTTATTTTCTAATATATCTTTCAATTCATCAAACATAACAGGCCATGCATCATTATAATCTTCAATAATCACTGGTCTCGAACTCATCTTAAATAGCCATCCCCTTTAATATGCCTTTACGAAGATATCCGATAACGTGACGCCCCATCTTCCTAGAATCACGGAGTGACCGCCGAATAGTTATAAAACCAATCTCTATGCATTAGAAATATATGTTCAATAAATCTATCGATTTCTGTTTCATTACATCCAATCCAATTATCAACTTCGTTCATTATCTCTTCATTAAGATAATTATCTATACCTTTACAATAATTCTCTAAAATAATTCTTTCATCGTATTCTCGAAGAATACTTATCAGCACATTTGCCGAGTCTATTTCTAACACTTCATAGTAAGTCCAAACCCCAGATCTTTCAGACATCGATTGCCAATTCATTAATTGGTTTAACGCCATAACCCATCTAATGTTCTCAGTCTTTTGCACAAATGAATTTGCTAAGATTAATAATTCAACTTTTGACTGATATTCATTTATCGAATTGAAAAATTGATCCAAGTAGAATTTTGAATACTCCATTAAATCACCCATAAAAATTATTTCAGTTTCAAACTGCGCTCTTGCTACCCTATTTTGTCTATCTCTTGATTGTGCTTAATACTCCAGTTTATAAACGATTTCCCCATCTATTACTCGGCCATCTTCTGTAAATCCTAATTTTCCATATAGCTGTTTTGCCCAAATATTCTCTGGTTCAAAGCTTATGTATATAACCCGATGCTGTCTGTCTTCTTTAATCCTTTCAATGAGCAGTTCCATAGCAGCCTTCCCATAACCTTTTGATTGATACTTAGTATCTATCATTAACCGATAAATCCAATATTCATGATCTTCTTCATCTATACAATACATCGTAAATCCCACTAGAACTTCATCATGATAAATAGCCAAGCAGACACACTCTGGGAATGCCTTAGCCTGTGCGAGCGAAAACAAATTTGTCGCTACAAACTCACTTTGTTCATCAGCGACACTCAATTTAATGACTTCAAAAAAATTACTTCGATCTATTTCCTTAAGTGCTATCATAAATGCTCCCCTTTTCTTCATTATCTTAATCTTGGATAATATACGCTCCTCCGGCTGCTAGAAGATGTTATCCACTTTCATAATTACACGGAAATCAAAATTTTTCCACTACTTCACCTACATACACTTGAAATCAAAGTTATGCCCAAAAGGAGAGTTGTCCCAGCCTGCTGCAAGGTTCACTGTTCGTTACGATAAGAAAAAACAACGAGTGAAAAATGCAATTATCTATTATCAAATCAAAGACGATTTATACGGATTGGAAGAGTGACAAAGATTTTGCCAAATCCTTTGCCAAGCCTAAATATACCCCAAAACAAGCGATTTCTGCAGCAAGCGGTAAAGTTAAATCCATATTCATTGTCAATTTGGCCGGATATAAAGTTACTGTTAAATTGAATGAATATACATTCAAGAAAGATAAACAGCCTACAATCGTAGGCAAGATCAACAAGAAAGGGGAATTTTATTTCTTTTCTCTCACGCCTTAAGTTGGGCGCTACAGTCAACAGAAAATAAAGTATTTGACACCGAGCGGACTCAGAGGTTATTTTTCATAGGCATTCTTCATACCAATCATCTTCAAGATTTTGAATTGTATCTTCTAAAAGTTCTGAAAATGTTGGAGCTATAAAATAAACAAAATCAGGGTCATGTACATAAAAGATAACTTGCCCAACTGTACCATGTTCTGTCGGGTCAAAGTCTAACATTAGATACAATGACCCTCCTACAACCTGTGCAAAAGGAAACCAACGCTTGTTAAATAAATATGGCTTAATACGAGGATCAAGCTTACTAATTTCCTTATCGCTGTAATACTCACTCATTAAATTATCGCGATCGCAGAAAAATTTCTTGGTATCTCTAATATCGTCAAAGGAAAGCAATGTAAATGGAATACAACTATCTTTATATGAAGTATACAAAAGATTAAGAGGATAGCCGCTACCATCTTTAATTTTATAAAACGCCTTAAAATCCGTTGGTAATGAAATGCTAAAATCTCTTTCAAAGTCGTCAAATTGTTTATCTGTTACTCCTGTTATCTTCTTGTACTCTTCGAAATACTCAATATCCTCATCAACAACTTTCTCAGCTAATAAACCCTCTATTGTTTTATGTAATTCATCTATTAGAGACATCTTACTTACCTCCAAATATAATTATTCTTCGCAAGGAATCAATCTATTATTCCACGAATACATCCATTCTACCTTAAGAGCCGAAAGGCTCTTTTTCTAAAGTGTACTGTCAGCAGTCTCCTTTTATAAATAGAATGATGCCTTTTTTTAAATCCTCAATAAAGCATACCACATCTTGGAATTGCGATGGTGCTATTCCACCTTACTATATTTTTGAAGATATTCCTAACATCCTGCCCGTTAGTTAAATAAAAATTTGTTGTATATTCTTATTGAGAGTCCTTATCGCTTTTGTACTCCAAAATATCGCCTGGCTGACAATCCAAAGTCTTACATATCGCTTCTAATGTTGAAAAACGAACCGCTTTTGCTTTTCCGTTCTTCAGAATGGAAATATTCGCTATAGTAATTCCAACCCTTTCTGAAAGCTCCGTTACACTCATTTTTCGTTTTGCTAACATCACATCAATATTAACAACAATTGCCATATCCTCCACCTCAGACCGTCAAATCATTTTCTGATTTTATATTAATCGCTTCTTGTAAAAGTCTTTGGAGAACAGCTGCAAAAATGGCGATAACCAACGAACCAAAAATGATGATGAGTCCCACAAATCCGATAGGAGGGTCAACTTTCTCCCCTATAAAATGAAAGAGCGGCATACCTAATACGTACCAACCACTTATTGTTATTGCACAACACTTTATGTTCTTTAACGCCTTTATAGATAAATCCGAGAACGCTGTGTTCTCGTCAATGTATCGCAAAAGGTTAAAAGCCTGATAGAGAGCAAAGTAAAAAGGCACAGCCGCTCCATACAACAAAATTAAAACGAGAGATTTTAGATAAGCAATATCTGGATACAATTTCCCAGCAAAAACTCCGATTTTAGGAGCCAAAAATATACAAAACGCAAGAACGGGGATTCCAATAAGAATAACAGCTAACTTTAAAAAGAACGTCGCTACTTTTTTCAAAAAAAAAGCACCTCACTTGATTTAATGACATAGTAACTTTATCATTAAATATATCGTTTTACAATAAATAAATATTGATATTTATTGAATTTTTATTGTTGTGCAATTTTACAAAAATAAAGAGCATTTCTCACTACAAAGAAATGCTCTTACTTTAAAATGTTAAATTTCCAACTTGTTCAACTAGATGCCCGTTAGAATTCCTGTAATACGAATAATTGGGTGGTTGAACAAAAACGAGCGCCTCGGTACGATGGGGTTGTGCACGAGGTCATTGCCTCAATAATCCCATCCAGGAGGTCGCTCTACTATGAAGTTTAAGGCACAGGACAAGCAAAATCAACTCATTGAAAACATTACCGTTCATCACCTAGTCATCGGCGTAGATATCGCCCAAGAATTCCATGTGGCCCGCGCAGTCAGCTTTCGTGGAATTGCATTAGGTACACCGCTAGAGTTTGGCAATCATCTTGAGGGGTTTGAGATG
>NZ_JMLT01000018.1:0-124061 GCF_000686865.1 Paenibacillus sp. UNC217MF | reverse complement strand
GGGGTTAATTTTATGAACTGAACCAATAGGGAATTTTAGTCGTTGATTGGAAATTCTTTATTAAAGAATACAATAGATTTGATTTCCTTATCATTTATAACATTTTTAAAAGTTTTGTTCGTAAACATTTGCCCAGTTATAAGATCCATACTATCTGATCCCCTAAAAAAGTTTGTCGTCTCTGAGGATCCATCTTTATAGTTTATCGTGATAGGGAAGTTATCCAATGACTTACCGTCAATTTTCCCTCTGTCAGCGGTGCTGGAAATCTCCTCTAGCGAATTACTCTCAAGCTGTAACGTTATTGAAATTGGCGAGATGGAGATCGTTTTTAACACGGCCTTATACCCATACATGTCGATGTCTTGGTTGATCTGATGCACGCTGGAATATTCTTTGAAATCCAGCTTAACTGTTGTTTTCCAAGTACCTGGTATGACCGTTTCAAAATCTTCCGTAAGGGGATTTCTGATTTGCAAGTTCTCGAATTCGAAATCAAATGTACGTCCGGCTAATGAATGTTTAGTCGTAATCTTCATGACCAAGTTGATACTATTGGCATTCGGATGTCCATCATCTAGCACATCGAACCCCCAACTATATCCGAATCTATCTTTCCCCGACCTATCATAGCGAAGAGAGGTACTTTCAAAACGGTATTCATCTGCATCTAACACAGTCCCATTTAGAGCAGTAAAGTTCATGAGGATATAGGTTTGATTACTATCGCCGACGACTTGCTTCATCGTAAGCGTACCATTTTCATTTTTTATTTGCTTATCGATGATATAGGCGCCATTTGATAAAAATTGTGCCTGCTCCTGGTTTGTGGGCTTCAGAAATTTTATAAATGCTTCATCTAACCCGATATAGGCCGCTGCCAAAGCTGTTGTCGTCAAACATCCTATCAGGACGGCACACAGCAGCGCTGGTCTTAAACGTCTCTCGGAAGTAAACCTGCTCTGTTTTTTCGCTTCATTCTGGCTTTGTACGACAATGTTATGAAACATTTTCTCTTTTTGCTCCGATGTCGGCGCAAGAGCCTCAAATAGTCGATTAATCTGTTTGTCGCTCAAGATAATTCCCTCCCAAGTCCGCTTTAAGGAGCTTCCGGCCTCTGGCTAGCTGTGTTTGAATCGTGCTTTCCTTGTATCCTATCAACTCTGATATTTCCTTTATCGAGTACGTCTCGTAGTAATAAAGGTACAGCACAGTTTTGTATTTTTCGGGAAGTGACAGCAGCCTTGCGAGCATTTTTCCAGATGCCTCCTGACCATTCCAAGAGGAAATCTCCGGTAGGGACTTTGCATCGACGCGCCGGGATTTCCACCAATGCTTTAATACGTCTTTACAGTGATTCCGGGTGGTTACCAAAAACCAAGCCTTTTCGTGTTCATGGTCATTGAATACCACCTGAGATTGAATAAGTTTTATAAATACAGATTGAACAGCGTCTTCTGCATCAGCGGGATTTTTCAAATAGATATAGCTCAGCCTGTAAACTACATCTACATGCCGTTGATAGAGTTCGGCCAATTCCTTATCCGTACGCAATAAAGAATTGCTTTCCATTTTTTCGCCTCCTATATACAACACGATCGGGAGCTCGAAAATATCCCATTCCGATAAAATTTTTAACAGTTATCCATTTTTTCGACTGTACCTGCCTTGCTTATGAAGTACAACTAGGTAACCGCGAACAACGATAGAAAAGAAATATGATATACTAAGAGGACTATTTTAGATAGTTTATTTTTATATCGGAGGAGTAGTCGAGATGCTGTCGGAAAAAGTGGTCAATTATTGCAGAAGCAAAAACTGGTGGTTTGAAGACATCGATGAGGAGTATAAAAACGCATTAGTAAAGTTAGGCATTGATCTGGGTTCGGATTTTGCTGCGTTTTATTTGCATGCAGAGGAAGGGCCAACTTTCTATAATAGACGATATGAAATCTATCAGATTTGTTGGTTTATGATTAATTCTTCGGATTATATGTTAGCAATGGAGAGTGCTCATGCCGTTTTAAACCTGCCTGAAGAATATATTCCTTTGGATAGCTTTGAAGGGGAATACGGCTTTTTTTATAATAAGAACACAGACGAAGTGATAGGCTTAGGATTGGGCCAGCAAATGGAGGATTTTTATGCTGGTAAACTGGATTCGCAATGGAAAAGCTTTAATTCCTTCCTCGAGTGGTATTTTGAACTGACAGATTCGTGAATAGACTACATAAAAAAGGGCCGCCATACCGCTGCAATGGAGCTAACCTGATGGTGGAATGCTCCGAACGAAGATGGCATGACGGCCTTTATTCAAACGTTAAATCAAGGCCATGAACGCTCGCCTTTCATTACTTGTGCGCCCATTTCCAGATCACTTGTATTCTTGAAGTTCGGATAGTCTTTTTTCATCGCTGCAATCAGCTCAGCTGAATTTTTGGACTGTTTAGCCGCTTCTTCAAATTTTGCAATATAGTCACGAGTGAAGGTGACACTGGACGTATTCTCGGAGCTCTTGCCAAGGTAATGGCCCGGGATAACCCGTTCCGGCTTCAGATCAAGAATCTGTTTCAAAATTTCACGCCAGTGGTCACGGCTCTCTGGGGTTTGGTTGTCTGCCATCCAGACATGCAGGTTCTCGTAGATAGGTACGCCGCCCAAGATTGTTTTTTTCGACGGAACCCAAAGGACGGTGTGAGACGGATCAGAACCATTGAGACCGACTATCTGCACGGTTTCACCATCGACTGTCAGCTTATCACCGTCTAGGACATCAGGGACAATCAGCTCTGTCGGAGCGTTTTCTTTCAGGATTGGGCTCCAGAAGTCATTCTTAATCTTGATGGTTGCTTTAATTCCTTCCACGGTTGCCGGAGTAGCAACGATTTTTACGTCTGGAAATGCCTTGCGGATTGCCGACAGGCCGAAGTAGAAATCTGGATCCTTATGGCTTACGTAAACCGTAGTCAGCTTCTTTCCCGTGTCTTGGATCATTTTGACCAGTTTTTCGGCGTTGCTCTTTTCGAACTGTGCATCGACGAGTACTACCTCTTTCGGTCCTTCGATTAAGCTCGAACTGACGGAGAAGAGGCCGTTTTCTCCAGGATTGAATGGCGTGATTTTCAGTTCAGTCGCCTGCTTCTTAGGTTCTTCTTTGCTCTCGTTGTTTGTCGTGTTCGCTTTACCGGCGCATGCACTCAGCACTAGTGTGAAACAAAGCAATAACATAACTCCTATAGATGATTTTTTACGAAACATCTTAAAATCTCCCTCTTTCTTGTATTGATTACGATTATTGAAACCGCAACGTAATGCTATCCAGCGCAAGCTTCCCCTCTTATTCACCTAAGCAAAATTAAACGCGTTCCAAATCTGACCTTCACCACTAATGTCACCAGTTCAAATTGATCCCCAAAGTAGGTAAAGTATGCCCGAATGAGTTCATGTACATTCTGTATTCCCTATGTTTGGCTGCATACCTCGTCAACGATGGGCGTGAAAAATGAGACTCTTGTTGTAACTATATTAGTTACAACAATTTCAAAAAAAGGGACTTACTATTACATATTGAAAATGTTCGAACATAAAGTGTGCACCTTGGTTGGGACAAGCAGCGAAAAATGCAAATCGCGTAGGGAAGGTTTCTGTTTGTAGCACTCACTGGTTGTAACCATTATAGTTACAACCAGTGAAAATCGTCAAGAGAATTCTTTGAAATGTTATGAATTACCTGATTTCGTCTCATGAGAGATGGCGAGGCGATGCCAATTCCAGTTCAACTTCGGGAACGAAGTGAAATGGTTGTCGCATGAAGGAAAAAGTGCAACACCTCCAAAGCGCAGATGGATATCTGTCTTTGGAGGTGTTTTTATTTCAAATAGATCGATTGTGAATGGATCCTCTAAAATATGTCTTATGCGTTACCCTTGCTGCGAGCCAGCTCTTTCCGTACTAGCGGGGCGACCTTGGTGCCAAGCAGTTCAATCGAGCGCATGATATCACGGTGCGGAATTGAACCAATGTCACAGTGCAGGAAGAAGCGCGTGACGCCCAAGTTGCGGTGGAGCAATACGATTTTCTCAGCGACGTGCTCTGGATCGCCGACATAGAGGCAGCCTCGCAACTTGCTGTCCTCATCGAAGGTTGCGCGTGTGTACTGAGCTCCCCAGCCACGCTCACGTCCGAGCTTGTTCATCATCGCTTGTGTCCCTGGGAACAGAAGATCTGCCGCCTTCTCGGCGGTATCGGCTACAATGCCATGTGAGTGGGTTGCAATTTGCAGCTTGTTCACATCGTGTCCAGCCTTAGCCGCGGATCTCTTATAGAGCTCGACAAGCGGCGCAAAGCGCTCCGGCATGCCGCCAATGATCGCATAAGCAACCGGCAAGCCGAGTCTGCCAGCCCGAACGGAAGACTCGGCGTTACCGCCGGTGGCAATCCAGACGGGAAGCGGTTCCTGAACGGCCCGTGGGTATACGCCAAGATTGTCGATAGCCGCACGATGACGACTGCCTCGCCAGCTTACCTTCTCTGACTCCCGGATAGCGAGCAGAAGCTCCAGATTCTCTTCATACAATTGATCGTAATCATTCAAGTTGTAGCCGAACAGCGGAAAGGATTCAATGAACGAGCCGCGGCCCGCCATAATCTCGGCGCGTCCGTTCGAGATGGCATCCAGCGTCGCAAACTGTTGATATACGCGTACCGGATCATCCGAGGACAGGACGGTCACGGCACTGGTCAGCCGAATATGTTTCGTTTGTGCCGCCGCTGCCGCCAGGATGACCGCTGGGGCCGAAGAAGCATACTCATACCGGTGGTGCTCGCCGATGCCGTAGACGTCAAGTCCGACCTGATCGGCCAGAACAATCTCTTCTACCGACCGACGAATTCGCTCGGTATGGCTAATGCGCTCACCTGTCACCGGATCCGTCGATGCCTCCAAAAACGTACTGATTCCAATTTCCAGATCAACAACCGGTTTATCGGTCATCGTGTTCGCCTCCTTTATCAATACCACTATATAAACCATAGTAACATATGTATTGTTAGTTTGAAAGGATCGAAAGCCTACCTGTTTGTTGTTGCTCTCGTTGAAGGTTTACTTTCATCTTGCCCGCCCGTCTGCGTTCCAATCCACCGTTCGTTTTAGAGTATGCCGTTCTATATGTAAAGTTAAGTAAACATATTCATTGCCTATAACCCTGCTCTTTCCAATGCTATGATATTTCATATCAGATGCGCAGCTGATGTTAATGATGTAGCTTTTTAATAAAGTTCGATTAAAAGTAAGTTGCAAACGCTGATTTTATACAGAAAGAAACCAACTGTTTTGAAACAAAGTTTGATCAAAACAGTTGGTTCTTTATTTATCTTGTTTGGTTTTTATAAAAAAGTTTGATTATTTCGTGATGCGAATATTCAATTAAAGCACCCGTTAGCACAATAAGGGGACTCGTCAGATTTATGCGGATTTACAACGATAAGACTTCAATTTTTATACACGATTTTATTCATCAAAGACGATGGTGCAACATTACTTCAAATACTTCAAAACCTTTGCTATGACTTACTTTTAACCAAAAGTGCATAAAACAATGCATAAACAATGTTCATAAGAAAAGCCACGAACGTTGATTTAACAGCATTAGTGGCCCTTGAGTTCGTCTCCAAACTTTGATTTGGGAACGTTATTTTGTATAGATTCGTATATTGAAATTTAATTATTGGTTAAACTCGGTTAAATTTTTGCTAAAACCCGTACTCTTTCCTAAGTATCCTAAATTTTTATAAAAATTATGTGCAGCGATTCGTTCTTCTCTATTTCCACTGTTTAATGTAATTGTTATACAATGATTCTTTTTTGCCCAATCTTCAACTGCCAACATAAGACTTTGCCCAATATTTTTCCTGCGAAAATCTTCGTGTACTACTAGTGCTAAAACTCTTACATATGGCTCATCAAATTCATAAGCAGTTTGTTTACACATTCCTACGAAACCAACAAGTTTATCGTTGATTTCAGCAACGAATGTTTTATAATCTGGCAAATTTAAAATTTTATTAAATCTTTCTTGAATCTTTAAATTTGAAGATGGATAACCTAGATAATTCATTAAATCATCTAACTTAGGAATATCTTCTAATGTCATTGGACGGATATTCATAAATTTCCCCTCTCACTATTTCTTTATATCCCTAATCATTCGCTATACATTTTAATAACTGCCCCGTTAGTTTAAGTACATTTCATCACAATCTCTATAGTTACATTAACATAAATATCCAACAAAGAATCATCTAACCTCTAAGAAATTTACAGGGGAAGGATGATTTTAATCAAACTTTATTACAAATTATCGTTCTTTATTATAAATAATCAATCTTTATTACAAGCTACAAATGAACTTGAAAATAGAAGGGACGATCAAATGATGGGCAAGGATAATATCATTAAAGCAATGCTCTCTGACAAGGTAAATATGACACCTAGTGGATTTGTTGCAGATGAATTAAGTCCTGAACAGTTTGCAGATCGTTACTGGTGAGGAAAAAAGGTCGTGGGGTGAGACGTCTGGTTACCGAGATCAACTCCAAAGACGCAACCTTATGATTCGCAATAAGTATACTCATGGGGTTAAGGTGTCGGAACTTGCGGACGAATACTTTTTATCGTTACCCGACAGAAGACTCCCACTTCTAAGCGTGGCGAAAGTGGGAGTAGTTCAACCTTGGATTCTGTCAAAAAAATCGTTTATCTGAAGAAAAACGATAGAAATTTAACCTATGCCCCGACTGTGGAGTCAGCTGTACAGTATGCAAATGCCGGGATGTTAGAAGAATGGATTCAATGTTATCTGCTGTTTACCCATAAAGTCATTCCCTTTCAAAATGATTTCATGAAGGGGGAGCATCTATGTATCGGCGTTGTGAAGTTTCCACTGCGACTCATTCAGAGTCAAGTATTAAAGCTCGATGAAAAACACGCGACTGAAGATGACGGGCATGCAGCCGCTCTACCACCACTTCTTCTTCAATATGAAGAAGGTAAATTTCATTGCAATTTTCAGATAAAGTTATTAACCACATTAAAAAAACGTAAAGTAGATGCTTATCCAACGATAATTGTTATGAAAGGAAATGAAGATTATAAAAGGTTTATGAAATACTACGGAACTGTGTTCTTTTATGTGGATAAAGTATGATCGCGATAGAGGGCCATCCTTTGCGGGATGGCCTAAAACTACGAGGAGATGCCCGCTTGGTGTTTGATTATGAACTCGGGACTAGTTACATACTCCATGTAATTTACCACTCCGTTGAACTCCAAATAAGCCTGATAGCGTGTACGAATAGCTGGATGTGTAATGAAATCAAGAACTCTTTCTTTCGCCACCCAGCGGCTATCGGTTGTTTCTTCAGAAACCGCTAACTCCCCACCAACAGGTTTACATACGAAATCAAATATAACCTGGGTAGGAACATCAGTCACACCATCATACCACTTAAAAATGCCTGTATTCGAATAGACACCAATCAAATAGCTAACTGTAGTGTCTATTCCGCTTTCCTCTTTAATTTCACGTACTAAAGCATCCATTAGATTTTCTCCAATTTCTACTTGTCCACCAGGGTAAACCCACCCCCCGTCACGAGTTTTTACTAAAAGGATATTCCCTTGCTCATCCTCCACAAATCCACCTGCGGATACGATGTGCGTTGGAAATGGCATAGTACGACCTCCTTATTCGGTAATGTTTGTATATTCATTCCACATCCTTCTTGTGCTTTCCTTCCCGGTCCCAGGTCTAGTCAAAATCCCGACGTTTGCACGTCTCTCTCAAATCTTTCCTCGATTACAATTATGTATGAACATAATTCGTATAGATCGTTAGATTATAAATGAGATATGACTAGGGAGCTGAGACTGTGAAAAAGGTAAGGAAAGTTCTTCTATATGTAGGGATAGCTATGATATTATTGGTCGGGATAGCATTGGTTTTTCCCACATGGACTCCTAGTATAGAAGGCGCAAACAGCATAAGCGTACTTGAGGAAGTCGAAATTAATGGAACGGGCCACGAATTGATGATACGGGGACAGGATATAAACAATCCGGTTGTCATTTTCTTACACGGTGGACCGGCTGTATCGGAAATCCCCTATGTAACCAAATACCAAGACATATTGGAGAAGCATTTCACGGTTGTTCGTTACGATCAGAGAGCCGGAGGGAAGTCGTATCACTTTGGGGAGGATTATTCCAGCCTGTCTACGGATTTATTAGTGAAAGATGTACTGGCTCTGACAGATTACATATCGGCCCGTTTCCATCAAGAGAAGGTTATATTAGCGGGCCATTCCTTTGGAACTTATATAGGCATACAAGCTGCGCAGCAAGCACCTGAGAAATATAAAGCCTATATTGGCATCGGACAGATGTCTAATGTTACAGAAAGTGAAAAGGATGCATTGCAGTTCACGCTTGATCAAGCAAAAATGAGCGGCGACACAACCGATGTGGAGTTCTTGCAAGGATTAACGGAAAAGGTGCAAAGCGGAGAACAATTAACTCCACGCAATTATGTGCGCAAATATGGCGGTACGGCAAGATTGATTGATGTGAATGCAGACATGGATAGAGGCTTGTTCGGACCGGAGTATAACTTGCTGGATCGCATCCGTTTTTATCGCAGTGTCTCGAATGCACAAGAAGTATTGATAGGGCAGGCATTGAAGAAGCCATTGCCTACATTTGTTACCAAGCTGGAAGTACCGGTCTATTTCATTATGGGGCAGTACGATTACATGACATCTGCGAAAGCTGCCAAAACGTATTTTGACCAAATCGATGCAGCTAAAAAGGAATTTATCACATACGATCAATCCGCTCATTATCCACAATTTGAAGAAAAAGAAAAGTTCTCGCAATGGATGGCGGACACGTTCGCAAAATGATGGATTCCAGCACTAAAGTCGAACCCTTGTTCATGACTGCCGCTAATCCAATGAATGACTCAGGCATTGTATGGGTTGAATAGATGAGAATAAGCGGGGACGATGATACGAACAGATGATAGGTCTGTCACACGATCGCACAGAATGACAGGATGGCAAGAGGCAGCCTTGATAAGATGTACTCAGAGAGGAGCAATTGCGAATGGAATGGCTGAACCGAATGATGTCGGCGCTTGATTTAATCGAAGCGAAGATGCAGGAGCCCTTGGATATGGCGGAGCTTGCGAAGGCGGCGTATTCTTCTCCCCACCACTTTCAGCGGATGTTCTATATGGTGACTGGTATGACAGTGGCTGAATATGTGCGGAAACGGCGCTTAACCTTGGCTGCTCAAGAGTTAGCGATGACTGGTTCTAAAGTGATCGACGTCGCGATGAAGTATTGCTACGATTCGCCAGAATCGTTCTCTAAGGCGTTCCGCAAGCTGCACGGCATCTCGCCCTCTGAGGCTCGAAATTCGGGTGTTCAGCTGAAGGCCTTCCCTCGCATTTCCTTCCACTTATCATTGAAGGGAGACAAAGAAATGGATTATAGAATTGTACAGAGAGATGCGTTTACCGTAGTAGGAAAGTCGATCCAGACGACCACGAAAGAGGGAGAAAATTCGATCGAGATTCCGAAGTTTTGGCAAGATAGTCACGCGGATGGAACCGTCGCTAAAATTGCTGCACTGGGCAAAAATCAAGATACCCTAGGCATTTGTTATGGCGCGCAGCAGGGCGGTGAAGTCTTTAACTACGCGATTGCGGTAGAGACGGATCGAACAGAATCAGAAGGTGAGTATGATTTTATTCAAATTCCAGCTGCGACGTGGGCTGTATTCACCTCAACAGGCCCAATGCCTGATTCCATTCAAGACGTATGGGGCCGCATCTATCAGGAGTGGTTCCCCGCTACAGATTATGAGCAAGCCGAGATCCCTGATTTCGAGCTGTATCCTCCAGGCAATCCGTGGGCAGAGGACTATCGCAGCGAAGTATGGATTCCGGTTATTAAGAAATAAATACGAAGAGTAAGAATTGACGGTTCATCAATCACTTACTAAACAACAAGGAGGCTGGCCCAACTGTATACCGGGCACAGCCTCCTTGTCTATCGTCGTAAAGCCCACAGCACGAGCCGCTCATACCACTTCCACGGCAATAGCCGGATAATGCGCAGGGGCATTGCCCCCCGACCCATGAAATAGCGCAGCTTCGGTCTTGGCATGCGCGCAATCCTGACGATGTGACGCGCCACCTCCTGCGGGGGAGGAGCCGTTTCAGAGCTGCGCTTCGAGAACTGCAGAACCGATTGAAGCAGCTTGCTGTAAGGCGAATTCTCGCGTATTTGGATAGAGGAGAACCCTTTCTCCCATATATCAGTTTTGTAGGCGCCGGGTTCGATTAGAACGGCATATACGCCGAAAGGCAGCATCTCAAGCCGCAACGCTTCTGTAAAGCCTTCAACGGCGAACTTGGAGGCGGCATATGGGGCGTAGCCTGGAAAAGCATATCGGCCGCTAATGCTGCTCACATTCATGATGGTTCCACTGCGTTGTTCCCGCATGATAGGCAGCGCTGCGCGCGTAACAGCGACCGTGCCGAAGAAATTGGCCTCCAGTTGGGCGTGCCAAGCGTCCATATCCACTTCCTCAACGTATCCACCTGCGGCATAGCCTGCATTGTTCACGAGCAAATCGACCCTGCCGTACTGTTGGCGAATATGCTCGAAAGCAGCTTCAATACTCTCTTGATTCGTGACATCAAGGGGCAGCACATGGATGTGTTCGGAGACGCCGCTTGTCTGGGCTTCAGCAAGCAACTTTCCTTGCTTGGCAGTATCACGCATCGTCGCCACGACATCATATCCTGCGCCCGCCAGCGCGACACTTGTGTAAAGCCCGAAGCCGCTGGACGTGCCGGTCACGACGGCGATTGGACGCGAAGGAGAACCATTAGAATGCTGCGACTTCGTATGTGGTGATGTCAAACATGAATCCTCCTTCCTCGTCTATATCCTCATAATTTATGTCGTTCCATCAGCGGAACGCCGATTCGATTGGCTACCAAGGAAATGAACGACCAGCAGCTCCGGCGATACACCGGCAGATGCCGATCCATGACGGCGGAATATTCCCAATGCCCGGTAGCTCCCCGGTTGCGCTTGAATTGTGCTGCGCCCGAGCTCTCGTTCCATTGCATGCCAAGTCGCTGCGCCTCACGGAACAGGACAGCGGAGAGCATGCGGTACAGGCCTGTTTCCAGCGGAAGGGCTGTATCGTAACCGAAGATTGGCGTCGTCAGTATACCGTCGCGGCAGAAGTAACCCATAATTCCGTCTATTCGTCCCCTCGATGTACGCAGAGCGACGAAGTGCAGTGTCTTCGTCGTCAGTGCATGTTCGAAGAAGCGCTCATTAAACTGCGGATTGCACGGTGAATATTTATCGATATAGAGCAAGTTGTACAGTTGAACCATGCGGGGAATATCGGCCGGTACAAGCTCTTCATGCCGAACGATCTCGTATTCATGCTTCGCAAGCAGTCCTTCATCACGCTTGATTAACCATCTCGCCTTGGCATTCTGAGTTCTGGAATCGCGGGTATCCAAGCAATAGATTTGGCGGCTAGGCACAAGCGCACATCCAGTTTCCTCCAAACTGCGACACAGCTCCGGGTAGTAGTGGCGATTCAACGAACGGAACACGATCGCGTGATCGGGGAACCGAGCTTGCAGCAGGGGGATGATGGCTAATACGTGTTCTGCCGTCATACGTGGATACAAATTCGTAGACAGCAGCCAATTGTTCACATGCACGACGCGATTGCACTGCGCAAACTTCATTCCTAATCCGATTCCACTTAACAGCCACGCAAGCGGCCGTTCCAGCAGCGGCTGCTTCAGCATGCCGAGCTCTTGCTTCGCATAAGTAACATAGTGCGTATACGGCGAGCATACATATGCGTTGTCGTACTCTCGTTCATTAACGGTAATCGGCAGCACATATTGGTCGTCGATGACGATCACCATCATCTGGGTCTGAATATTATCCACGTCGCGTTCCGGCCCATATCGTATCCATGGCTCTATCCATGCCTTAGCCGCATGCCCCTCCTCATCGTTCGGCCAAGGCAGCCGATCGATATTCGCTGCATCATATAGAACTGCGATACTCATACTGTAAACTTCCTCTCGATCCGGCGCAGCTTGTGCCCGGCAGACTGCGGCTTCCACTCGGTAAATTGAATCTCAGGCGCTGCACACTGAACGATTGCACATAGCTTTTGTAGTTCGAGCATAATGTCCCGTTCACATGCTGTCCGATATTGAGTAGGCACTTGCAGCGCCACCGTGATGTGCGTTGGCGAATGCTGCACCGCCGCATAGTGTTCAATCTTCGATGAGGCGGACAGAATTGCACGGCGAATAAAATCGGGAAATACAGTCGTAAGAGTGCCGTCTCTTAGTGAAGGCATATAGAACATATCATCGTGACGCCCTTCGATGCGCTCCAGTGCAGTGAAGGGAGATCCGCACGGACAAGGCTCGTTTCTCTCTGTCAAGACATCGTCCAGCCGATAACGAACGATCGGCTGAGTCATACGCCGGAAGTCAGTAATAATCGGAGTGAATTTTCTTTCCCGCTTGTCTAGCCACTCTTTCTCTACGAAGACGAGGTCTTCGTTCAAGTGAAGCGTCCCATGTCCGCACGTAATGCCGAGAAACCCCTCCGTGCATTGATAGATTTGGTGCACGATCTGCTGGAACGACGCGCTAATTATCGCTTCATCGAGCGGATCAAGGACTTCAGCTACGGCAAAAAGCTTGCGTGGACGTATCGCGAGCAAGCCCAGTTCCAGCTGTTCTGCAAGCATGCGGAGCATAGACGGCGGCGCGACGAGCAGGGTAGGGGCGTAAGTGTTCAGTCGCTTGACCTGCTCCTCCAATGGGTCGAGCAGGTCGAAGTAGGCGAACTGCAGCCGGCGCTTGCTCACGCTCCCGTACAAGTTGCTGTTGGCACGCAGGAAGAGCGCGATGCGCTCCCGAGCCAATACGGAACCAGGCAGAGCCTTGGCGAGCATCGCTCCGGCCCATGCCATGCTCTCCTGTGGGCTGACGAGGAAGAGGCCGCGATTGCCTGACGTCCCCGAGGACATACCGACGGTAATACCATTCCATTCTGGAGTGAAGTCGCGGCTCTCCTCAGCTGCCAGTGCCATGGCGAACGCTTCCTCCTTTCGTACGCCAGCGGTATTAAGGGCATCGAAATGCTCCATCATCAGCGACTTGTCCATGACTGGCATGCCGCGCCACTGATCGTCGGGGAGCTCGCCCATGCGCTCGCGGAAGAAGGGGGAGCACTGCCTGATTCGCCCCAGATGCTTCATCACTTGACGATGCTGCCACCGCTCCAGTGCTTCCCTGCTGCTCCAGCTTCGTCCGTACTTCGTGCGGATATATTCCCGGGCAGCGATCATCATACCTTTATCCACGCTGAGCACCTCCTTGAACCTTAGGGCTTGTTACGTACCTCTGTTCGGCCTCCCGGCAGTGCGTTGGGATGATGTGAAGATCCGGTCGCCTACGATGCAGGATATGTAATCGATGAAGGTTATCCTTATATTGCTGCCAATCCGCTTTGATCAGTTTGACGATGGACTTCGGACGCCGATGCGATGCATAGGCTGCCGTTGACCAAGCAGCGTCGGCGCAGAGGAAGTATTCATGCCCTGCAGAGCGCAGAAGCAGGCCAAGCTGACCCAGCGCATGCCCCGATAGGTTGATGCCGATGATGCTACCGTCCCCGAACAGATCGTATCCCTCTGTGAAGGGCGCATATCCCTCGTCCAAGCTTATTTTGCTGCATGTCTCCTCAATAAGACGGGACCGATCACCGAATCGATCCGGCAATAGCCCAGGCAGAAAGCCGGCTTTCGTAGCTTGGAAAGGAGACATGTCCTGCAGGGGACGATAAGCCTCGCGCAAATAATAAAACTCGGCATTCGCGAAGTCGCGCACACCGCCGATATGATCTGCGTGAAAGTGCGACAAAATAATTGTCCGCACGTCCTCCGGCATTACGCCAAGATTGCGCAGTTGATTGGCTGCACTCTCTTCTTCGCCGATATTGACCGGCGTCGTCCACCGATACAGCCTCGCGGGAAAGGACGATGTAGCCTGAAAGAAGCGCGTGGAATAGCCGGTGTCGAACAGGACTGGTCCGAGTCGCGGGTGCTCGATATAGGCGAACATGGCCGGAAAGCGCACAGAAGCGCCGCTCCCGCCTTGAATCGTAAGCCATTCCCGGTGCGTGCAGTACCCTGCGGTCATCAAGTTCACGGAAACTTCTGTTATGGCTCCTTTGTTCACGTCCATGCAGCTGACGAGCCTCCTTCTTGTACCCATGCTTCAGCAAATCGCTTCATGCCTTCCTCGATACCGATTCTAGGCTTATAACCCAACATCTCGCGGGCAGCCGTAATGTCGAGCGTCTGACTCCGTCCGATTAGTCCAACCGTATACCGCGTCAGCTTCGGCTCCTTGCCTCTGGCAAACCAGCGGGCGTTAAGCTCCAGCATCCCGGCCGCCGCCGAAGCGATCGGGTAAGCGAGCGGGATGGGGCGGAACGGCATTTCGAGCAGGGCGAACAGCCTAGCCAGCAGATCGCTCAGCAGCCTAGGCTCGCCGTTCGTAATATTGTACTTGCCGCCAAGCGCAGCCGCGTCAGCTTCGGCGGCTAGCAGCAGCGCATCGACCACGTTGTCGACATACGTAACGTCGAGCATCGACCGGCCGCCGCGAATGAGCGGCATATAGCCGCCTCGGTTCGCCTCTATGAGGCGCGGGAGGATGGCGCGGTCACCTGGACCGTAGATCGCGCGCGGCCGCAGCGTAATGGCGTGCAGCCCAGCCTCTTCTACGGCCTGATCCACCTCCCGCTCGGCTAGCAGCTTCGTGGCAGAATAGGCCGTAGCCTGTTTAGAAGGCAGTGGATCTGTCTCCTTAATATTCAATCGGTCACGCCAATTCCAGTAAATGCTCGGCGTTGACACATGCACGAGCCGTGCTCCTCCGCTTACGCATCCTTGTACGACATGGCGTGTGCCGATGACGTTGCTGGCGTAGAAGTCGGCATATGCGCCCCATGGAGCAGACAGTGCCGCGCAGTGGAAGACGGTATCTTGACCGTGGCATATCTCCTTAATCCGCTCGGCATCGCCTAACTCAAGCGGAATGAATCGGACACCCATCCGTTCCAGTTCATGACCTACATGCGTATTGCGGCCAATGGCGCTGACGGTATAGCCTTCTTCGACCAATCTTAATGTCAACCGCTGCCCTAGGAATCCAGTTCCTCCCGTCACTAATGCTCGTCGGCTCATGATGATTCACCATTCCATTCTATATCTGATGTAGTGGCCTCTATTAGTGAGACGGAGCGCTTTTTGCTCTCTCGCCAGAAGCGGTATAGCATAACGGCCTGCGCGACAAACGGCTTCGGATCCTGCCAGCGGAAGATGACATCTCGTCCTTTCCATAGCTCCCTCAACCAATAGCCCCGCTGAGGACTCCTCCAGCCGTACGCCAGCATGGCGAGCGTCAACATGGCAGGGCGGGTGGATGTTGGCTCGATGGGGTAGGCTCTCGCATGATGCTCGCCAAGATTTGCATCAAAATTTGCATCAAAATTTGCATTAAGATATGTATTTTGATTAGCAGTGTTATTTGTGCAGCCGTCCATGCCGACCTCTGTGTCGCCATTTCTCCCACCATTCATCTCGAAGAACGCTTTGTCCAACTGATCAGATGCGGTAAAGCAGTGGACGCCGCTTGTTGCACGGGGATTGCACTCGATTGGGTAGATGTTCTGTTCCGGCGTGACGATAAAGTCAAACGCAATCTGCCCCGTATATCGAAGCGGGGCGACAAATCGCTGCACCCATGCCAGCAGATCGGCCTGCGGCTCATGCTTGAAGGCGATGCTTGCTCCTGCACCAACAGTGAATTCGGAGGGATAGCAGGCATGAGCACGTACAGAGCCATCGCGGACAATGCTGTACGTGCAGTACAATGTGCCGCGAATATATTGCTGCCCGACCCAAGGATAGTCCGGGGTGATTAGGATATCGTCCGGAAGGGCATAGCCAGCCCGTACGAATAATACACGGCTCGCGAAGCGTGAGTAGGCCGGCTTCAGCACGGCAGCATCTTCCCCAAGCGTCTGTATGTAGCCGCATGCTTCCGCTTGTGATGTCAGCAGCTGTGTCGAAGGTGCGTGTAAGCCAGCTTGCCGGATCATTTCGATGAATTGTCCCTTATGATGAAGCTGCTTAAGCAGCTCCCACGGAGGAGCAAATAGCTCGCATCCATTGGGCCATGCCCGCTGTCTCTGTGCTAGATAGAACACTTCCTCGCAGGTTGGAATTACGCAATCCACCTGCTCGTCTATCACGATACGCTCTATCATAGCTAGGAACCGCTCTTGTTCATGGCGGGGAGGCGGATAACAGTAATGGCGGGTGACAAAGCGGGAGGCCGAGCCTATTGTGACGAGCAAGCTATCAGCCATGATGATCCGGTGCCCAGCACCACCCAATAGCCGCGCCAGTTCCAAGGAGACGGGGGAGCGGCTGCCGGTAATTAGGACAGTTCGCCTCCCATCCCGCGGAATATCGTTGGACGGACTGCTAGAACTGCTAGTATTCAAGCACCAGCCCTCCCAATGACAGCCCGGCAGAAGTTCCAAGCATCAGAATACGGTCTCCCCGCTGCACCCGCCCTTGGTGAATGGCCTCATGCAACCCCATCGGAATCGAGGCGGCAATCGTATTTCCGTGATCCGATGTAATGTTCATGAGCTGCTCTGGAGCAATGCCCAGCTTGCGGCTAATCAGGCGCATCGCCATAGCGCTGCCTTGATGCGGTATGATAAGCGGGAATTGCGACATTGCCGTATTTCCCGATCCAAGCAGCCGTTCAAGGAAGTCAGGCAGCAGCTTGGACGCCATTTTATAAATCGGCTGACCATCCATATGGAACATATAGTCGCTCATTCGAGCATCATCGTAATATTTAGCGTGCAGCCCCGTACCTCCGCCCCGTATCTCGGAGTATGAGGCTCCGGTACTATAGGTTTCTATTAATGAGGCTTCGATACGAGATTGCTCGTATGCTGCTGCTTGGCCTACGATAACGGCAGCGGCGCCATCGCCGAATAGAACCGCGCTTTCTTTATGCTCCCAGTTCAGGCCGACTGAGGCAACCTCTGTCGAGACGATGAGGATACGCTGATAGCGTCCAGCGGCAATCAGATATGACATGACGTCGAGCGCGGCTAGGAAGCTAAGGCAGGTCGAATTAATGTCAAAAGACGGCACCCCGGAGTTTCCTTTCCCCATTGCTTGCTGTATCAAAGCCGCTGTGCATGGAATCGGCTGCTGCATTGTACCGCTTGCGCATACGATGCAGTCGATGTCAGCGAAGGTGAGCCCCGCATCCTGCAGTGCGGCTTGTGCAGCGAATGCCCCCATCTCGGCGGCTGTTTCGTTTTCAACAAAATATCGTACGCGAACCTCCGACTTTTTCAAGGACCACCCGGCGGGTACGCCAAGCTTCCGATCCATTTCTTCCGAAGTAACGCGCTGCTTCGGTAAATATACCCCCGTACCGATAATTTTCACTTTTCTCTCCATACTCCCATGGCCTCGTTCCTCTTGTTGATTTCGATCATGACGTGAAGCTCTTGCTTATTACCCAAAAGCCCCCTCTATTGTAATGCACATTCTCTTGGTGGTTTCATCAATTTACTCGTTCGGTTGATTCTTCTATTATATATCGGAGTACTTTTACATTGGCGTGATAATCTGTCTTGCAAAAAAAATTGTAAAAAAACCTTACGATTAAAAATGCCATTACGTTCCTATCCAGATGTGTTGCTGTTGTTGCGTAATAAAAATGTAGTTTGTCGAGCAGAAAAAAGGTTGGGCTTAAGAAGGGCAGGCAAAAAGGGGAGAGTCGCCAAACTATCGCTATTCTTAAAAAGACGCTAACCGAAGTGTTTGTTTATCAAGAAAAGTGATACATATAGTAGAAACTACTGATAGAGAATCAATGGCCATGGTTTCATTTGTACAGATGTCAGAAACAATGGTGGTCATGAAAGTAAATCCCATGAAAGGGGAGTGTCCCTCGTCATATTCAATGACTATTGGGACACTCCCTTCATGGTAGTGCTTTTAGGCGTGCTGCAGTTCTCCGTCTACGAACTGGGGAAGTGCGGCAATGCCGGCCGTATTCAAAAAGTTCCAAGGCTTGTTAAAGTGAGGCTGGAAGAAGAAGTCGACGAAGGCCAGCTCGTCGATCGTCATCCCATTTTGAATGCATACCGACAAGGTATTCATCGCTTGGGTCAAGTCAACTTTGGACATGATTTGCGCTCCCAACAGGCGGCGGCTTTCTTTCTCATACACAACCTTCAAGGTTACGGTCTCTGCCGATGGCATAAATTCCGGCCGGTAGGCATCGATTACCGTAACTGCTTCGGCATTGATTTTCTCATCTGCGCATGCGACCTCGGTAAGTCCTGTCGAAGCCAGGTTGATATCGTATATTTTGAGACCGGATGTCCCCTGCGTACCTAAATATCTCGTCGTTGGCCCCATTAGATTGCGGGCTACCAGCATTCCCATCCGCACTGCATTGGTAGCCAGCGGGATATAGGCAGCTCTACCTGTCGGATTGTAATGAACAGCACAGCTGTCGCCGGCGGCAAACACGTCCTGCTTGCTGGTTTGCATATATTGATCGACGATGATTGCGCCATTTGGCAGCATATCCAACTGACCTTTGAGCAGTTGGGTATTCGGTCGGAATCCGATACAAAGAATGACCATATCCGTTTCCACTTCACCCTTGTCAGTGATGACCTTGTTAACGATGCCGTCCTTGCCTTCAAAAGCTTGAACGGTCTGCTCAAGCGCAAGCTCAATGCCTTTGCCGCGGAACGCTTCCTCGATCTGGCTGGTGAATTCGGCATCCAGGTATCGGTTCAGAATCCGGTCTCCGCTATCAATTAACGTTACCTGCTTACCGCTCTCCTGGAACGCCTCCACAAGCTCTACACCGATATATCCCGCACCGACCACTGTGATGTGGTTTGCCTGTTTAGCTTTTTCGATGATGTTGTTCGCATGTTCGTAATTTTTGCACAGCAGAATGTTGTCCAGCTCCATGCCTGGAAGCTGTGGAATGATCGGCCAGGATCCCGTCGTAACAATCAGCTTATCGAAGCAATCATTGAATTCTTCTCCGGTCAGAAGGTTGCGCACCTGTATCGTTTTCGCATCCGTATCAATGGAGAGAACCTCGTGGCGCATGTGAGTAATGACACCCAAATCCGCCAAGTGCTGCGGCGAGGAATAGAAGAGTCCTTCCGGCTCCTTCACGACACCGCCCACATACAATGCGATCCCGCAAGATAAGAACGATATATTGTCGTTGCGTTCGTAAACGGTAATCTCGGCATCGGGGTATAGCTTGGCGGCATTCACCACTGCTGCTGTTCCTGCATGCGTACAACCAATCACTGCAATTTTCATTGTATTTCCTCCTCGAAAATAAAATATAGGTAAACCAAAAAGGTTGAATTTTAATGTGATTAATGTGACATATTTCACAACCACAGTGTACTGTGATTTATTTCACAAGTCAATAGCTAATTGTTCTTTTTTTCACAAAAAAAGTAGTTGTCGGCTGACACAACATAAAATCCCCCTTAGTGCTAAGGAGGATTTAGGATCAATCCAATTCGTTACTCTCTTTTTCGTCAATGAGAATGAGTAGAAAGCTTCATTTCTAGTCACGTCAACTCTCGGACTTTTACTGTTCGTGACACTATAATTGCTGCAATGATAATGATAAATGCCGTAAGGAGACCCGACTCACCAATCCAGACCTCAGAAAACTCCCCTGTTGTTGCACGAGTGAAAGGACCTTGGATTACAGAATTCCATGAGGTATGGATAATGACAGAAGGCCAGACGCTGCCAGTGGCTAATCGCAATCGGGCGGTAATATAACTGAACGGAATGATACACAGGTAGATGCCTAGGACAGAGAGAAGGACAGATGGCCCAGCCACATACATACCCGATATGACAATCGGAATATGCCAAGTTGCCCAGATCAATCCGCTAAGCAAAATAGGACGCGGAGCCTTGGCCTCAACTAAACGTGTCAGCATATATCCCCGCCAGCCGACTTCTTCCCCCATAACGGGGATGAGGTTGATGATACTTCCTGCAATGCCAGCCACTGCGACCATAAGCACGAAGCTCAGCGGCGTAGGCAAGTACTGCAGACCAAGAGCATGATAGTACGTTTCGAAGGTACCTCCCACAGGAAGCTGGAACGAGGCTATACCACTCATCCAGGCGGTGGAGTAGGTGATTCCGCAGATGAGCATAGGAATGAGCAGGCCCAGTCCGATCCCTCTCCATACTTTTACACTGCCCAACTGAAAGGATACATCTGCAAAACCTTCCCGCAAGAGGAGACGAGTTAGAATCGAAGCGATTGCCGGTACGAACATGTACACAACAATAAGCAGAATATTTCCCGACATGATGACAACCGTATTTACGATCAGCGACAACACGAATAAGAAACCAAGAAAGAACGTAAGGCCTTTTCTGGCATGTTTTACTTTCACCTCCCCAAAATCCGAAGCGTTTTTGTTTCCACGCGATTTCAAAATTACATCCTTCCTTTCGACTCATAGAAATGTTTTATATTGATGCCCTCAATCTTTCGCAAATTCAGTATGACCAATGGGGCGTCATTTTTCATAGTGAGGCTTGTAACGAAATGACATGCGGTATGTGTCATCAATATTAATGACAGGATGTAACTAGAAAAAGTGATGCGGACTGAATGATAATCAGGCTGAGCGATTGACGTACAGCATGATTTGCCGTGTATTGCGCTCATCAAATTACTCAATTGAGGTGGAATAACATGAATAAGAAAATGATGGTTAGTGGCATGGCTGCAGTAGTTAGCACAGCGCTGTTGGTTGCTGGAGGAGCTTCGAATGCTGGTGCACGGTCAACAGAAGTGACTCATTCCGTGCAGACGTTGCAAAATAGTATTGTGAAATCCTTTGAATCACAGGTTTTTCCATTGAAGACGATTGACCCGACTCAATCGTTTGCAGATTTAAAGCCGCTTAAGAAGATGATCGGGGATGCTCATTATGTAGGATTAGGAGAGGAAACTCATGGTAGCTCTGAATTGTTTACGATGAAATTTCGTCTCGTGAAATATTTAGTTACGGAGATGGGATTTACGAACTTCGGGATGGAGGAGGATTGGGGGAATGGTTTGAAATTAAATGAATATATCCACACAGGCAAAGGAGATCCCAAGCAATTTTTGAAGCTATTATATCCAACTGATGAGATCGTCGCTATGGTGAAGTGGATGAAGGATTACAATGCTAATCCAAAGAACAAGAAAAAGATTCAATTTATCGGGCTCGATCTAAAGTCATTGGATAAAGATGTCTACGATACAGTCATTAACTATGTGAAGAAGCATCATCCCGATATGCTGTCTGAAGTCGTGCAGAACTATAAAGATATGCCAGCGGTAACTGTCAATTTGCAGGAGTATATGAAGCTGACTCATGAGGAGAAAGCCAGGTTCCAAGCGAATGCGGAAAGAGTTGTCCAATTGCTTGAGAAAGTAGCCGTAAAAGACGAGAAGAAGGCTAATTCAAATGAGCTTACGTGGGTGAAAGGGACGGCGAAGGCAATCAAGCATTATACAACCATGATGATTCCTGAAGATTATCCGTCTTTTGTCACCCTCCACGAGCAATATTTGGCAGACCTTGCCGTATGGACAAAAGAAACACTTGGTGGGAAAACGATGATCTGGGGCCATAATATTCACGTAGCTAAGGGTGTTATCGATAAAGAATGGTATCCGAAGCCAGCTGGGGAGTTCCTGAAGGAACGTGTAGGTGATCAATACGTCGTTATAGGAACCTCGATGACGGAAGGGCATTTTACAACATACGAGTTTGACATGAGTAGCGGCGGAAAGATTATGACAGATGCAATACCGCAGCATAAAAACAGTACGAACGATATGTTCGGAAAAGTATCTTACGAGAGATTCCTATTGGACGCTCGCCATCTGAAGGGAGAGGCAGGGCGATGGGTGAAGGAAAAGCAGCCGTTCCTCAGCTTAGGGGCGCGGATAATACCGGGCCTGCCGCCATATTTCAATGTGCCCCTGCGGGAACGGTTTGACATTCTTGTCCATATTCGTAACACAAGCCCATCCCATATGTTACAAGTACAAAAGTAGGAAATCATTTCTGGAGCAATCGGGATACGGTTGCTCTTTCTTCTTCTACTAGACCTTACTCCGCTCGAAGGTTCAATCATTTATTTCAGAAATTAATGGTTCTCAATTAGGTTGTATGTGGTGTAACTTGTAGATATCTGATGAAGGATTGAGGTATTCCTATGAAAGAATGGATGAAGCGATGGTTGTGGTCAGATTGGGTCATGTTATGTATACGGATCTCATGGTGGATCACGCTCGTGATTAGTCTATGCATATTGCATGAGCGAGGATTGCCGATACCACTTTGGGCAGCTATGGGGCTCTCTTTTGTTCCATTATTCGTCCCGCTTTGGCTTCAACAGTATCATTTGCAGTGGTATTTGATTGCTGAAATGGTGTTGTCGGGGAGTTTTGTTATTTTCCTAAATCTCTATGGGATATCGAATGTATGGCAATATGCCCCGATTGTATTTGTCATTGGCTTTCTAAGCAGTAATTCTACTTACCGATGGACAGCGATTCTATCTTCTGGTGTCATCCCGTTTATTCTCGGCTGGGTAAGTAAAATAAGTTGGATTGATATTATCGTAGACGTCATTTTGCATTATGGGATTGTATTTGCCTTGGGATATGCCTTTCAATTAGCGGTACTTACGCATAGGCAGGGGCAAGTGATCAAGGAGCAAAATCGGATTTTGGAACAACATGTGACTCAGGTTGAACAGATGACGTTAGTCGAGGAGCGAAATCGACTATCTAAGGAGCTGCACGATACGATTGGCCATACGTTGACTTCACTCATTATGGGAATGGAATCGCTGCGTCAGGCGGCAACAGGCGATCAAACTGAACGCATTGATGCTCTTCTGCGCTCTGCCCGCAGTGGACTAGAAGAAGTTCGAACTCATTTGCATCAAATGTTGTCATCTACCCTACCTGCATCTTTTACGACTTCTCTACAAAAGCTGGTTAGCAAATTCAAGGATACAACAAGGATTGAAGTGAAGTATCGAACATTAGGTGAGGAGTATGCCGTGCCTAATCCGATCAAATTAACATTGTACCGTTGTCTACAGGAGGCATTGACGAATGCGGCTCGTCACGGACAAGCAACGGCCATCGAGGTCTATTTGCATTTCGAAGCGAATCAATTGCGTTTGCAAATTCAAGATAATGGGGTAGGTAATGAACAGTTGCAGCCAGGCTTTGGGCTTTCTACGATGAAGGAGCGCTTGCTAGAGTTGTCAGGCCACTTATCAGTCCACTCTCATCGTGATGAAGGGACGGTCGTGCTCTGTACAGTGCCTAGATATGAAATTGTGCAAAGCAAAATACGGCTTGTTATCGTCGACGATCAGCAGTTGATTGTCGATAGTCTTAGCATGATACTTGATAATCAACAGGATCTGCAGGTAGTAGGAACGGCCGGAAATGGAAAATTAGCTGTTGAGTTGTGCGAGCAGGTTCATCCAGATGTTATCTTGATGGATGTCCGTATGCCTGAAATGGATGGAATCGAAGCTTTACAAGTGATTAAGGAAAAGTGGCCTGATCTACAAGTGATCGTAATGAGTACCTTCAGTGATGTAGAACAAGCGGTGACCGCACTTCAGTATGGGGCAGTGGGATATTTGTTGAAATCCATACAGCCCAAGGAGTTAATCGACACGATTCGCCTCATTCATGCTGGAGGCATGTCCATCACCCAGGAGATCGCGGAGCAAGTATTCGAAGAGATGAAGCAGCAGCGGGTGCAGCTCAAGGAACGTGGAAATATCATTTGGGATAATCCATATGGATTAATTAAACGCGAGTTCGAGTTGTTGGATCTACTGTACCGTGGATCACGTTACAAAGCTATCGCCGCTAGCATGAATCTTTCGGAAGGAACGATCCGCAATTATATATCTATCCTCTATTCCAAGCTAGGCGTAAATAACAGGCAAGATGCAGTGGACAAGGCGAAGGAAGAAGGATTGATTAGTTAGAAGAGGGGGCTTTGATAGATTAGTGGCAATAATCAACTTCTCCAAATAAGTCTATGAAATTCACGGGCTGTTTTTATGCCTCAAATCCATTTATAGTATAATGGATTATTAACAGCATAGATGGAAAACTGGGGAAAGAGGGAACATATGCCTACTATACTAGTTGCTGATGATGATGCGAACATTCGCGAACTTGTATGTTTATTTTTACGCAAAGATGGGTTCACAACAGTTGAAGCTGCAGACGGTAAGGAAGCAATGGCCGTCTATGCTTCAACGCATGTCGACATTTACGGCATTGGATTATGTGAACAAATATCCAAACGAGGTGACTGCATTTGTCGGAATCGATAGCAGTGTTCCAACACAACCAGGTATGGATGTCGAATTCCCATTAAAAAGATTAGAATTCCTCAAAAAATCAGGTCTCTTACGATTTGCTCTTATATTTAGTGCAGACCCCTATAAGGGTCTGGCATTCGATGAAAAAACCGTAGAGCAAATGAGTTTGATACTTTGTACAAGCGAATAATGAAGGGAGAAAGGAATGGGTACCTCTGCATGAAGAGCAGGTTAAAGACTCGGTACATGGAAAAATAATCACCATGGTGGGATCGCATTATTTGCACCACACCAAATTCAAAGAAATCGCTGAGAATGTTAGAGCATATATGAAAGAAGTAAAGTAAGTGTACTATTTGGATGAAGACCAAGCTTTGCCGGGTACTCCGTTTCAATCCTGCCAAAGGTGATGGGACGGGGGATTATTTTACTTTCGGCGCGCGTTCCTGGTTTTCTGTCACACGACCGCTGAACGATTCATAACGAAAAACCTGGAGTGGCTGTCTACATAAGGAGTCAGCCATTCCAGGTTTTTTTATTTGCGAACTAGGTTCGTTGAGATACGGAAGATTATTTAGTCTGAACTACGTCAATCAGATCTGCCTTTTCTAGCATACGATGAACGAGCACGGCAGCTTCGGCTCTCGTAATGTCTTTCTTTGGCAGCAATCCATTGCCGGCTCCGTTGATCAGTTTACTGCTAACTACTGCGCTGACGCCTTGTTTAGCCCATGCTCCAACAGATGCACCATCGATAAATGCGGATAATACGGAGTCCGCATCGGCATTGTTAACATAAGCTTTCAAATCAGTCAGTTGCATGGCTTTGGCTATCATAACCATGGCTTCCTCACGGGTAACTGTCTTCCCAGGGTGGAATGTTCCATCTTCATAACCCTTAATAATACCGTATTCCTGTGCTGTCACAACTGCAGCATTAAACCAATCCGATGCAGCAACATCTTTGAAGGTCATGGTTTCCCCTTTATTGTCCATGCCAAGCGCTTGAACAATAATTGCAGCGAACTCAGCCCGAGTAATCGCTGCGTCAGGCGCATAATGGGTATCGTCGACTCCGTTAATCACCATTCTCGACAGCATGTCGGAAACGATACCCTGTGCCCAATGTCCCTTCAAATCATCGAAAACTTTCTGATGTGAGATCAGCAAAAAAGTGCTGTTCGTCAAGCTCTTAATAACGGCGTAACTGCTTCCGTTACGAGTCATAATTTGCGTCGGCACATGACGAATTGATCCATCGTCGTTTAGAGCGACTGCTGTCTTGACTGTGTTAGGGTCGATGCCGCTTGGAATTGGAATTTCACGCTCGACAAAGTTGCTGAACCGACTAATATTCACCTTTTTATCCTTGTAAGAGACCATAACCGAAAAATCAACAGGTGCAGCCATTACAGTAAAATGACTTTTATTCGCTGCATCCCTAACTGATTTTTCCTTAGATGAATCACCCTTGGTGATAACGACCTGAACGGATAGGTCGCTTGTATTTGCTGGCCCACCAAATTTGGCAGACAAATCATTGAGGTTAATCTGTGCTGCTGGCAGCTTGATATTACCGATAGGCGTTGAAATTGCAAGCACGGTTTGCTTGAATTGATCCAATGTTTTTAATACTTCTCCATTTAGGTTTACTGACACTTTATCTGCTTCTTGACTCACAGGAATTGACAATGTTTGCTTGTCTCCACCGTTTGTCAGCTGTGAGGCCATAATGGCTGAATCAAGGGATACGTTCACAACGGTTTGCCCGTTTTCTTGCGTTACGATACTTGAAGCCAATTGATTGCGGGTCGACTTACCGCTGTTTGGATCGCTTATCCAATTGCTAGAATCGGAAGGGCGCGTTCCTGATGACGGGGATGCCGATTCCCTAGTTACGTTGACGGAATAGATTTTTTTCAATCCATTTGCTGCTGTCACTTCCACTGAAATGATGTTTTGACCTACAGCAAGTTGAATTGGACTACTTTCTTGACCACTAGTAACCAGTGCTCCGTTCACTTTTAACGAAGACGGTTGATCATATACCGAGACAGTCACTGTTAATGGAGACTGCTGATCATATACCGAGGCAGTTACTGTTAACGATGAGACACTGTTCGGAACAATCGCTGTGTAATCCAGAATTCTAGAATCGAAGGCTGGATTAAGCGCCCCTTGAGACAAGGCTAAGGCTTGCAAATCCGTCTTGCGATTCACTTGTGGTAAGACGCTTACCTCTGGAGAGAGTGCACCCACACCATTCTCATTGCCTGCCTGAACTGCAAAATAATAAGGTAAGTCGTTTGAAAGTCCCGTAATAAGAGCTGAATTCGCTGCTCCACTTACCCTTGCTACAGGTGCGGTTCCATAGCTACCAGAGGATATGCCTTGGTAAACCTGATAATAAGTGGCCCCTGTTACACTATTCCAACGTAAGTTCACTTGCCCATCTTCTGGCGTAGCAATAAATCCCGTCGGTGCAGCCAACGGATTTGCAGACCCTGGTGTATTTGGATCCGTTGGAGTTACAGGTGGAATAATGTTCCCTGTGTAGCGAGCCATTCGAATTTGATTTGACACCCCGTTATGTTCAGTCCAAGCAGCGAAAAGCTCACCATTGTACTCTTCTAGAACAGAAGCAAACGCTCGTTTAGTTGCGTCGACATTCAGTCCGTCAACACCGTCACCGTCTGCAGAAGACCAACTTGTGCCATTAAACTGTTTGACACGTACTTGCGGGGCTTTTCCGTTGGTTGTTTCCGTCCATGTTGCAAATAGTGTATTTCTGAACACTTTCAAAGCAGGAGGGCTGTCGAGCGCGATATCAGTTGCAATATTTTCTACCGCCTCCCAACTTGCTCCATCAAAACGTTTTACTCTCAACAGAACACCATTAGTGCCATTCTCGACCCATACAACATACAACTCATTGTTGAATTCAATTATAGAGGTGTTGGTGTTGTCGATATCTACAGATTCATTAACGCCTCCATTATCCACGTACACCCAATCTTGACCGTTATATTTCTTAATTCTTGGTTGGTAATTTTTTGCGCTATTCAACTCTAGCCAAGTTCCATACAATTCATTTTGGAACATAGCCAAGCTTGGTTTGCCAACAGTGTGTGATGCAGCGCGCCCAAGCGATTCCCAACTTCCATTAAATTTCTTAACCTGGACGTCATACCCAACATTCGCCGACTCAGACCAAGCTACATAAATTGCATCATTCGTGGATAACAGATTAGGATGCAAAGCTTGTTCCTGAGAATTGGCATTTAGTCCGTTTTTGTCGTCAACCCAAAACACTCCATCCCATTTTTTCACTCTTAATATTCTGACGTTTGCATTGTCGCGTTCTACCCATAGTGCGTATAATTCGTTATTGAAAACAGCTAATTTCGGAGTATCAGCCACTTTTGTAGGATCAACGTTTAAGTCTTCCGAGCCAGATAAGACTCCATTGGAATAGCTTTTAACTACAATTTTTCCATTTTCGACCCAGATTGCATAAAGCGAATCGTTAAATTGCTTCAAATCAGGATGATACGAGTAAATCAAATTTCCATTTAACCCGACGTTAATTTCATTATGAGCAGACGTCCAAGCGACACCATCATATTGTTTGACCCTAATTTGAGTCTGATAATTGTTAGATTCAGTCCACGCAGCGAACAGCTTGCCGTTATATGAGGACAAATTAGGATTCATTGCTGTAAGTGATGATGGATCTACATTTAGAATGGTTTCACTAGTTCCACTCCAGTTTGTTCCATCGTATCTTTTAATATGTATTGTTCCACCCCAATCACGGTCGACTGCTTCGGTCCAGATTACGTATAATGCATTGTCGTAAACTGCAGTTCTTGAATGCTTCGCGTTTTTTGAAACATTTACGTTTAATCCGGCATTGTTAGCACCATCAACGGACGTCCAGCTTACTCCATCATACTTTTTGACTCGGAGATGGGTGTGAACTCCATTTTTTTCGGAAAATACAGCAAACAACTCGTTGTTAAAAACAGTTAAACTACCGTTTGAAATATCGGATGAATCACTACCTAAGCCATTAGATCCGTCGATAAAAGACCAAGTAGTGCCGTCGAACTTTTTAACTCGCAGCTGTGACTTTCCTCCGCTTTTTTCATGCCAGGATATGTATAAATTTCCGTTGTAAATAGCAGACTCAGGGCTACTCGCCAATGAAGAAGGGTTTGCATTTAATCCATCGTTGCTACCGCCATCTACCCATTCCCAACTTGAACCATTGTGTTTTTTGACTCTGATTTGATAGTTGCCATTGGTACTCTCTACCCATACGATAAAGAGGTTATTATTATAGACTATCAAATGAGGGATGTATGCAATAGAGGGGGAATTCATATTCAGTCCCTTGCTGCCTCCACCGTCTACGAAAGACCAGCTTGAGCCGTCATATTTCTTGACTCTTATCTGACTACCTTTATTCGAATTCGATAATTCATACCATGTCACATATAGCTCATTCTGGAATACGGCCATGATAGGATTAGTTGCAGAAGCCAATGGATCTGCGCTGAAACTAGTGCCGCCGTCAACATACTCCCAGCTACTACCATTATATTTCTTGATTTGGATCGTGGTCTTATTATCTTGGTCTGCTCTCTCAGACCATGCCATGTACAGCTCGTTATTATAATTGACCATGTTAGGGTGTGACGTTTCATTGGTGGCGTCCACATTTAAACCAATTGTGCTGTTTCCAATTGGCTGCCAGCCAGTTGCAGCCATGGCCTTGGTAATGCCAGATCGCAGAGGAAGGACTGCTGTAAAGATGAGCAGGAATGCCATCAGTACAGCGATTGTTTTTCGCATGCGTAATTCGGGTTTCATTTACTACATCGCCTCTCGTAATTATGTTTAAGTTCTATCATGTATGTTTGACAGAATTGAACTCATCCTTTAAATATCGACATTTGTAGCTGGCAAATTAAGAGAGTCATAATATCGACATTTGTTGTATCGCTCACTTCCAATACCATATATGGCATCGGTTCAACGAGCAAGATGATACTCACAGCGGCTGTTATGAAGCTAGTAGACGATGGAAAACTAGATTTAGATGTGCCCGTTGTCACCTATATACCCGACTTTACAATGAAAGACAGCCGTTATACACAGATTACACCCCGCATGCTGCTGAATCATTCTTCCGGTCTTCACGGATACATTGGTCCAAATTCAACCTTGTTTGATGATCATGACACGTATGCACATCATACCTTGTTGAAAGAATTGGCGACTCAGGACTTACAAGCAGATCCGGGTGAATACTCGGTATATAACAACGTTGGTTTTTCGTTAGCTGAAATAGTGGTAGAGCGAGTTAGCGGCATGGACTTTACTGCATTTATACACAAGTATTTCACCATGCCTCTGTAAATGAACAATACAAAAACTCCGTAGGATGTTGTAAATCCAACGACATTGGTGGGGGTCTATTATCCTAATTATGAGGGACAACTTCCAACAGAAAATTATAATGTCATTGCAAGCGGAGGGATTTACTCCACTGCTGAAGATCTGGTTACATTCTCGCGGATATTCACAGGTGAAGTCGATGGAATTCTATCTCCCAAATCGGTAAAAGCAATGATGTTTCGTTTGTAAATGAGGATGGCTCGCAAAAATACAAATTCGTTGTTGAGAAAAATGGACGTACATACATGTGGTTGCGCTCCTATATTTCGATACCTAAGCTTGGACAGATCGCTATTTCAGAGTATAAGGTAGAGAGGCTAGAGGCCAACGAATTATCGCACGCTACTGCAGCTGCATGGAAAGCGCGTGAAAATAAAAAATATTACGTGTTAAGTGAAAAATATTCGTCGATGACTTATTTCAATGCAAAGCCGATTCTACAATTGAATAGCGTGAAGGTTGCTTCTGGTTATGTGTTGAATTTTACAATCATTGATGCAAACAAAGCAGTCAACAAACTGCAAATTCCAACGATGGCTGGCCGAGATTCGCTGGAACTTAGGCGGGGATATGTATCAATCACACCGTGGTCAGCGGTAACAATCAAGTTGTGCTGCCGGATAACGGAAGGGTTGTATTTGCTGGAGAGGTCGGCTCTATATTTGAGATTTCATTAAAAAAGGAGTAGGGAGGCTTGTCCAAAGATAAAAGTTCAAAGTGCTGTCTCTAAGATCATTATCGACCTTGGAGACAGCACTTTTTTACTTTTTTATGGGCCATTTATTCATTTATTACATCTTTTATAGAACAAATACGGATACAACTTACATCTAGTAAAAAAGATGTTCAATCCTCTCTGCTTAGAACGATCTTACCTCGTGTTCGTCCTGTTTGATTAGACAGATGTGCTCTTCTTACTCCATCAACCGTCATCGGGTAGACTTCCCCTACGATTGGTCTAATTTTTTGTGATTCAACCAGTTTGCGAATATGATTCATGTTTTCGCCATCGGGACGCGTGAACACGTACTTAATGTTTAATTGACGCTCTGCTTCTATTTTATTTATGGAATCAGGTCGAACTTCATCTGGCCCACCGAATATGGTAGCCACCGTTGCGTTCAACTTCATGCAATATAATGCCTCTTCGAATGAAGAACCACCGAGCGTATCGAGCATGAAATCAAACTCTAGTCCTGAATCTCGGATGCTTTCCTGATCGTATGCAATCACTTGATCTGCGCCTAACTCTTTTACAAAATCGATGTTTTTAGCGCTTGTTGTCGTGGTCACATGAGCTCCCAGCGCTTTCGCCAATTGAATGGCAAAGGATCCAATTCCACCACTTCCAGCTAAAATAAGCACGCGATCCCCTGCCTGAACATTTCCCACTTCTACGAGAGCCTGCCATACGGTAAGGCCCACGAGTGGAAGGGATGCTGCCTCAATATACGTCATATAACGAGGCATTGGAGCAACAAGATTTGCAGGAACAACAATCTCATCGGCGTACGTGCCTTGCTTCTCCATTTCTGGACGGAAGAACACATTGTCTCCTACTTGAAATTTGGTTACATCCGTTCCGACAGCCGCCACTTTACCTGCCGCATCCCACCCCAAGATCAGAGGAAGTTGATACGGAAAGCTTTCTTTCAAGTATCCTTCCCGTACTTTCCAGTCTACAGGGTTCACCCCACTAGCTTTTATCGTAATGAGCAGGTCGTTTGGGCCTACTGGTTCTGTCGGAACGTGAACCAACATAAGCGTCGTTTCATCTCCGTATGTTTCAATGCCAATCCCTTTCATATCAAAATCTCTCCTTCTATATTGGAAGTGCGGTAGGTTATTTACTTGTTATTTCATTTAGTATAGATAATTCAAATTCAAAAGTCATTTCTCTTTCTTGTTGACTATATTCATTTTATTTTATATAATTATCTCGAATTAGAGATACTCTAGTCCAAGATAAAGTAGTGCCATCCCAAATAGCTGTTGTTCATATTTGTATAAATGCGAAACACGCAGGATACATTAATTGAGGATGGATGAAAAGTATCGAAAATGATGCAATTAATTTATTTACACATGTTTCCACAACATATATCGATTTAAAGGATAATCGAATTTAGGAGGAAGAAAACGATGACAAAAGATTTCTACACTGCACTTAAAGAAAGACGTACTTACTACGGAATCAATAAAGAGGTCAAAGTATCAGATGAAAGAATCAAAGAAATCGTCGAATTTGCTGTGAAACACACTCCGTCAGCGTTCAATTCACAATCTTCGCGTTTGGTTGTATTGTCTGGTGAGGCACATAATAAATTATGGGACATTACAACGGAAACATTGAGAAAAGTAGTTGGTGATGGAGACTTTTCTGGAACACAACAAAAAATGGATTCCTTCAAAGCAGGTTATGGTACTGTATTATTCTTTGAAGATGAGGCTGTAGTGAAATCACTTCAAGAACAATTTACTGCATATGCTGACAACTTCCCAATTTGGTCAAACCAAGCATCGGGTATGCACCAATTAGTGGTGTGGACAGGATTGGAAGCAGAGGGATTGGGAGCATCTTTGCAGCATTACAATCCACTGATTGATGATGAAGTGAAAAAAGAATGGAATATCCCTGCTAATTGGAAACTTATTGCGCAAATGCCATTTGGTAATCCAACAGCTGCACCAGGTGAAAAGCAATTCAAACCGTTAGAAGAGCGTGTAAAGTTTCATAAGTAATTAAGTACTATATAAACGGAACATTCAATACAAAGAATCCATTTTGATTTGTCATTATTCAAAATGGATTCTTTTTTTGTGCCAATAAGTAATTTTCATAAGATTTCTTTGCAGTAGATTCTTGCATAACCTAGCCGAAGGATTGAGAAGGAAATCGTATACGCGTGCGAGATGTTCACTTTTTCTCACGATAAGCCGTTAATAAATAATATAGTAAATAATTGGACAGGTGAACTTTTTTGAATCCACCATAGTCTAATCGTTAGCTATACATAGAGAACCTAGTCGTTGAGAGAGGAGAAATTATGAAGTCAGTATTGGAAGTTAGAAAAGGCCGCATTGGCATTGGGTGGCTCATCGTTTGTTCGATGCTTATCTTGACCTTATCATGCCCAACAAGTTTATATGCCCAGAGCGACGCGGTATCGGTGACATACGGCAATCAGCCAGGTTCCGTTAAGGAGTTTGTGAAATATGACGTGAGTCCATCTAATTCTGTCACATTAGGTGCGGGTTCCTCCAAGTCGATTAAAGTATACGGATATGAATCCAATGGGAAAAAAGTATCGCTTGGATCGAAGGTGCAATGGCAGTCAGGCAATGAGCAAGTTGTGAAAATGAGCGGCGCAACAATTAAAGGAGTGGCGGAAGGAAGTACGATCGTTACAGGCGTATATGGATCACAAAGGTTTGATATTTCTGTACACGTTACTGCTACGATTAAAAAACTAATTGTAACTCCTACGAAGGTGGTACTGTCTCCCGGGAAGTCTGCGGCTTTTTCCGTTCAAGCGGTCTATGCGGGCGGGAGCACAAGAGATGTAACTTCACAGGTGACGGCGAAAGCGTCAGGTCAGGGCATCGATGTTGGCAGCGGTGTCGTTACGGCGGTGGGGCAGCCAAAGGGAAGCGTCAGTGTAAAACTGTATTATGGAGGGAAAGGTGTAACTCTTCCCGTTGTACTACAGGAAAACTTGGTGAGTATTGATGTTCAGCCTACATCTCTCGTGGTGGAAGCGGGAGCTGCGAAGCCCATTAAAGTAATCGGCACTTTATCGAGCGGCAAAAAGGTGTCTCTTGCTGGCAAGATAGCATGGAAGTCCGGCAATGATCAAATTGCCAAAGTAACCGTTTCCGGCGTAAAAGGACTTACGGAGGGAACGACGAGAATTGTGGGCGTGTACGGTGATCGTACGTTTGAAATCCCGGTTCAAGTCACACCAAAGTTGAAAAAGCTGACCGTTGTGGCATCAACGGCGAAGCTTGCGCCTCATCAGTCGACGAGCTATCGAGTACAGGCAGTATACAGCAGCGGTAACACGTCTGATGTCACGTCACTTGCCAAGTCGAAGTCGAACGCCAAGGCGACTGCCAATCAAGGGATGATTACTGCAGTAAGTAAAGGGAAGGCTGTCCTTACCTTTTCATATGGCGGCAAACAAGTATCTCTGCGTATCACAGTAGAGTAGGATGATCTTGAGTTCTAGTTCTATACAAGGCCTGCACAGGTTGATGACCTGTAGAAGTAAAGCATGATGTTCGTGTTGCTCGTGATGTCAGCGTCATGAAGATGTATATATCGGAAAGCGGCAGCTCAGGATTCGTCATTCCTGATACTGCCGCTTTTCATTTGCCATTATCGAGAATCTCTTCATTTCACAGGAACTATGTAGACGCCAATTAGACATCTATCCGTAAGAATGTGCCCGTGCTTAGTCCGTAATAAGGAACCCGACCTTTTTGAGCGCTTCGCATACTTCATCCAATCGCTCTTCGCTTGGGGAGGTCAAGGTATGGAGATGAATTCCATTCGTAAGCTCTGAGATGAAGGCTGCTCCGCTGCTGCGGATATTGTTCATGAAATCATAGACCTCTTTGCGGGTATTGACGCGGATTTGTGCCGAGATTTGCCCGTATATGGGGTGTTCCACGATAACATCCTTGACGCCTACGCCATAATCGACGATAAGCAGCAGTTCTTCCTCACTTTGCTCGGGTGCGTGCTGAACAGCAATTACTCGCTCGAACAACGAGGCGTTTTCTTTTGTGCTTTGATCCATGTATACGTATCCTTGGCTAGTCGCGAGAATGGGCTCGTTGCGCGCCTTTAGCAAGGTCATATCTTGCACGATTACTTGGCGTGATACATTAGCTCGTTGGGCCAACTCGGTTCCTGTGAGTGGAGAGGAGGACTTCAGCCAATCCAGCAGCTTCGTTCGGCGCTCTTCGCCTGTCAGCTTGATGTTAGTCGCCAATTGGATTTGCTCCTTTCAAGGACGCCAGCAATGTTAATAGGCTGTCCAGATGCTCAGTAGTTGTGGATCTGCCGAAGGAAATGCGGATAAACCGAAGCGCTTCCTCCTTGCGAAGTCCAATAGCCGCAAGAGAGGGGGAATGCTCCTGATGACCTGCTGCACAGGCCGTTCCGGTCGAAATGCAGATTCCGTTACGATTACATTCTAGCATAACATATTGGCCCTCCATCCCGTCAAAGAGGCACCCGGCAATATGTGGAGCAACTTCGGCGTATTGTTCGTTAACAGCAGGGGTGAGTGGAATTCCAAGCCGCCCAGCTTGGGTGAACAAATAAGTATGAAGCTGCCGGAAGTGTGATAACAGCTCAGCTTGATTCTCTACGCAATGTTCGGCTGCGGTCACGAAGGCGCCAATACCGGGAACATTGACTGTGCCCGCGCGAAATCCGCGTTCATGATGGGTTCCTGGAAGGACAGGCTGCCAAGGGACTCGTGGGTGAAGGTAGGAAGCTCCCACCCCTTTGGGGCCATACACTTTGTGGCTGGACAACGAGCAGGCATCCACCCCCAACTGGCGGATATCAATCGGGAGCTTGCCAAATGTCTGAACCATATCACTATGCAGGAAAATGCCTCGTGCTCTGAGTAGAGGCGACAGCTCTGCCAGCGGCTGCACAATTCCTGTCTCGGAATTGGCATGCTGAATGGATACTAAGCCTGTGTCCGGTTCAAGTGCATGTTCAAGAATTTCCTTCGTAATGATGCCTCTCGCATTCGGCTCAATGAGCGTCACCCGGTACCCTAACCGTTCCAGATAGGGAATGGCATTACGGATGGAGGCATGCTCCATTACCGTTGTGACAAGATGCTTTCTCCCCTCAGGCAACCCGTTGAGAATGGATTGAATCGTCAATAGATTCGACTCCGATCCTCCGCTCGTAAAATATATGCCTTCCTTAACTCCGCCTATCATACTTGCCAGCTTCTCTCGGCAGTATTCCAGCACATTTGCTGCACGGCCGCCTGTGTCATGAAGGCTGTGACTATTGCCGTATGCTTCGCGGCTCAATTCGGTTAGTAGGTGCAGCGCCTGTTCATCCATAGGTGCAGCAGCGGCGTAATCCAAATATATCAACGGTGAAAGTCCCCTTTATATTCTTGTTATTTGTTACTCATCATGCAGTCACTTTTCCTATGTCTATCCAGGAATGAGTTACCTTTATCAAAATCCTTGCTTGCAAAGTGACTGAGCTTATTGTAATGTTGTATCAGATTTACTGTCAATACAGGTGTAAAGACACATGTATATTATATGATTGTCTGTTTGTAAAGTTCTTGCACTTATTTTCGAAATAAAGAAGTGAAGAGATATGGAAAAGGGAGAACACTCCGTTATTGTTGTAGGTTCTGGAGTCGCGGCATTGTCGCTACTATCCTCGCTGCCTCCACATATACACGCAACTGTATTAACCAAAGGAAAGGTGTCAGACAGCAACTCAATTCTGGCACAAGGGGGGATTGCTACCTCCTACTTGCCAGATGATACGATGCTTAGTCATATCGCAGATACACTTGAAGCCGGAGCGGGGCATAACGACCTGAACATGGTACAGACGGTCATTCGGGAGGGCAAGGAAATTATGCTTGAGCTTGTAGAGGCTCAGTTTCCTTTTGACCGTGATCGCGATGGCAGGCTAATGCTGGGACGTGAGGGAGCTCACCGTGCGAATCGGATTTTTCATGCTGGCGGTGACGCCTCTGGCAGGATGCTGGTGGAGTATTTGCTGCAGCAGATCCCGAGTCATGTTCAAATCCGTGAATATGTTACTGTAATTGATCTTCTTGTGGAGAAAGGGCACTGTAATGGTGTTGTTCTCCGAAGCAAGGAAGGGCAGATCGAGACGCTTCATGCTGATCATGTCGTGTTAGCCACAGGAGGAAGTGGCGGCCTGTATCGCCATCACAGCAATCATCAGATTGCAACCGGCGATGGGCTGATGCTGGCCTATCGTGCAGGAGCGCATCTAACGGATCTTGAATTCATGCAGTTTCATCCGACGTTGCTTGTGAAGGATGATCGCAGCTATGGACTAGTGTCCGAAGCGGTGCGCGGGGAAGGCGGTGTGTTAATTGACGAGCATGGCCGCCTGATTATGGAAGGCAGACATGAACTTAAGGATTTGGCTCCACGTGATGTCGTAGCTCGTGTAATTCATGAAGAGATGCAGCAAGGGCATGCGGTGTATATAGATATTCAAGCATGCGGAGAGTTTCGAAGTCGCTTCCCGAGTATTACACGACTTTGTGAAGAAGCTGGTGTAGATCTGGAGCAGGGACGGATTCCAGTAGCACCGGGCATGCACTTCCTCATGGGGGGCATTCAAGTTAATGAATGGGGAGAGAGCAGTATTCACGGATTATTTGCAATTGGGGAAGCTGGCTGCAACGGACTCCATGGAGCTAATCGTCTAGCGAGCAATTCATTGCTGGAAGCCCTAGTTACAGGGCGCAGGGCGGCAATGCGAATTCGTGCGAGTGAACTCGGGAAACTGGGATCACGGGCCGATGAGGTTGAGGCAAACGTTGTCAGAGGAACCAGAGCGACTGAAGCATTCACGGGTGAAGCAGCAATTACTGGCGAAGTAGGCATGGCTAAAGAAGTCGAGGCTGAAATAGTTGATGGTAATGTGCAGCACTCCATTTCGATACAGGTTCCGCAGACGTCGCTTGCTGAGCTTCAGCGTAGAATGACGGCGGCAGCAGCAATTGAACGGAATCGGGAACAATTGCAGGGCATGAAGCAGTGGTTAATGGAGATGCCGACACAGGCCTTGAAAGTGCAAAAAATCACAAGGGAACAGTTGGAGCTTGCGAATTTGTGGCAGCTGGCACAACTTGTTACCGAGTCTGCTCTGCTGCGGGAGGAGAGCCGCGGGGCTCATTACCGGAGCGATTGTCCGAATCGTGATTATCATAATTGGGGAAGTAGACAAATTGTCCATTCCCTGACAGGAACTCAAATTGTGCGTAACGAAAGGATTGTGCCATCATGGAACGTTTTCAGTTAAGACGGCTGCTGGAATCCTTCTATGCGGAGGATATCGGAAGCGGGGATCAGACATCGTCATTTCTATTTGACGGCGAACAGTGCGAAGCGATTATTAAAAGTAAGGCTGCTGGATTGCTTGCAGGGACGGATGTCATTACAGAGGGCTTTCGGCTGATGTCAGAGGGGATTCAGATTTCCTTGCAGAAGCGAGATGGGGACTCTCTATCTAAGGGAGAACCAATAGCCGTCTTACAGGGACCTGCGGGAGCAATGCTGACTGGAGAGCGCGTTGTCCTGAACTTGCTGCAGCGCATGTCTGCGATTGCGACTCAGACGCGACAAGCGATTCGGCTGCTCGATGACGAGCATACTCGAATTTGTGATACGCGCAAGACGATGCCGGGTCTGCGCATGCTCGACAAGTATGCGGTGCGTGTAGGCGGCGGCTATAATCATCGCTTCGGTCTATATGACGGCATTATGATCAAGGACAATCATATTGCGGCTTGCGGCTCGATCACAGAGGCGGTTAGACGAGCGAGATCTTATGCCGGCCACATGATTCGGATTGAGGTAGAGATTGAATCGGAGGCACAGCTGTTGGAGGCCATTGCCGCGCAGGCAGATGTCATTATGTTCGATAACCGCTCACCGGAAGAAGTGAAGCACTTCGCATCATTAACACCAGAAAGCATCATAACTGAGGCATCAGGGGGCATTACGTTCAACACGCTTCACCAGTATCGGGGAACAGGTGTAGATTATATATCGCTCGGATTTTTGACTCATTCGGTACACAGTCTAGACATTAGCATGGATGTAGAACTTCGTTAAGGAACAGAGGGGGAGAGAGACGATGTCCATATTGGAAGTGATGAGAGGCGAACATGGCATGATGCCTGAGCACTATAAGCGGCTGAGTGTGGAAGAGATGGAGCAGCGGGTGCGTGATATCAAGCAGCGGTTCGGCTCGAGATTGTTGATTCCCGGCCACCATTATCAGAAGGATGAGGTCATTCAGTTTGCTGACATTACTGGGGATTCGCTGCAGCTTGCTCAGCGAATTACAGATGCGGAGTTTATTGTCTTTTGCGGTGTTCACTTCATGGCGGAGACGGCTGACATGCTGTCATCTCCGAGTCAAGTCGTTGTGCTCCCAGATATGCGTGCTGGCTGTTCGATGGCGGATATGGCCAATATGCAGCAGACCGAGGTGGCGTGGGAACGTCTGCAGGCATTGTATGGAGACACCATTATTCCGTTAACCTATGTCAATTCATCGGCTGAGATTAAAGCCTTCGTTGGCCGACATGCTGGCGCGACGGTAACCTCATCTAACGCGAAGGAAGTATTGGCATGGGCGTTCAAGCAGAAGGAGCGAATTCTCTTCCTGCCGGATCAGCATCTTGGACGGAACACGGCTTATGATCTGGGCATTCCGCTGCGCGACATGGCGTTGTGGGATCCGGAGCTGGGCGAGCTGGTGACAGATCGTGAGGATGTGCAAGGCATTCAGGTTATCTTGTGGAAGGGGCATTGTTCAGTACATGAGAAGTTCACGGTAGACAATATTCGCAGTGTTCGGGAGCGAGATCCAGAGATTCAGATTATCGTTCATCCTGAATGCTCGCGTGAAGTCGTTGCGTTATCGGATTATGCAGGATCCACGAAGTATATCATTGATACGATCAATGCCGCGGAACCCGGAACGAAATGGGCCGTCGGAACGGAAATGAATCTCGTGAACCGCATCATCCATACTCACCCGGATAAGCAGATTGAATCGCTCAATCCGAATATGTGCCCGTGCTTAACGATGAATCGGATCGACCTGCCTCATTTGCTCTGGTCATTGGAGCAGATTGACCAAGGCAAGCCGGTAGGCATCATTACGGTGCCAGAATCGATCAAGGTCGATGCTGTTAAGGCGCTGGATCGAATGCTGCAGATTTAGGTAAGAACTATTAGAGGTGAGTGCATTATTGTAGATAGCAATTTATTGCTGATTGAGAGCCGCAGGTGCATAGAGCATGTACACGCTATTTTCCATTATACCCAGCAATGGTTTCACAGTATCGACACCAATATACTATAGGGGGGTATGGTATACTGTGTGTGAATACGAATCAAACACCATGCGTAAGGGAGAGGTCTTGGATGGAAATCGCAATCATGCTATACGATGGAATCACAGCCTTAGACGCAATTGGGCCCTATGAAGTATTTGCGGCTACAATGAAATGCAAAGTGAAGTTTGTCGCCAAAGAAAAAGGGTTGATCAAATTAGATTCGAAAATGGGCTATATGCATGCCGATTACAGCTTTTCGGAGATTACTTCAGCTGATATTCTTGTCGTGCCTGGCTGCAGCCCGCCAAACTATAAAGCTCCGATGAATGATGAAGCGACGTTGAATTGGATACGCCAATTGCATGCGACCACGACTTGGACGACATCGGTGTGCAACGGATCTTTGATTTTGAGTGCTGCTGGCTTGTTGAATGGTGCCAAGGCAACAAGTCATTGGGGATCCTTCGAACTGCTTCGTTCGCTTGGAGCCATTCCAACAGATGAGAGAGTGGTTCGCCATGGCAAAATCGTCACAGCGGCCGGCATCTCTTCCGGTATCGACATGGCACTCCAATTGGTAGCCTGGGAAATGGGTGAAGAGATGAGCAAAGGAGTGCAGTTGATCTTGGAATATGACCCTCAGCCTCCGTTTGATGCAGGTTCGCCCCATAAAGCGCCGGCCCTATTGGTAGAACAGATAAGAGGAATGCTTCAACAGTTCTCACAGCAGGAGCCGAATTTATAAATCGTAATACGTCTATCAGGTCTGGATACAGACAGGCAAGGATTAGAACAGAGAGATAATTCAGCAGCTGAAAATAGAAAGCAGCAGTCTAGTACTTTATTTGGGTACTAGACTGCTGCTTTTTCATTTCCTAGACGACCTACATTACATTATTTCAGCAACGCAAGCGTCGTTCTGATCGCATTATCAATAAATGATTGCTGTGGACGAGACTTCAACATAACAGTCAGTCCAATTAGCGAGATGATGAGCGCTTGGGACAGAGCCTTCGCTTCTATATGAGCATCGAGCTCGCCTAATTGAATCCCGCGCTCTATCGTTTCTTGAAAAATGACAGACAAGTACATTTGATGTTCTCTTGTTAGAATTTCGAATTTCTCATCATGAGGTGCAAGTTCGACCATGGTATTAATGCAAAAACAACCCCGACTGCAATCACCTGCATATTCCTCAGCAACCACATCTGCAAAAAACGCAGCAAAAGCTTCTTTGACAGAAGAGTGGCTTTGAAGCTTGTCGCGTGTCTCAGAAGCCCGGGACATCATGTATTTGCGCAGCGCAGTTTCGAACAATTCTTTTTTGTCTCCAAAGGCAGCGTATATGCTAGGGCGCTGAATACCCATTCTGGAGGTTAGATCGCTTAACGAGGTAGCCTCATATCCCTTCTCCCAAAATAGCTGCATGGCCGCATCTAATACTTTACCTTCGTCAAATTCACGAGTTCTTGCCACAATACATACCTCTCTTTTTTACGTACTGACCAGTATACTATTATTTTATGATTAGCTGTTCTCTTTGTCAAATATAGGTCGGACTATCCTAATTGAGAGAGGATGGACATTTCAGCAGACGCTAATGAAGTCAAATATACTTGTTGACAATAAGAGTTGGCGTGAGCTATATTTACTGGGAATTATAACATACCGATCGGTACAATATAATAATCACTAAGTTAAGCGAATGGAGGTAAAGTGTGTCCAACATGGAGGAGGTTCTAGAAAAGGCAGAGATTCATGCCCATGCCAAGGGGAATTCCGCAACACAGCTTACGTCTGATTCTGATCAGCACACGACGATGTCTCGTTATGTGATCCTGCTGTTTGCGGCTGCTTGCGGCATGTCTGTCGCCAATATCTACTTCGCCCAGCCACTGCTCGATCAGCTGTCGGTTGAGTTTGGTATTGAGCATTCGCTCATTGGCATCGTGATTACGATCACTCAGATCTTTTATGGGCTGGGATTGCTTCTGCTGGTACCGCTTGGGGATATGTTGAACCAGCGCCGGTTAATTATCGGACAGATGTTATTGTCCATGGTCGCTCTCGTTATCGTGGGAACGGCTCCTACCAGCACCGTTCTATTTGTTGGCATGGCATTGGTGGGACTGCTTGCCGTAGTGACGCAGACGCTTGTGGCGCTTGCGGCAACGATGGCTGCTCCCGCTGAACGAGGACGCGTCGTTGGCATTGTCACAAGCGGAATTGTCATCGGCATTCTGCTTGCAAGGTCCATTGCTGGTATTGTAACGGATCTTGCAGGTTGGCGTGCCGTATATCTAGTCTCCGCTGCGCTGCTGCTGCTTATCGTTTGTATGTTTGCTAGAGTGCTGCCCCATATTGAGCGTGAGGTCAGGTCACTGTCCTATCCTCAGCTGCTCGGATCCGTGATTACGTTGTTTGTACAAGAACGGATGCTGCGTATCCGCTCTGTCCTGGCGCTGCTGATTTTTGCTGATTTCAGCATTTTGTGGACTTCACTCGTACTGCCACTTAGTGCGCCGCCGCTATCGCTTTCACACAGTGCTATCGGGGCGTTTGGACTAGCGGGTGTTGCCGGAGCTTTAGCGGCAGCACGAGCGGGGAAGCTGGCTGATCGAGGCTATGGACAGAGAACGACGGGCTTTTCTCTGGTTCTACTGCTGCTCTCATGGTTGTTCATCCGCTATACGGAGCAGTCCTTATTCGCATTAATGATTGGCATAGTTCTGCTGGACTTGGCGGTGCAAGCCGTACACGTCACGAATCAGACGATGATCCTTCCTTTGCGCGCGGAGGCGCGCAGTCGACTAACTGCCGGATACATGGTGTTCTATTCGATCGGCAGTGCAAGCGGCTCAATTGCTTCAACCCATGTCTATGCACATTATGGCTGGGGAGGCGTATGCTTGCTCGGAGCCTCTGTCAGTGCAGCAGCTCTCCTTTTTTGGACAATAACCAGACGCGTTGGTGCTGCTGCATGAAGGTAAGCTGGCGTCCTATGATCTACAGATTCAGCATCATGAATCGGATTGCTTATCACCTCACTCAACAGAATTGAATAATCACTCGAAATGAAGATATATATACGACGTTAAATAAATGTTTTCAAGCCTACTCTACTCGATATGCTATGAACGATACGATAAGGAGAGATTGTCCGTGGAGATTGGTATTACTTCGTTTGTAGAGACAAAGCCGGATATTCAGACTGGTGAAGTGATCAGTCACGCACAGCGATTGCGCGAAGTCGTAGAGGAAATTGTGCTTGCTGATCAGGTGGGACTTGATGTGTTCGGCATAGGGGAGCATCATCGCGAGGACTATGCGGCATCTTCACCTGCAATCGTGTTGGCAGCGGCTGCATCACGGACGTCGCGCATTCGGCTGACGAGTGCGGTGACGGTACTTTCTTCAGCAGATCCAGTGCGCGTATATCAGGATTTTGCTGCGCTTGATGGGATTTCGAATGGACGTGCTGAAATTATGGCGGGCCGGGGTTCCTTTGTCGAATCTTTTCCCCTGTTCGGCTATGATTTGAACGATTATGATGAGTTATTTGAAGAACATTTGGAATTGCTTCTCCACATAAGAGAGTCTGAGAGGGTTACCTGGTCAGGGCGTCATCGGCCAGCGATTCGCAATCAGGGCGTGTATCCGCGTTCGGTTCAAGATCCATTGCCGGTATGGATTGGGAGCGGGGGGAATCAGGAGTCCGCTATCCGTGCAGGTCTGCTAGGACTGCCGCTGATGCTGGCGATCATTGGCGGGAGTCCGATGAACTTTGCACCGCTTGTGCAGCTGTATAAGAAGGCAGCCGCGCATGCTGGCCATGATGAATCGCGGCTCCAGGTCGGTTCACATTCGATAGGATTTGTTGCAGAGGATACGGAAGCAGCAGCTGATATGTTTTTCCCATCTACCCAGGCAGGCATGAATAAACTCGGCAAGGAGCGGGGCTGGGCGTATTATGACCGTTCCAGCTTCGACGCCGCCCGCAGCTTTGAAGGAGCGCTGTATGTTGGCGATCCGGACACGGTTGCTCACAAGATCATACACCTTCGCAAGCAGGTAGGCATTACACGCTTTATGATGTATGTGCCCTTAAGCACGATGCCGCATGACCAAGTAATGAGAGCGATTGAGCTGTTAGGGACGGAGGTTGCGCCACGAGTTCGGGAGGAAATTAGCAAGTGGGAAGCTGAAGCGGGAATTCAAGCGTAATGCAGAGTTGTTATAGATAATAGAACAAGTGCTTCGAAACTACATCTCGGTATTGGAGGAACTTACATGAATTTTGAAAGTCGGGTATCGCCGGAATTAAGAGCGGCATTAGCACAGTTTCCAGGTTTTCAACTAGAGGAGAAATTAGCGTGGAGCAGAAGCTTGTTGTCAAATCCTCCGATTGAGAAGTCAGAGCATGTACATACGACAAGCCAGATGATTCCGGGGGCAGCAGGCGAGATGTTGGCCAAGGTATACGAGCCTGCCTCGCGAACGGGCGCCAAGCTTCCGGCCATGCTGTGGATTCATGGAGGAGGCTATGTAATGGGGCATCCGGATATGGACGATAACTTGTGCGAACGCTTCGTGCAGGCAGCGAATTGCATCGTTGTATCGGTCGATTACCGACTTGCTCCCGAGCATCCTACCCAGCTGCAATCGATGATTGTTACGCCGGCCTGATATGGATGACGAATGAAGCCGAATCGTTAGGCATTGATGTAGATCGAGTCGCGATAGCTGGTGCGAGTGGAGGCGGCGGTCTAACCGCAGCGCTTGCCTTAATGGCTCGCGACAAAGGCGGTCCGGCCCTTATCTTCCAAATGCCGCTGTATCCGATGCTCGACAACCGAAATAAGTCGGCATCAAGCTATGAAGTTATGGCCGACAACGCAACCTGGAACCGGACGAATAACGTAGCAGCCTGGAGCATGTACTTGGGAGATGCTAGCGACACTCGCGAAGTATCCCCATATGCGGTGCCGTCGAGCGCAGAAAGTTTGGCGGGGCTGCCGCCGACCTATACGTGTATTGGCCAGCTCGATCTGTTCCGAGATGAGACGATCGATTATGTGACTCGACTTGCGGAAGCGGGGGTAGATGTTGAGTTCCATCTGTATCCTGGAAGCTATCATGGCTTCGAAGTGTTCGTCCCCGACGCGGAAGTGAGCCGGCGCGCAAGTCAGAGCTATGTGGATGCGATGGCCAAGGCGCTTAATCCGTCAGTCTGCTGATGCACCATACTTGACAGAAATGAATACACATGTAATAGTAAATGAAATGGATATATTTGCCTATCTAATTCAAATGAAAGGGCGATGCATAGTGATGCGCGTTCATCATTGTTACTGGGATGAGCAATTTCATAGGTCGGCCCTTTTGAACAAGAGGCTGTGTGGAAGCTAACAACTTCCGCACAGCCTCTTTCTTTTGGTAAAGCAAGAAAGGAGAGGAATGGTTGTGGCAGTTAAACATTTGCAACAAGAAGAGCATACGGGGCCAATCACGCTGGACGGAGGACAATTGGCACTAGGTCAACTGACTGCGATTGCCTATGATTACGCTCCAGTGGTTCTCGCCTCCGACGCCGTACAGCGCGTCATGCGATGCCGTGAAATGGTCGAGGAATTTGTGGATGCGAATAAAGTGGTATATGGGGTGACTACTGGATTCGGCAAATTCAGCGATGTCATGATTTCGCCGGAGGATTCGGCAGAATTGCAAGCCAACTTAATTCGGAGTCATGCCTGTGCCGTTGGTTCTTCCTTGCCAGAGGCAGCGGTGCGTACGATCATGCTGCTGCGGGCGAACGCCCTCGCGAAGGGATTCTCCGGCATTCGTCTGGAAACGCTTCAATTGCTCATCGATTGCCTCAACCGGGGCGTTCATCCGGTGATCCCTGAGCAGGGATCACTTGGCGCGAGCGGAGATTTGGCCCCATTGTCGCACTTGGCGCTGGTTCTTATGGGTGAAGGGGAAGCTGTCTATCATGGAACGCGCATGTCCGGTCATGATGCATTGGCATCGGCAGGTCTGAAGCCCGTGCAGCTGCAGGCCAAGGAAGGACTGTCGCTCATCAATGGCACACAGATTATGACAGCAATCGGTGCACTGACTTATGTGCATGCCCTGCGGCTTGCCAAGACGGCGGATGCGATCGCGGCTCTGACGGTGGAGTGCTTGCATGGGATTACGGATGCGTTCGCGGATGAGCTTCAGCGCGTCCGGCCTTATCCAGAGCAGATTGGCGTCGCTGCCAATCTAAGAACACTGCTGAGCGGCAGTCAGTTGACGACGAAGCAAGGCGACATTCGTGTGCAGGATGCCTATTCTCTGCGCTGCTTGCCTCAGGTTCATGGCGCATCGCGACAGGTGCTTGCTTATGTGGAGGATAAGTTGAATGTGGAGATGAACGCAGCGACCGATAATCCGCTCTTGTTTTTGGAACAGGGCACAGTCATCTCAGGCGGGAATTTCCATGGACAGCCGATGGCGTTTGCAATGGATTTCTTGAAAATAGGGATGAGCGAGCTAGCCAACATAGCGGAGCGGCGCACGGAGCGGCTTGTCAATCCGGCATTGTCTGGCGGGCTGCCTGCATTCCTTAGCCATCAGCCTGGTATGGCGTCCGGCATGATGATTCCGCAGTACGTGAGCGCATCGCTCGTCTCGGAGAACAAAGTACTGGCTCATCCGGCGAGCGTCGACTCGATCCCTTCCTCCGCCAATCAGGAGGATCATGTATCGATGGGCACGACGTCTGCCCGCCATGCGGCACAAGTGGTAGACAATGTGTCCAAGGTGCTGGCCATTGAGCTGATCTGTGCGGCAGAAGCCGCCGAGTTCCGAGGCGCAGAGAAGCTGGCTCCTTCGACGCGTGCGCTCTTCGACTTGGTGCGCAAGCTTGTACCGCCGGTAACGACGGATCGCTCTTTAAGCAAGGAGATTGAAGCCGTTGCATCTGCGCTTAGCAGAGGGGAGTTCCTTCATGCCGTAGAGGAAGTAGCAGGCCGATTATATTAAGTCGACTTCAAGAAGAGAACATCAGGTTTCATATGAAAAGGAGGCGTAACAAGATGAATCAGGTAAAGAGAAGCATTCGTGCACCGCGCGGTAACGAGTTAACATGCAAGGGGTGGGTTCAGGAAGCAGCCATGCGCATGCTGATGAACAATTTGGATCCAGAAGTGGCGGAACGACCGGAAGACTTGGTGGTCTATGGCGGGATTGGCAAGGCGGCACGCAACTGGCCTTCCTACGAGGCCATTGTCCGTGAACTGCAGCGGCTGGAGAGCGATGAGACGCTGCTTATTCAATCCGGCAAGCCGGTCGGCGTATTCCGCACACACGAGCGGGCACCCCGCGTACTCTTGTCGAACTCTGTGCTCGTACCGAATTGGGCGAACTGGGATCACTTCCGCGAGCTCGAACGCAAAGGGCTGATGATGTATGGCCAGATGACTGCGGGAAGCTGGATTTATATTGGGACGCAAGGCATTCTCCAAGGCACATATGAAACGTTCGCTGAAGCTGCTCGTCAGCATGCAGGAGGGTCGCTTCGCGGCACGCTTACATTAACGGCCGGTCTTGGCGGCATGGGTGGTGCCCAGCCTCTTGCTGTGACGATGAATGATGGCGTCGTGATTGCAGTCGAGGCAGATCGTTCTCGGATTGAACGCCGAATTGAAACGCGTTACTGTGATGTATTGACCGAGACCTTAGACGAAGCATTGGAACTCGCACTTCAAGCAATCAATGAGAAGAGGCCGTTATCGATCGGATTGCTTGGCAATGCAGCAGAGCTGTTCCCTGAATTTGTGCGCCGCGGCATCAAGCCTGACTTCGTAACCGATCAGACTTCTGCTCATGATCCGCTCAACGGTTACATCCCAGCTGGTTACAGCTTAGAGGATGCGGCTGCTCTTCGCGTCCGTGATCCGAAGCATTATATCGAGCTGGCGAAGGCCAGTATGGCGGTTCACGTGCAGGCGATGTTGGACTTGCAGAAGCTCGGATCTGTTGTGTTCGATTACGGCAACAACATTCGCCAAGTGGCATTCGATCAAGGTGTACAAGATGCGTTCGCATTTCCAGGCTTTGTTCCGGCTTATATTCGTCCGCTCTTCTGCGAGGGCAAAGGGCCATTCCGCTGGGCTGCCTTATCGGGCGATCCAGAAGATATTCGCAAGACAGATGAACTCGTATTGAAGCTGTTCCCGGATAATGATCATTTGCGCCGCTGGATTACGATGGCCCAAGAGAGGGTGTCCTTCCAAGGTCTACCGGCCCGTATTTGCTGGCTCGGATATGGAGATCGCGCCAAGTTCGGCTTAGCGATTAATGAGATGGTGAAGTCAGGCGAGCTAAGCGCTCCGATCGTTATTGGCCGTGATCATCTCGACTGCGGCTCCGTTGCTTCCCCGAACCGCGAGACGGAGGCAATGAAGGATGGCTCCGACGCTGTAGGAGACTGGGCAATCTTGAATGCACTTATTAATACATCGGCAGGGGCCTCTTGGGTATCTGTCCATCACGGTGGCGGCGTTGGCATGGGATATTCCTTGCACGCCGGAATGGTCGTCGTTGCCGACGGCACGGATGAAGCTGCGGAACGGCTGCGCTGCGTCTTGACGACCGATCCGGGGATGGGAGTCATCCGTCACGTAGACGCAGGATATGACGAAGCGGTTGCGACCGCGGAGCAGCATGGAATCTGTATTCCAATGCGTCAGCAGTCCTGAGAGCAGAGCACGGAATCAACATTGCAATGCCCGCAGTCCTGACAGCACGGGAAATTGCCGATAGTACGGCGAAGTACCAACGGAATATTACCTACCTAAATACGCAACGAGGGAGGTTTCTTACATTGGAACAGATTGATTTGCTTCTAACAGGTATCGGATGCTTATACACCCCCGAAGGTAATGGACCCAGATATGGGGATGAGATGGGACAGATTCGGGAAATTAAGGATGCAGCTGTCGCCATAAATAAAGGAAAGATCGTATTGGTAGGACATAAGGATGAAGTGATGGCTGCCTTGGCAGGAGCAGCTATTCGCGAGACGATTGATGTCGGTGGCCGCATCGTGACTCCCGGGTTAGTCGATCCGCATACGCACCTCGTTCATGGCGGATCCCGTGAGCACGAGCTAGCAATGAAGCGTTCGGGCGTGCCGTATCTAGACATCCTGGCGAAGGGCGGCGGAATTCTAAGCACGGTCAAATCGACTCGGCAATGGAGCGAGCAAGAGCTATACGACAAGGCTTATCGAAGCCTAAATGAAATGCTGCTCCAAGGGGTGACGACGATAGAGGCGAAGAGCGGCTATGGCCTGAATCTGGAGACAGAGCTGAAGCAGTTGCGTGTCTCGCGTCGACTTCATAATACGCATCCGGTGGACATCGTCTCTACCTTTATGGGTGCACACGCTGTACCCGAAGAGTATAAAGGACGGACTGAGGAATTCGTGGCCGTGATTATTGAGAAAATGCTTCCGGCCGTTGCAGCAGAAGGGTTAGCGGAATTTTGCGACATCTTCTGCGAAGAAGGCGTATTTGACGTGGAGCAATCCCGCGTTATCTTGATGGAGGGCAGACACCATGGGCTCATTCCGAAAATTCATGCGGATGAAATTGTAGCCTTAGGCGGTTCTGAGTTGGCCCAAGAGGTAGGAGCGATCTCAGCCGAGCATTTGGTGATGACGACTGATCAAGGATTGTCCAGTCTGGCCGCAGGTAACGTGATTCCGGTCTTGCTTCCGGGAACGACCTTCAATCTTGGTCTGTCCCAGCATGCCCGCGCCCGCGATATGATCGACAAGTTCCGGCTGCCTGTCGCTCTCTCGACCGACTACAATCCGGGATCATGCCCGACGGAATCGATCCAGCTCATCATCATGCTGGCATCCTTGAATCTGAAAATGCAGCCTGAAGAGATTCTGACAGCATGCACGTTGAATGCAGCTGCTGCGATCGGACGCGCAGCAGACATCGGCTCTATCGAAGTCGGCAAGCGGGCGGACTTGACCATTTTTGATGCGCCTAACCTAGCTTACTTGCCATATCATTTCGGCATTAATCATACATTCGGTGTAATCAAGAACGGAACGCAGGTCGTGTGGAATCGTACCCTGAAGACGCAAGTAGTGTAAGGAGGAGGTGTGCGATGAATACTTGCATTCCTCATCTGCGTGTAGCGGAAGAAGCTGACTTCCGTGATTAACCGGAAATGAGGCAGCCTATTCGAGGCGCGGTATGGTGAAGCGACCGTAATACTATAATTGCCGACCTTTCATATCTACAAATCACCTAAAAATTCGCCTACAAGATGGATGCTGCCTGACGCAAAAGCGGGGCAGTATCTTTTTTATTTCCATTTCGCTCCCTGACATGAAGTTGAATAGAATATAAGAAAGGAGCCTCTTTTTTTGCGAGAGCACGCAAAAATATTTGCGTCGTTGCATGCAAATCATGCGCTACATACAGATTCGCCAATCTATGGCTTCATGATATTTTTAAAAAGCATTGAAGTTCAATAGATTGGAGTGAATACAGATGGCTGTATTTTATGAGAGGCTGAAAAACTTCTTTAATTTACAGGATCCAGACTATGTTGATTTTCTGCGAAAATATGAAGCAAAAGGGAAGAAGCAAATTACATTCTATTTAATGCTTGCTCTCATTCCAGGGGTACTGACTTATATTCTTATCTATTTTTTTCGTGAGCCGTTTATGGAATTGACGGGTTTATCTAGTCACAACACGCAGTTTTTCATCTTGGCTATTATGGCATCGGTCTGGCATGTATTTTTTCCATTTGCAATGTTACGATATGCTGATAAGCTTTCCTTTAAAGAATCCCTTCGATATTTAGGCTTTACAAGACTGGATCTAAAAGGGCTTATTATTGTGTTTCCAGTAATTGTGATTCTATTTACGTTGATCTCCCTTCCCTATATGAGGTTCATTTTTCCGCCTTTGCATGAATATTTAAATAGCCTCCCGTATTTCCACATGGGAGAGTGGCATATTTGGCAGCAAGGTTATTATGATTTCCCGTGGTACTTGTTGGTGATTGGGGTGTTCGGGAATTTTGTAGGAGAAGAAATCTATTTTCGTGGTTACTTGCTCAGAAAAGTGGGCTCGCTTAAGTTTGATTGGTTAATTATTGCAGTGTTATTTCAAATTTATCATATGTGGCAAGCACCGCAGAACTGGGCGTTCATTCCTCTATCCATATTTATTCCCGAAGAGATATTAGTCAAACTCCGGAAAAATATTTATGGTGCCATTTTGCTTCATCTTTTTGTGAATACGATTTGGGGTATCATTACTTTTAAACTAGTTGGAGTGTAAAATGAGTAAAGAATCTATGCTACACGACTAATATTACTAATATTAAATGTCAACCAAGGTGAATGTAATGAAAAATGTAAAGGGCAAACATCAGTATTTCGTATATCTATCTTTGTTTCTTTTTTTATTCGCTGCATTCTATATTCATTGGCAGTCTTTTGAATACCCATATATAGGCGTTAAATTGGAGAATAAGAATGAAAAATGGTTCGTGACAGGGATTGATCCTGGCGGGAAAGCAGAAGAAATAGGAATCGAACCAGGCGACGAGCTCATAGCCTTGGATGGAAAGAGATTAACCGATTGGCCACATAGCAAGATTATCGATATGAAACAAGTGAAGACGTATACGATCCTCCATCACGGCACAGAAATACAAGGCAAGGTGGATCAGCGGGATTTTTTTAAACAGATCTTTGCGATTGGAGTTGAATTGATACTCGTCGGAATCGGAAGCTTTACTTACTTCAGGAAGCCTGAATCACATCTGATACGCGATTTTTTCAAAATGAATATTGTGTTGGCGTTCATCATTTTGACGATTTATGCGACTGAATTGATTATAGCGAATGTAATCTTGGCCGCATGCTCGATCTGGATTCCTTACATGATGCTCGACATGTTCCTTCAATTGATTTTTACAAAGGTAAGACCTGTGGTGCAAAGTTTATTTACCTGCGCTAAAGCTGTGCTCGTTGTTTTTACCCTCTATGCCTCATTCACCATCACGATTGGCAGAATTCCCGATTGGATCAGGGATATTACACTTATTCAATTTATGATTGTTATTGGGATTATATTAGTTTTGGGGAGACTTCATTGGAGTCGTTTTGATCGAATAAGAAAGAACTATTTGTTGATCCTTGTCACTGGAATTTCTCTCAGCTTTCTCCCCTTTTTATTTTTATATGCGATCCCGAATGTAGTGGGATCACGGTACATGTTAGCACCAGAATATGCGATGATTGGGCTTATCCCTTTCTCCTCCACGATTATGTACATTTTGATTAAACAGAGAATGGTAGATATGCAACTTTATATTTCCCGGCTATCTATCCATACGTTGTTTGTTGCCGGACTGTTCTTTGTTTATTTATGCTCGATTTCATTTAAGTGGTCACCTATGATTTATATTTTTTTCTTATTCGCCTACACAGGAAGTTATCAGTGGGCTTTGAAATGGGCTAACGACAAAGTGAACGGTAGAAAGCTATGGCTAGAGAAAGAAAAACTTAAACTCTCGATTCAACTTACGGAGAAGAAGAATAACCGTGATTTAATGATGATGCTGGTGGAGATGATCCAAGAAGTAATCGACGTAGAAGGCATCTGTGTTATATGGAGAGACGGCGTTCAACAACATGCCTATTGCGTAGGTGTTTTCGAAGAGCTGGAAGAACAGTTAATCATGGAGGATTGTAGCGAGCTGGATGTAAGGCAAAAATATCATTTTAGTGAAGTGCTACGTGTAGGGGAGAAGGATTATTTATGCCTTGGGCATAAGAGCAATGATACGTTTTTCTCGGCAGAGGAACTTCAGTTTTTAGAAAAAATACATATGGAAGTGTTTCGACTGTTAAGGAATGCCCAATTACTCTCCAACATGCAAAAAAACTATCTATCGGCAAAAGTTCAAGATGGTAATGATACCAAAGAGGCAGCCAATCCTAACAACAAGATGAATTATGTAATATTGGAGGCACAGGAATTTGAGCGAATACAGACCTCTTACATTTTACATGATCAAATCTTGCAAAACCTTATTTTTCTTTCCCGTGATTTAGAAGAGCTGTATGATTCCAAAGTGATCAATAAACAGAAAGTGAAGCTCTGGCTTCATTGTATCTATGACTCACAGAGTGAGATTCGCCTGTTATGTGACCGCCTTCATCCGCATATTGTTGATAAAACCGATTTAAAGGACGCTGTACAATGGCTGATTCGTTCAACGAAGGAGAGAGCGGAGCTTGAAATCGAATTTCAATACAAGCTTTCGCCCGATCTGGTTCTGCAACCGTTAGTGAAAACCAATATTTTTAGAATCATCCGGGAATTGCTTACGAACGCAGTCAAACATGCCAATGCTTCAAAGGTAGTCTTAGCGATTTGGAATACTGGGCGTGTACTTCAATGTAGGGTGCAGGATAATGGAGCAGGATTTGACGTCGCGGAACTGGGCCGACATAACTCTGATCAACGTCACTTTGGTCTTGTATCCATTCATCATCAGGTCACTTATTTGGGCGGTGTAATGAATATTCATTCTTCAATAGGGACAGGCGTAGATGTTCATATTTGTGTGCCAGTAATGGAGGATCATTGCCATGTTGGATAAAATTAAAGTGATACTGCTGGATGACCATCCTTTAGTCATGGAAGGATTGAAAAACCGAATAAACGAAGAGAATGATATTCATGTAATCGGAACTTTCACGGATCCACGCGAGGGTGTTCAAGAGCTGGATCATGTAAAGCCAGATGTATTCGTTATGGATATTTCAATGCCGCATATGGATGGCTTTGAAGTGGCAAAGCTATGCAAGGAGAAATTCGGGCTAGCTATGAAAATTATTATGTTGTCCGGCTACACTTATGAGGAATTCTACCAAAAAGCGTATGATATTGGAGTCCATGCTTATTTATCCAAACAGGCCACTTACCAGGAAATCATTAATGCGATTAGGCAAAGTGTATTAGGCCATATCCTAATACCGGAGAAAGTTCTAAGCGGTCTAAAGCAAGATCAATTGTCCGCTATGGAGAGGGAAGTGCTTAAACTAATTGCTCAAGAAAAGAGCAATCAAGAGATCGCTGTTATTCTAACGATGAGCAAGCGAACCGTTGAATATCACATTGCATCTATTATTGATAAGCTTGGAGTTAAGACGCGCATTGGTGCTGTTGTAAAGGGCTACGAATCCGGTTTGCTAATAAATCAAACCAAGTAGAATGGCGGATAAGGCTCGTGATCCATTTGGCATCCCCTGTAATCCCCATGAGCGCGAGGGTAATTATATAGAAGGCAAAATCTCTACGAGAACTATCCAGCCTTATCAAAAGAAAGCCCCCCTCAATGAGGGGGACTTTCATACTTTCATATCAACATGATGTGAGCCATCTATTAGCCTGCGGCCCATACATCCAATTCAATTTTCAATTCAGGAAGACCTAATCCAGCAACATAGGCAATCGTCATGGAAGGAGAGGGAGCGCCGAATACGTGATTCCACTCCGCATCGAAATGATCCCAGTCGATTTCTTCCGTCGCCCAAATATTCACTTTCACGACATGATCAGGCGTCAGCTTCTGAGAAGCAAGGAGGGCAACAATGTTGCTCATCGTGTTCGTTACTTGTTCGTTGAAGTCAGTGGGAATGTGATTGTTTGGATCGATTCCAATTTGACCAGAAAAAACATACAGCTCCGCATCTCTGCTAATTTTGGTTACATGGCTGTAGTGTCCAACCGGCTTGGCAATTGATTCAGGATTATATCTGGAAACGATAGGATTGGTTTGTGTCATTACTAATATCTCCTTTTAAATGGTTTTCGTTCATTTCCTTCAAAATGGACAGACGTATCCCGTCCTTATGAATTCTAGAAGAAAACAGCAGTAGAATACCCGATACCGGAGGATAGGCTTCTCAAAGATCTCTTTTTCATCAGGTACTCACTCCTTCCCATTTAAAAGTTAATCAATTGATGTAAAACACCTAAATTATAGCATTAGATCTGTTGAAATACTAGGGAATGTTCACTTGATTGGATGACATACTTACGAATAGCGCCGCAATACGTCATCAGTCTTCATTTTTGTTATCGCTGTGATGAGCTTAAGAAGAAAATGAAGGGGCAATGACTTTGTTCATAGATTGAAAATGGTAAGGAGAGGCTGCTAGGCAGACAAAATCCCCTCGCTACGATGTATATTCGCCGTGTCCCAACTGGATTTGTGTCATATGGTGAATAGGGAGGAGGGGAACAAAATTGGAAGCCTATCAGAATTGCTTGTACTGTATGAACAAAAAAGTTCGTATCCTGACAATGGACCGCCAAGAATACCGAGGGACGGTTGTTAAGGTAGATTATCAAAATGTCTATTTGCGTCCCGAAGCGAATTATGGAGCTGTAAGAACGTCAGGCTTTTTTCCTTTCGTTAATAACGATATCATAACCTTAAGCTTATTCACATTACTCGCTATTGCATTGATATAACTTGATGGATCCGGAGCTCGGCATTTGCCGGTCGATTTCGTCTCATGACGAGCTTCGGGTTTACATATTCTTTGTTTTGTTTGAGTCTACTCATTTCATAAAAAAGTAAATTTATTCAGTGAATCATGTCATATCGCTACCCTAGTGGGCAGCATATTTGAATCGTAAAATGATAGGTAGAACGACACCTCAGATTCTTTGCGCTTCAAACTATTCTGGGAGGTTATTAATTGATGAAAAAACAGATCATAGCAGGTATTTTGGGGCTTACTATGGTAGCTGGCCTATCCACGCCAGCGTTTGCAGCAATTGATTTTTTTAATGAGATTGAAAATAACGATACGTTTAAGCGTGCTAATGAGTTTCCTCTAAAAACACATACCATGATCAATGGTAAAGCATCCCGCGATGACGATTACGACTATTTTAAGTTTAAGGCTCCTGAGACTACATTCTATACATTTGACTTTGGCGCTGCTAACATTGAGCTTCCTGTTGAGGGAGCCGAAGTGACCCTGTATGATGCCAATAGAAAGAAAATCACGAGCGGAGAAGTGGACTCGCGCAACGAATTGAAATTTTCTGAAAAGTTGATAAAGGATCAGGAATATTTTATTCGAGTAGAGAACAATTCCAGCAGATTTTATGATTATATTTTAGAAGTTTATAAAAGAAACTGATCGCAACATCAAAATGTCGACTCGTTTTCCCGATGAATGATTTATTCATCGGGATTTTTCTTTTAGGTCACGCCTGTTGATTAACCAGATAACGGAAAATGATTATCTATATATTAATCATTCATTAAATTGCCATAATATTTCTGGAATAAAGGTTCGACGTCCGAAAATCGAATATAGGCTTCATCAGGCAAATCTGATTTGTCGATATCCTGCGACCAAAGTGCGGAACAGGACTCCACTAGTTCGATCGTGTCTTTACACCAGATTATATAATGGATTTCTTGTTCCAAACCTCTTCTTATGACCGCTGAGCTCATTAAAATCCGTGAATTCATGACATTACGCTCTCGTATGCTTTCCCAGCGCTCATGAAGAATGCGTTTCATCTTGGCTAACCGCTGTTCCCGCTCCTTTTGATAGGCCTTTAGCTGGAAAATAACCTCCTCTGCGGGAATGTTGTCCATAAAGAAGACCTGCATCAGAAAGGAGTCCTTAAGCTTCGGCGTTTCCGGAGGCGAAAGCAGCCAGGAGATCAGCTCCTGCTTGCCTTTTTCCGTGATGGCGTAGATCTTTTTGTCGGGTTTGCCCGTCTGCGGCTGCATGCGGCTTGTAATGTAATCCTCCTGTTCTAAACGTCCAAGTTCCGGATAGATTTGTGATAAATGTGAATGCCAAAAGATGCTCATAAAATCATCAAATTCCTTTTTGAGATCATAACCAGTCGCTTCCCATTTACTAAGAAAGCCCAAAATTCCAAACTTCAACGACATCGTTTCTACTTCCTTTCTGTCATTTTCATATTCTTAAACCGCCTCTGTTTCAATATTCGTTTGCTCTGCGGAGTTTCCTTTACCAAGAGATGGTATAGCCAAAATTCCGGCAATTCCGAGTATAAGCAACATTCCGCTGATCAGGAGAACCGTCGTTGTTACTCCCCATATCGAAAGCAACACTCCGGTCAGCAATATACCTGGCAGAGCCGCACTGGTTGAAATCATATGGTACATGCTGAAAACGCGAGTGTAGTTATCCTTCTCCACAATATCCTGAACGTAGGTCACAAATGTAATGTTAAAGCATCCCAGTGCAATTCCCTGCACGAAAAAGAGGGGCAATATCACCAGCCAATTTTGGATTGCATATAAGCTGCCGATGCTGATACAAAGGGTGAAAAATGGAGGGACGATCAGCCATTTTCTCTCTATCTTTTTATACCATTTTGGAACGAGAGCCGCACCCACGATCATGCCGGAAAGGGAAGCTGTTCCGATAAAACTTAGATTTTCAACGCCTGAACCAAGCACATCCCTTAAAAAGGAGAGCAGAATCAAATCCACTGAGGAAGCAATGAACATGGCAATCGTCAAAAAAACAAACAACGTGCCGAGCTGGCGGTGACGAGCAATATAAAGGACACCTTCTTTCATTAAAGTCCATTGGCCACGGCGTTCCGGCATTTCCTGTTTCACCTTTGGCTTCATACGCATAATGCACATCAGCGAACATAGGAGAAGAAAGGCTGAAAACAGCAGCAACGAAGCAGGCGAGGATCCGTTTTTGAGCATAAAGGCGGTAAAGATCTGACCTGTTATTTTGACGACCGTATAGCCCATCTGAAGCCAGCTATTCGCTGATGGACGTTCTTTTTCGCTAACGATTTGAGGGAGGAGAGACTGACTGGCTGGCATGAAAAATAAACCGACAATGCTTTCTGCAATTAGGAGCGCATATACCCACGGCATCGGGATCATATTTGAGAGTAAAAAGAACAGGATCATACCGCTCATGCGGACGACATTTGACCATACCATCACATGCTGCAGCGTTTTTCCGGATATCCAGGCTCCGGCAGGCAGGGCTAGCAGCACAATAGGGAGATAGTATGCAACATAGAAAAACGTAAAGGATTCTGTTCCGCTCGACTTGATTTCAATCCATTTGAGTAGCGAGAAAAAGAGTATGGAGTCCGCAAAAACGCTCAGGACTCTTCCGGCAAATAATTGCCTGAAAGCTTTGTGACGCAGCAGCATGTAATGACCACCTTTTTGGTTAATGTTGGTGTAGTCATTGTAAATGATATCACTTCATGAGTAAAGTATTATATATAAATATTTATCTATAAAATATAAAAATCTTTGGAACGTAACATTTTACCGAATGAGCGGCCTTCAATAGGCTTGCATTCCCTACTATTTTTTGTGTGCCTTTCTAATTATACTTACATGTGTACATGGTAACGAACGCTGTATAGTTGATTAACACATTGTTTAGGGGGAGCAGTATTGAAATCACCGCTTATGTCTTATGCGACTTTATTTCTCGGGGTGTTGGCATTATCGACTTCAGCTATCTTCGTGAAGTTAGCAGATGCGCCGGCTGGCATTACGGCGTTTTATCGGATGCTTTTTGCAGCGGTTATGCTGCTGCCGTTTCTTCTCGCGGACAAAGAGAGCATGCGAGAAATACGTTCATTGTCGAAGAAGCAATGGGGGTATGGACTGCTGTCAGGCTTATTTCTAGCCACGCACTATGTGCTCTGGTTTGAGTCATTGAATTACACGTCAGTCGCAAGCTCAACGGTGATCGTGACCTTGCAGCCGCTCTTTTCCATGGCGGGAGGCTACTTTTTGTTTAAAGAACGCTTCCGTATGGGGGCCATACTCGGTTGTATCGTAGCGATTGCAGGAAGCTTCGTCATCGGGTGGCAGGACTTCCAGATTAGCGGGCAGGCGCTGTTCGGCGATATTCTTGCCTTTATTGCGGCAGGAGTCATTACGGCTTACTTCTTTGTTGGCCAGCATGTTCGCAAACAGTTGTCGCTCGTTCCTTATTCCATTATCGGCTATGCAAGCAGTGCGCTCTTGTTAAGTCTCTTTTCCTTCAGTCAGCAAACATCCTTCTTCGATTATTCTGCTCACACATGGTGGTCTTTTATCGGACTCGCCTTCATCGCCACGATTTTAGGTCAGACGTTATTCAATTGGCTGTTGAAATGGCTCAGTACGTCAGTCATTTCCATGAGTATTCTTGGGGAGACGGTAGGAACGTGCATCCTTGCTTATTTCATTTTGGATGAGGTTATTACGGTACAGCAAGGCATTGGCATTGCACTCATTTTGATTGGACTTGCTGTGTTCTTATTGCAGCAACGGCAGGTAACCGAGCAGCAGATAAATCGTAAGGAAATTGGGACATAGATAGATTGGCATTACAAATATGAATTAAAAACTGCTGTAGAGTGTTCACAACTCTGTCAGGTGAACACAAAATAAAAAACAAGTCAGACATTGTTTGCAAACGAGATGACACTTCTTATTGGAATCGGACTTCCGTTTGAAGCTAAAAACAGCTTTACTCGTAGTACATATTAAGGCGAGGCGGTCAACGAGGGATTTCTTAACTAAGAGCATATTAATAAGGAGCTGCGGTTAAGCAGCTCCTTATTTTTTACTTCACAGTATATTCATTTACTTCAAACGATAAAATCTTATCGTAGATTACATAATCCTTACGGCTGGTAAAAGGGCCTTTATTATTGTTATGTTTATTGATGGCATAAGATGTTGTGCCTACGCCGGCGTTTTTGTTCTCATACCAGGAGATAAAGGAGTTGACTTCTCCCATAGAAAGATCGAATTCTTTTTCTAGTCCAGTCGTCATTGTAACTGTAAGGATGGCACGATTACCTTTAGGTTGTTCTGGATTAGTCGGCTCAGTAGGTTCAGTAGGTTCAGTAGGTTCAGTAGGTTCTGTTGGTTCTGTTGGTTCTGTTGGTTCTTCACTAGTTCCAGGATAATAAACTTCAACTTTATTAATGGAAGTAGTGGTTTCGCCGGCTATTGCAAAAATCGCATTATTAAAGGATACTACACCTGCTCTTCTTGTAGTCGGCATGTCTAATTTTTTTGTCCATTCATTTTTTACCGGGTCAAATTCATAGACAGAGTTTATTTTTGTTCTACCATCAGGTTTGCCGCCTCCAACCCCATAAATCTTTCCGTTAAGCTCTGTCGTCCCAATATATATGGCGGTTTCCGGATAAGGGACTCCATTTTCCCAGGTATCTGTTTGAGGATCGTAGATTTCAACTATACTTTGGGAGTTTGAATTAGCTGAATTTTCCCCACCGATTGCATAAATTTTTCCGTTTAATGTAGTGAGGCCAATACCGGATCTAGAAGAAGGCATTTTCGCCTTCGCAGCCCAACTGTTGGTTTCCGGATTGTATTCATACACGGTGTTGGAGTTTGAACCACCAGGTTTATATCCCCCTATAACATAAACTTTATTATTAATTGCAATTCCTGAAGTGTAACTTCTTGTTTCGGGCAATCTTGTTTTGCTGGACCATTTGTCCGTTTTTGGGTCATATGCTTCAACTACATTAGAGTATCCGCTTCCATCCTTTCCGCCCATTACGTAAATGATATCGTTCACGACAGCTATTGCCGCTCCGACTCTTGCTGTAGGCATGGGGGCTTTTTCGATCCATGAGTCATTAGTTGGATCATAGGCATATACATTGTTGGCAAAACTGGAGTATCCGGAGGGAGAACCCCCGATTACATAAATGGTGTTATTGGCTAACGCTACATGGGGATAGCTTCTCGACACTGGAAAATCATTTTTTTGTTCCCATTTCTCCACGCCAGTGGAGGCGTATGCGCTTGGAATGAAACATAACAGTAAAAGTAGCGACAATAGAATCGATAAGACAGGTTTCTTCATAATCTTCTCCTTTAAATTCAGACTGTGTACTGATTATATGAAATTGGAATATGTTTGTCTATATATATGAACATATGAAAAAATGTAAATAAATGTTTTTCGTATACTAAAAAAGTGGTAACTTTACTGATAAGGTGATTCATTCCATTAGCTGTGCTTCGAGTGGAGTTCATCTACCTTGTTGTAAAAATATACATAATATGGTGACAGTGGAGTTGCTTGCTCTAACATCGTAGTCTTGATGCCGACTCAATTTCGTTGAGATCTCCGTTGCCCAATTAGCCACCTTGAAGAGAATCACGTTTACTGTCAAAGAAGCAAGTAATGGGGATCTTTATTCCGCTCAAACGTGGTGATCCTTTACTGGACTAGCCTTCATCGCAACGATTTTAGGTCAGACGTTATTCAATTGGCTGTTGAAATGGCTCAGTACGTCGGTCATTTCCATGAGTATTCTCGGGGAGACGGTAGGAACGTGCATCCTTGCTTATTTCATTTTGGATGAGGTTATCACGGTACAGCAAGGCATTGGCATTGCACTCATTTTGATTGGACTTGCTGTGTTCTTATTGCAGCAACGACAGGTAAGCGAGCAGCAGACAAATCGTAAGGATATTGGGGCATAGATAGAATGGAGTGTGAATTATCAAGCCGCCTTCAACCCAGATGGCTCTAATAAATGAATGCCTGAGGCGAAAGGGATGAACCGTTCAGGATGCTGCTGATAGGCCTTCCATGCGATTTTATCTGTTCCGACAGCACCTGGTTCGGAAACATTTAGCTCTCTTTTGTAGAACAGTGCCTATGAGAAAGTTACTTTTTTATTGCTTGCTATCTGGATGGCGACTCACTTGACTCTAGGATAACACTTTGTACTTTGTCTTTAGTGTTCAGCTTATCACACTTAGCAGGAAAGGAAGATGTTCAATCGGTTTGTGCCGAAGGGGAGACGCGCATGTATATTGATATTGGGCAATCACGCAATGGAAGGGATCGCATATGAGAGGGTCCAGTTGACTTTAACAGGGTAGGGAAATATCTTAAGAATATAACAGATCATTATGGACGGAAGCGGTTTTTATAAATGAAAGGTGGTATGTTTATGCGAATCAAATGGTTCGGGCAATCGGCTTTTTTATTGACTTCGCAGGCAGGAACAAGGATTTTGATTGATCCATACGGACGTCTGCTTCGTTATCGAATGCCTGAGGTAGAAGCGGATATTGTTCTGGTTACGCATGAACATCGCGATCATAATCAGATTCAGGTAGCGGTTGGCGATTACTTGCTTGTGAATGAGCCGAAGGAATACACCTATGGTGACGGTGAGGTGCTGATCAGCGGCTTTAAGACCTTTCATGATAAAGTGAACGGTGCGAAAAAGGGTGACAATATTGTATTCCGCATTCAAGTCGATGGCCTGACTATCTGTCATTGTGGGGATCTGGGTCATCTATTGTCTGAAGAGCAAAGCCAAGCAATCGGCAAGGTAGACGTTCTTATGACTCCGGTAGGCGGAAGAATGACCATTAACGGAGATGAAGCGGCTCAACTGATGCGTCAATTGCGGGCAACGATAACCATTCCGATGCATTACCGTACGAAGGCGCTCCGTCCGCTAGGATTTCTGATTTTTGATAAGGTAGATAAATTTCTCGCAGCATCCGGTCAGCAGGTTAGAAGCTATAAAGAGCTGGATATTACACAAGACAGTTTGTCTCAAGCCGCGGGCGTAGCCATCATGCAATATTGAGGGCAGTGGAATATGAACGAACTTGACGGTAATGTAGAAATGACACCATTATCATTTTGCTAGAAAGTACCAAGCACATCCGTTATAATCGTCTCAGATTATTAGCACATCGGAGGTGCTCTACTTGCTAGAGGAAAACCGAGATCACTCTCATGTACGTAAGAATATACATTGGGCCGACCTGCGGGCGGATTGCGAGAATTGCTTCGGGCTTTGTTGTGTTGCGCTCCCATTTTCTTTTTCGGCTGATTTTGCGATGAGCAAGGATGCGGGAGTTCCCTGCTCGAACTTGCAAGCTGACTATCGATGCGGAATTCACGCGAATTTGCGGGCACGAGGATGTAAAGGGTGCACCGTGTTCGAGTGCTTCGGTGCAGGACAGAAAGTGTCGCAGATTACGTTTGAGGGCATTGATTGGCGAGAAAGCTCGGAGAGAGCGAAAACCATGTATAACGTCTTTCCGATTATGCATCAGCTCCACGAAATGCTGTGGTATTTACATGAAGCACTTGTGCTAGAGGCAGCGCGTTCCATTCGTCAAGAGCTTAATATGATGGTGGAGGAGACAGTACGTCTGACAGAGCTCCGTGCAGATGAAATTCTGAAGGTGGATGTTCACGCGCATCGTGCAAATGTAAATAGACTGTTATTGCAAACGAGCGAGCTGGTATGGATGGACGTACGCTGCAATCTGCAGGCAAATTCGAAGGAGAGACGGAAGAATTACCGCGGAGCCGATCTCATGGGTGCGAAATTAAAAGCAGCTGATCTCAGAGGGGCAGATTTAAGAGGAGCCTATCTGATCGCGGCTGACTTGCAGCATGCGAATTTGCGCGCAGCCGACCTCATCGGAGCGGACTTGCGCGATGCAGATATTCGCGGCGCGGATTTGAGAGACAGTATTTTTCTGACTCAGGTACAGATTAACGCAGCGAAGGGAGATTCGCATACTCAACTGCCGGGAAGGCTGTCTCGACCGGCCCATTGGACAGCATAGCCAGTAGAAGGCAGGCTGGAGAAAGGAAATTATGGTTGTGGAATATATGAATCTTCCGTATTATGGTGTATAGTGCTTCTTTTGATGATACGGAGGGTATTGGTTTGTTACTTTACTATTGATATTGTCGATCTACCTCAGAACAATTACATGAGGAGATGATCGAATATGATATACAAGCACTCAGTCGACGGGATTACAGATGAAATGCTGGAAGACTTTTTTGTAGATTGGCCGAATCCGCCAAGCCCGGAAACTCACCTGCGGTTATTGAAGAACAGCAGCAAAGTGGTTCTGGCGATGAATGAACAAACGGGTCAGGTCGTAGGATTTATCACGGCGATAAGTGACGGTGTACTGTCTGCCTATATTCCACTGCTTGAAGTGCTGCCAGCATATAAAGGCAAGGGGATCGGCAAAGAATTAGTCAGTCAAATGATGAAAGCGTTGGATGACATCTATATGATTGATTTATGCTGCGACGATGACCTGGTTCCCTATTATGAACATTTCGGCATGATGAAGGCGAACGGAATGATATTCCGAAATTATCGCATGCAAGCTGGGAAGCAGAAGGAAATAGAGGCGAGGTAAATAAAAACGCTAACGCTTGGGCAGATGCCCAAGCGTTTTTTGCATAAGAAGGTCGACCAGCGCCTTAGAACTGAACCGAAAAGCCACGGAATTGGTGAACGCCAGTTCCGAAGCGGACAAGATCCTTCTCAAGCAGCTCTGCAGCCGCTTCTTTCAACGCACCTAATAATTCGGGCTCCAGCCCAAGCCGATTATGGGAGCCGAATACTTGTACAATACCCTCAATCCCCGAAATTTTCTGCCAGGAGGCCACAAGGTCTTCTGGACTCGTCGTAGGATAGAATGCATAGATTGGTGTTTCATCGTACAGCAGATCGCCAGTAAATAAGTAGCCTCTGCTTGTATCGTGCACGGCGATATGTCCGGGGGAATGGCCGGGCGTATGATAAACGAAGAGTTTACGATTCCCTAAATCGATGGTATCTCCATCTTGCAGCAGACCAGTTGGCTTGCCTTGATAGGGAGTATAGGCAACAGGATCGAAGGTAGGCGGTAAGGGTCTCGTAATATCACGCGACACATCTTTGCGAATCTGCTCAATCGGCAATCCCTTAATGCCATTAATGAGCCAATCTTCTTCCAGTTCGTGGACGTAAATCCGCTCGAACTTGCCGTGGCTGCCGATATGATCCCAGTGCACATGGGTGGTAAGTACGGTGATGGGCAGGCTGGTTAGTTGGCTAGTCATTCGCGTAATATCATCGATACCGAGTCCGGTGTCGATGAGAGCGGCTCGTTCACTGCCGATGAGCAGATAAGAATGAACTCTCTCCCAATGGCCGTATTCGCTAAGGGAATACGTAGAGTCGTCGAGCTTCGCGACGGTGAACCAAGTATCGTCTATTACGATAGGATATTTTGTTGCGTGCTGCTCGCGATTGGCTGTGTTAGATTGCATGCGGTATCCCTCCAGAAAGTGAAGAATGTAATCATTGAATGGCGATCTCTTCGCTGTCATCTTGGAATGCGATCAGGGACAAATAATAGCTTTTTAGATCCTCATTTTCTTCATTCGTCTCATTTGTCTCTTGCTTCCCATACTTCTCATGCTTCGTGAAATGCTTGTCCAGCAGCTGCTTGAATTCTTCGACGAAGGCGTGGAAGTTCTCTTCCGTTGCGATCATTTGATAGGTGGATGCGATGTTCTTACGCTGATCCAGATTGCTGCTGTTCAGAGCGAAAGATGCAGCCGGTGCGCTCTCAATCTTAGTGCGGGTGACCTCGACGGTCTCCATGAACACTTGTCGCGACGTCTCGATCAGATCCATGCTCGGCAGCAAATGATCTTCTGGGATGAAGCGGCTCGCAACTGCGCGGTAATATTTTTGAACGATACCGTTCTTCTCCTCTTTGCGGACAATTTGAATCACCTGATGCTTCTCTAACTCCTTCAGGTGAAAATAAATATTATTTCGGGTTATACCCAGCATTTCAGCAAGCTGCTGCCCGGTATACTCTTGCTTGACAAGGTTCATAAGCATCTTCGTCCGGAGAGGATCTGCAATTGCTTTTAGCTGCTCATGAGTCTGAATTTTATAGACGCTGGTCACAGTCATCGAAACACCTCACTACAATTTACCGGTAAAATATAATTTACTGTTTAGTGTGTTTATATTAACACGAGTTACGAAGTTGGGCAATCATTCCATTTTCGATATGAGATACTATGATTCAGGAGTAGAGAAATAGAGAAATAGAGAAATAGAGAAATTGAGACGCATGGTGTGTAACTAGGATTAGCTCTAAAGCAAAATACTTCTGCAGACGGAGTGAAGTAGCTAAGGGTGCATGATACACTCCTTCCAGTATAGAGGAATGGAGAATGATGGATGAAAGTGCAGAGTGCGGCTCGCTCATGGGCCTTTGGGATAATGGCATTTCTGGCAATCATTGTCGGAATTTATGCTTTAGCGATGTATGCTATACCATCTCATATCCAAGAAGCTCCGCTTGTAAAAGGCAAAGGGGAATTGCCGACGTTGTGGTATCCAGTATTGTGGGCGCACGCCATATCTTCAGGACTTGCTATTACTATCGGATGGCTTCAATTCATCAAGCGATTACGAGTACAAAAGCCTAATCTACACCGCGCAATCGGCTATGTGTATGCGTGCCTGATTGCGATTGGGGGGATTACAGGGCTCTATTTATCCTGGTACGCGGATGGCGGTTGGCTCGCCGCAACAGGCTTCGGAGTACTGTCTACTTTATGGATGTATACTCTGTATCAAGGGATAGTCCGCATTGTTGTCGCTCGCGACTTAGCCGGACATGGCCGCTGGATGATTCGCAACTATGCGCTTACATGTGCGGCAATTACACTGCGCCTGTATATGCCGCTGGCAGCGATACTCTTCGGGCTTTCAGATTCCAATGACACATTTGCAGTGATCGCTTGGCTATGCTGGGTGCCAAATCTGTTGGTTGCAGAGAGTTTGGTCGCACACCGTCCATCAGTAGGTAGTAGAAAGTCATACATACAATAGCGGTTTGTTTACCTAAACAGTGTGAACGCGGATGCTGATGCAATATTCCGCCTCTACGCTGTTTTTTGCTTTTTTGATACACTTGGGACATATGTCCTTCCCCCAAGACATGGGTCTGATTTTAAATAATAGTGAAATTGAATTCATGTCTAGAGGAGCGGGAATGATGGCGGGAATCCTATTTGCATGGTTAGGCGGAGCGTTCATAACGCTGCAAGGCGTGGCGAACTCCCATATCAGTCAACATATTGGCACATGGCAAGCAGCAACGATTACCCAGTTCACGGGATTTGTACTGGCCTTCGTCCTTCTGCTGCTCGTCCGTGATGGACAATGGAGAAGAGTCAAGCAAGTGAAGCCGATATATCTGGCTGGAGGTGCCTTGGCAGCAATTATCATATCGAGCAATATCACAGCCATTCATCAGATTGGAGTGACTCTGACGATTGCAATGGTGTTAATTGCCCAGCTAAGTGTAACCTTCATCATCGACAGTAGAGGATGGTTCGGTGTAGCGAAGCAGAATATGAAGCTGGCGCAGTTCATCGGCATTGGGATGATGATCGCCGGAGTGATTATATTGAAGCTGTAATTTTTTGCGGCAGGGGTGAAGGTGCGCTATGAAAGAGATCAAGGATCGTGAACAACTGGCTCATTATTTGGAGATTCATCAGATAGCATCAATATTTAATGCACAGATATTGCCGCATTTGACATTGTACACTTATGAGCAAGGTGAACTCATCTGTTCGCAGGGTGATCCAGCCGAGTATTTATCCGTGCTTGTGAAGGGAAAGGTTAAGGTGTATAACACCTCGGCAGAGGGCAAGGCACTGATCGTGTCGTTCAAAACCGCACTAGAAGCGGTCGGGGACATTGAATATGTGCAAGGCATTGACTTCATGAATACGGTTGAGGCGGTGTCGCCGGTTCATATGATTATCGTTCATTACCGCTGGCTGCATCAGTATGCGAAAGAAGACGCAAAGCTGCTTCAATTTTTGTTGAAGCTCATTACGACGAAGTTTTGCATGAAATCAGATTCCTTGAGCTTTAATTTGATGTATCCGGTGGAGGCGCGCTTGGCGAGTTATCTCTTGTCGATATCGTATGATGAATCGGATCCGCGATTTAATGGACAGCTTAATGCGGTGAGTTTGCGGGATGTAGCCAACTTTATTGGCACCAGCTACAGACATTTGAATCGAGTTATTCATAAGTTCTGTGAAGAAGGCTTGGTCGAGCGCAGTCGAGGGTTTATTTCCGTGAAGGATCGGGAGCGATTGCGTACTCTGGCAGGCCATAATATATATGAAAGGTGAGAGGGGACGCTTATGATTGCAGGCTTAGTATTGGCGCTCATCGCTGGCTCGCTTGTTGGTGTGCAGAATGTGTTCAACAGTAAAGTAAATGAAGGCGTGGGAACGTGGACGACTACAGCAATCGTGCTGGGCATGGGATTCCTAGCGTCACTCACCATTGGCCTCTTAGTGGAAGGAAAGCAGCTATTTGATTTGCCTAATATGAAGACATGGTACTGGTTCAGCGGCATCATCGGGGTCGGTGTCGTGCTTAGTGTGGTACAGGGAGTGAAGCGGCTTGGCCCGACGTTTGCCATCTCGATTGTGATGGCGTCCCAGATTAGTTTTGCGCTGTTGTTCGACTCTTTGGGGTTGCTTGGCCTCGATCAGGTTCCTTTTACGGGAAAACAAGCAATCGGGGTTTTGATCATTATTGGCGGCGTTATTGTATTTAAGACGGGGAAAAGAGTAGAACCGCTGTAGATTCCCTATCTACTTCGTTTTTTTTAGATACGCGCTGGATACGATGCTGGATGTAGAAGATGGATATCAGTGGAATGATTTCTATAAGAAGATAGACGGAAATGTGATGGCAACGGTCACTGAACCGCTTGTTGTGTTGAAGTAGCGGGTTGATGGTTTCTCTGGGGTGATGAAGGGGTTGGCTTAGTGCTAGTTCGTTCTGGATTTTTGTTGAAAAGGAAGGAGGGCCTCACCATCCACTTTGCCGTGGATGGTGAGGCCCTTTTGTGCGTGAAAGGTTATTGTAGATTGCAAGTTGAAGATTGAAGGTAGGGTACCCCTTCACTTCTGCTACTACCAATTCGATCCGCCGGAAGAATTCTTATTGTCGCCTCCCCAGCTAGACCCGCCCGAGCTATTGGAGTTGTTCGAGCTGGATCCGCCCGAGTTGTTGCTATTCGAGTTGGAATTATAGCTGGTCGATCTACTGGTTTGCTCTCGGCGTCTTTCCTCTTCGCGTCTGCGTTCCTCTGCACGGCGAGCCTCTTGGCGTCTTCGCTCCTCCGCCCGGCGGGCTTCTTCTCGGCGCCGTTCCTCTGCTATCACAGCATCATAAGCGGCATTCATAGCGCTAATAATGCCTGCCACCGCAGCAGCTTCCTGACTGGCGCGTTCGTATTCGCCGCGGTACATATAGTCATTCGCAGAGGACATGATCTGCGAATATTGGGAGTCAAAGTGAGATAATCTTACTTTTCGGTTTGTACGATGATACGTGGAACGATACCGTGCTTCCATGTCGTTCATCGTGCGTTCTGCATCGCGCTTCACAATGGCAGTTCGCTCGACATCTTGCAAGTAGGCTTCCGCTTCGCGTGCATATTGCGAGCTTAGCTCTGACTGTAAGTCAATGTCATAAGGAGGCTGGGCGAGCAACTGCTTCAGTCCGGAGTCCAGCTTCATCAAAGATTCTTCCGCATATCGCCATGCTTGCACGAGACGATTGCGCTTAATAACATCTTGGGCGCGGGTGTAAGCTTGTTCACCGCTCTTCATCTGTCTGTTGATTAGTTCGAGCGCCTGATCCAATTTCATGACAAGTTCTTCATATTGCCTTTGATTGCGATCCTGATCCTGGCAAGCTTGCAGTATGCCATCAAGTTCCTGACGAGCCATCTCGTATTCCTGCACTTCTTCCGAAGAGAGGGAACGCACATTGTCCAGTCTGGAACGCATGTTGGCAATGACGGAAAGCCCGTTATGATACAGTTCCCAAGCATGATTCCAGTAGTTGGAACGGTAGGTATGGCTAATTCTCTGGTGCAGCCCATTCATGTGCCGCTCTTCTTCTGGCAGGTTGGAAAATCTATTCGCGATGGCTTGGATGTCCTCCGCATTTTTCAGCTTCAAATCTGCCAGCCGCTGTGTCATATGTACAGCATCCGTCAGGTGCTGGCCTCTGCGTTCTGCCAATTGCACAGCTTCCGAAATCTTGCCGCTTCGCAGTTGTTCCAGCATCCGTTCATTCGTGTCTCTAGCTTGCTCCAGACAACCGTAAGGATCGATGCGGATTAGCTTGAGTCTATGTTCTTGTACGATGCTTTCGAAGCGGGCGCGACTGCTGGCTACCTCATTCGGAAATTGCTGGTACAGATTGGCGTAATGAGCGATGGACGCGATATCCTGCGCCAATTGCTCGATTTCTGCCTTGGAGGTATCCATGATGGCATTGGCGCCCATCGGATCGAAGGTATCCATATCATCCACGGTTTGCACACGGCTGACGAGCGTATGGTAGCGTTGGTCGATTGCTTCAAGCGTCCAACCGCGTGTACTGATTTCTTGGCGATATTCGTATTCGAGCTGCTGAAGACGCGCTCGCGCTTCACGAATGCTGTCTACGAGCTGTCGCTCCGTGACCTCGATTTGTTCAATTTGCTTCGTTAGCTCTGCTGCTTCTTTTACACGCGTTTGCCGCACGTTGTCTGCCGCATCGAGCTGGCTTTTGAATTTCGGCAGCAGCGTGTGGGCGAAGCTGATCTGCTTCATTTCCTTCAAGCTGGACTCCAGCGCAATGATGGATGCCGTTAATTGCTGCTCGATAGCCGCAGCTTGCTGCTGCGTCGCGCCTTGATACAGCTCAGTGTAGTGGTGCACTCGCTCGAGCGCTTGACTGACAGTGGCCATAACGGCAGGAATTTGGGTACGAATTTTGCGCAGCCGCTGAAGCTGCCACATCCATGCAACTAGCAAGATGCACAATGCAGCTAAGCCTGCTACGATACCGACCCTAGGCCACGGAATGCTATTCCAGAAAAGGACGAGCGCACTTGGACCTTCCGGTTCTTTCGGCACAGTTACGGGCTGACTTTCGTTCTCCGATGCGGGCTTCGATGGTTTGTTGCCGGATGGGAGGTCTTTAGCAGGCTTCTCCGGCGTTGGTACAATCGGCACAGGCTTCAATTGTTTGGTCGCTTCCATAAGCGTTATAGTGGCCCTAGCGAAATTGCCCTCTTTCGCCTTCGGAATAAAATGTTTGTCAACGAATGCGCTGAGCTTAGAGCGAGACGAGTCATCATTGGGCAGTGCGTCGATCTTCTCTTGCAAAGCCGGATTGTTGAAGTTCATCTCTACGCGCCGATCTTCCTTAGACAATAGGATGAGGATGTCATCCGCTGTCAACTTCCATTTGTGATATACTTCGGTTGCATATTCTGCTGCATCCTGGCCATCCAAACGATTGATAGTCAGGAGATAGAACGTATAGGGCTTCCCCTTGGCAGCTCGCTCGATATAGGGAATCGATTCTTTAGGAATCATCTTGGCTATATCGCGCACTATGGCCGATTTGCTCGGAATCGCGTCTGCCTGAACAATTCCCGGATGAAGCAACATGACAATCATCATGATGGCGGACAGCCATCGTATTGCATTCTTCACGGTGATCCTCCGTTTCCAGTCGTGTGTTATGTTATTGGTTCCTATTTCCTATTACGTATTACGTTTGATACCAGTATAAGGTGCAGTCGGAAGCGGGAAAAGAACTTTTCTTACAGGGATTGTCATGGTGAGTTGTAGAAGTACGAAGGACGAGCAGCTAGGAAAAGTGCAGCCAGCAGGGCTGGATGAGAGCATTTAGGAGTGTAAGCCTATATCCAGTACAACAGATGCACGCACGTGAAAATAGAGGGAATATCACACAAGTCGTGCAGATGTAGAGCAGCTTGCAGTGTTGATGGATATGAAAATAAAATAGAAAATATAGCCTGTAGAGCAGGCTATAACATAGATAGGTGGAGATAAGATGCGCATATATCGAACATTATTATTTGACGTTGATGATACATTGCTTGATTTCAAGGCAGCGGAGAAGCTGGCGCTGCGTTTGTTGTTCGAAGGACAGCAGATCGAGCTGACAGAAGAAATGGAAGCCCATTATAAACAGATGAATCAGGGATTGTGGAGGGCGTATGAAGAGGGAAAGATCAATCGCGACGAGGTAGTGAACACTCGATTCTCTCTACTTTTGAAGGAGTATGGGCATGAAGTGGATGGCGTTCTGATGGAGCAAAAATATCGGGGCTATTTGGAACAGGGACATCAGCTCATTGACGGAGCTATGGAAGTAATTACGAAACTGCACGGCGTGTATGATTTGCATATTGTGACGAATGGCTTGTCTAAGACACAGGATCGAAGGCTACGTGATTCCGGTCTACATCCGATGTTTACTAGCATTTTCGTATCGGAGGATACAGGGTACCAGAAGCCGATGAAGGAATTTTTTGATTTTGTGTTCGCACGCATTCCTAGCTTTGACCCGCAGCAGGCATTGATTATCGGGGATTCGTTAAGCTCGGATATGAAGGGCGGACAGCTGGCAGGTCTGGATACCTGCTGGTTCAATCCCGAGGGGAAAGCGAATGAAACGGATATTATTCCAACCTATGAAATTTGTTCGCTTCAGGAGCTGTATCAGATATTAGGATTGAAGTGATGGTATTGGAATAAATGATTGTCTAGAAACGCAATAGACTTGATATAATACTAATAATAGAGAGGGAAAAGGTAGGTGATAGGTGTGGATCTTACTTTGATTGATGAGTTAAAGAATAGATTGGATTCGCTGCGACCACTACCTGCCGAAGTCGTTCGGAATTTAGAGGAAGTATATCGTGTTGAATGGACGTATAACTCGAATGCAATTGAAGGAAATACACTGACGCTGCTTGAAACGAAGCTTGTGCTCGAACAGGGGTTAACGATCGGTGGAAAAAAGCTTCGGGAGCATTTTGAAGTTATTAACCACGCTGAAGCGATTGCCTACATTCAAGAGCTCCTTCGCCAGGATCAGGAGCTAACTGAGTATGTGGTGAAATCAATTCATCATCTTGTTCTTAAAAATATTGCGGACGACGCAGGACGATATCGAATGGTCAATGTTCGTATATCAGGTTCACAGTATGTTCCGCCCCATTATACGGTTGTTCCTGAGAAGATGGAAGAGCTCATGAAATGGTACGAGAATCAACAAGGATTGATGCATCCAGTGATGCTGGCTGCGGAATTCCAATTTAGATTTGTATGTATTCATCCTTTCTCAGATGGAAACGGCCGAACTGCAAGACTCCTTATGAATCTAATTCTGATGAAGCACGGATATCCTCCTGCCATTGTGAAGGCGGCGGATGCTGTCAGAATGCGATATTATGAGACGTTGGAGGAAGCAAGCGTCCAAGGTCAATTGGAGCCTTTTATTCAATTGATTATGGAGTGTGTTGCAGATAGTCTCCAGGCATATTTATTCGCTGTGGAATAATAAAAAACGAGGCTGTCTTGCGGTCATGTTAATCATGACGGCAAGACAGCCTCGTTCTATGTTCGGGTGCTATTGTATTGTACGGCGCTTGTGTTACTTCCAGTGTCCTCCTTCCACGATAATATCGTCTGGAGAGACATCCGGGCCGAGTTCCTCTTTCACGTATTTATCGTACAACTGCAGCAGGAATTTCTCTTTTCCCAGCGCCTCCAGCTCTTGATTCACCCAATCGCGCAGCTCAGTATTGCCTTTCTTGACAGCTGGCGCGATCGGCGCCTCTTTCTCCAGCTTTTCTGGAATAAGGGCGAAGCCAGGGTTTTTTCGTGCCCAAGCGAGTAGGATGAAATTATCCTGTGCGTACCCGTCGCCGCGTCCATCCTTCAATGCTTGGAGGGATTCGGTGTTTTTCTCGAATTTGACCAGTTCAACGTCGGGGTATTTTTTGGTGAAGAAAATATCAGCTGTCGTTCCCTTCGTTACGATAACTTTCTTTCCTTTCAAATCAGCCAACGACTTAATGCCACTCTGATCGTTTACGAGTACTTGTGTAGTCACCTTCAAATTTGGATTTGTAAAATCAACAATTTCCTTGCGCTCATCGGTCACGGTCATGTTGGCTACAATCAGATCTACCTTGTCGCTTTGCAAATACGGGATACGACCTGCTGGCTCCACGACGACGAACTCAATTTTGCTCTCATCTCCAAGTAGATCCTTCGCGAAGCGTCTTGCTAAGTCATTATCGAAGCCAACCAACTCGCCTTTCTCATTTGTGAACCCGAATGGGGGCTTGTCGGAGAATACACCTACGAGAATTTTGCCGCGTTCTTTAATTTTGCTAAGGGCACCGGTATCGGCATTCGATGATTTATCGCTCTCTTGTTGCGTTGCTGTGGTAGGTTGTTCTTTCGCTCCACTGCCTGCATCGCTTCCATTGCTGCTTGAACTGCATGCGGACAATAACCCGACCATGAGCAGTACCATTAATAATGTGAACCCCAATTTGTTCTTCATCCAATTTCTCTCCTTTTCCATGTTTCAATGTCCAAAAATTTATCCAAAAAGCGACGGGCTCGTTCGGTTCTGGGATCTGCAAAGAAAGCATCCGGCGCTCCTGTCTCGCATATTCGGCCTTCATCCATAAACACAATCCGGTCGGCTACAGCACGGGCGAACCCCATCTCATGGGTCACGATAACCATCGTCATGCCTTGTTCCGCCAAGGCAAGCATGACTTCCAGCACCTCGCGCACCATCTCGGGATCAAGTGCAGCCGTCACCTCGTCGAAGAGGATGACCTCGGGATTCATGCATAGTGCCCGCACGATCGCGATTCGCTGCTGCTGGCCGCCCGACAACTGACGAGGATAGGCATCCTTCTTGTCTAGCAATCCGACGCGCTCCAGGAGCTTCTCGGCCTGGGCGATCACTTCTGTACGGGTACGCCGCTGGGCCTTGATTGGTCCGAGGAGGATATTATCGAGTACCGTCAGATGGGGGAATAGGTGATAGCTTTGAAACACCATTCCAATCTGTTGGCGAATGTGCTGCCAGCGCGTTGCTGGATTGGTCAATTCTTGACCGTGGAATCGAATGCTGCCGCTCTGCGTTGTCTCGAGTCCATTCAGGCACCGAAGCAGCGTGCTCTTGCCGCAGCCGCTTGGCCCGAGTATAACGGTCACTTCTCCTTGAGCAATTTGCAGGTTGATGTCCCGCAGCACCCAATGCTTGCCGAACGACTTGCCGACATTGGATAGCTCAAGCAATGCGTCGGGCATGAATGGTTCCTCCTTTCTATTCAATCAGTGAGGTATTAGGATAGCAGCTTGTGCTCCAGCCTTCTTGATAAGGCAGATAACGGATAGCACAGTATGAAATAGAGCATGAATAATGCACCGTAAATAAGGACGGCTTCTCCTGTGCGCTCTATAATTTGCTGCCCCGTCTTGATCACATCGGTGACGCCGATAAGAACAGTCAGTGATGTCGTCTTGATGATGCGTGTGTACACATTAATCGTAGGCGGGATCATGCGTCGCAGCGCTAGTGGAAGCAGAATGTATGCGTACAATTGCAGGGTACTGAGTCCAATCGCCATGCCAGCTTCTCGTTGACCTTGCGGCAATGAGATAAGGGCACCTCGTGCAACCTCGCCAACTTCAGTGATCCCCCAAAGTGACAACACCAGTACTGCACATACAGAGCTTGGAACATTCAGACCGAAGAAGATTGGAAGACCGAAGAAGAAAAAGAACAGCCATACCAAAATCGGGATAGAGCGGAACAATTCTAGATAAGTACGGGTAATCAACCGCAGCCACGGACTAGAAGAGGTGCGCAGGGCACCGAATAGAAGGCCGCCAATCGTGCTTAGCGCGATGCTCCAGATGGCGATAAGCCCTGTCTGATACAACCCCTTGGCAAGCTGGGGAAGCGATACGACAAGCAAATCAAGTCCCGAACTGGCCATGCTGGAACCTCCTTTCCAGCCAAGAAAGCACAAAGGATAATGGCAGGAACAACAGCAAGTACAGGGCCGTCATCATGAGCAGCATTTCATAGGTTTTGTAGTATAGTGCAATGTAGTTCGTAGCCGTGTACAAAATTTCCGGCACGGCTACTGCAGATACAACCGTCGTCTCTTTCAGTAGAAAAATAAAGTTGGCAAATAAGGACGGCGTAGCAATTCGCAGCGCTTGAGGTAGGACGATATCGCGAAACAACTGCCAGCGAGACAGCCCAAGTGCCAATCCTGACTCCAACTGAGACTTGGGGACGGCTTCGATTCCAGCGCGGAACACTTCAGTCAAATAACCGCCGCCGAGAAACGTCATCGCCAGTAAGGCTGTGGTGTAGCTGGACATGCGAATTCCGATACTCGGCAGTGCAAAGTACAGGAAGAACAATTGAATCAACAAGGGTGTATTGCGAGCTACCTCGATGTAGGCACGTACAATGGCAGTTAATATCGGTACTCGGAAATACAAGAGAATCGAGTTGAACACGGCAACGAGCAGAGAAGCAGCGATGGCGGCTCCAGCAATTCCGATCGTGACTAGGGCTGCGTGCAAGAAGTCGGGCACATGCTCCAGCATGAAGGAGGTATCGAGTGTCATGTTAGCCGGTTTCCTCCCGTGAGGTGGACTGCCTGCTGGAGATAGTGCCTCTTCGGTTCAAGTAATCATCAGGTTCCAAGACAGGGATGCTGGTCTGGACGACATGCGGGTATTTCAAGCCGAGCCCGGTATTGATCGCAACGACGGTGTCGCTGTCCTGGATCCAGCCGCTATCACGCAATCGGCGTGCGGCGACGAATGTAGATGCGCCTTCCGGGCAGATGAAGGCTCCTTCAAGCTCAGCAATAAGGCGCTGCTCGCCCAACAGTGCGCGATCATCCACCGCAATTGCACAGCCCTCGGTTCGATAGATGGCATCCAATATTAGAAAGTCTCCTAGTGCCTTCGGTACATTGATGCCGAACGCAAGGGTAGAAGCATTCGGCCAAGGTATCGACTCGGATTGCTTGTTCTTCCATGCCTCGACGATGGGGGCACATCCCGCAGATTGGACAGCGACGAACCGAGGGAGCTTGCCTTGAACCCAGCCTAGTGCCAGCAACTCTGTCAATGCCTTATAAATGCCGATGAGGCCGACACCGCCTCCTGTTGGATACAGGATGACATCGGGCAGCTTCCAGCCTAGTTGCTCGGCAATTTCGAAGCCAATCGTCTTCTTGCCCTCGATCCGGTAAGGCTCTTTAAGAGTAGAGGCATCATACAGGCTGTCATCGTCGCTGATTGCTTGAGAGACAATTTTGCCAGCATCACTAATTAAGCCATTGACCAGATGGAGTCGAGCTCCTGCAATTGTACATTCACTGCGTGTTATAGCAGGGGCATCTACAGGCATGACGACTGTGGAACGTATGCCCGCGCGAGCCGCATAAAGTGCCCAGGCTGCACCTGCATTGCCATTCGTCGGCAATGCTAATTCCTCAACGCCGAGCTCCTTGGCCCTGGATACACCAACAGCCGCGCCGCGGGCTTTGAAAGAGCCGGTCGGCAGAAGCCCATCATCCTTCATATACAACTGGGGAATACCAATTCGGTGTCCAAGCTTGGGCAGGGGGAGGAGAGGGGTAAAACCTTCTCCTAAAGAAATCACATTCTGCTCCAGCTCGATAGGGAGCAGTTCATGATAGCGCCACAGGCTTGGTTCTCTTGCAGCCAGTTCGGAGCGTTGGACGGTTTCCCTCAGTTCATCCAACCGATAGGCTACAAGTAATGGGGAACCGCAAGCACATAGATGCGCCTGCTTGTGCGGGGAATAACTTGTTCTGCATTTCGGGCAATGCAAATGAGAGATATAACTGAATGGCACGGTACGCTCCCCTTTCTGCACATGCAGTGATGGTATTAGGAGCCTCCGTCGGTACGGTCAGCGGAATATTGAACGATTTGACTTACATCCAAAATATGTAACGCGATAAAATAATAATAAAGTTGAGTAATCCAATTTGTCAACTAAGAAATTGAAACTCGCACTCTAGTACATGGAATTTTACCGCTTAGACGCGGTTCAAATTGGAGCAGCAAAGGCATTTTTACAATACATCACTGGTCAAGAATGGGCAGCGTGATATGCCAAGACGTATCCATATACACTTCTCGCGAGATATGAAGGGCGTAATCAAAGCCTTAAGCGAGGTAGAACTTTAGAACTATTTTATTCATTAAAGTCAAATACGACTGCCAATAAGCCGATGAATCAGGTGAGTGAAGAAATGTGGCGGCATTGCAAGCCATTCAGGAGCAAGGGAAGGCGAGCCTTTTTAAGGCTGGCTCTTGAGAAGAGTCAATGTGAATGTAATTTCAAAATATAAGAAACAAGACTGCCATCTATCCCAACTAAATTAGGGGGGTGGCTTTTGTTCTTGTGTTATAAATTATCGGAGTTTCTGGAATTAATAAAAAATTAGTAGAATTTCATGAAGTGCTTATAGTTTAAATGAAACGAACCGAAATATTAATATACAGGAATAATTCTCGATACTATTAAAGCTGGGAGATCCGTATCTACATCTAATAAATACGCCGTAAAATTATCAATAATTTTGTATAATTCTGCATAATCGTTCGGAATTATATCACTTTATACATATTAAACATGTGCTAAAATTTCCACGTTAAAGACGTTATAACGTCTAATCTGGGGTTTTTATTCAGATCCCAGTATGAGTTTTGTAACGTTTACAATTCATAGGGGGTCGACATCATGTTTAAAAAGTTACAGAACAAGCTTATGTTAATTTTTGCAGTATTGCTGGTTTCCTCCTTGGTCATTCTGCAATTGACAACTAACTTGCAGATGACTAATAGCTTTAAAGAAGAGTTGGATGAGATAGGAAGCGAAGAAGCGGAGGCCTTATTGCAGGTTACGGATTTGCGTCTAAATAATTATGCAAATGATATTTTGCATTTTAGTGAAAATCCAGAAATCAAAGACATTGTAAAAAACAGAGACAAGCTAACTCCTAACATGATTCAAGTTATGAAATCTTATACAAAAATCAATCCTGAAATATCTGCTATTTATATGGGGAATTCATCGAAGCAGATGTTTGATCCCGAAGCTAATGTATTCAAAAAAGATTATGATCCTCGCATTCGCCCATGGTATAAATTGGCTAATGATGACAAGGATAAAGTGAAATTCACCCCTCCGTACAAGGATAGTGTCAGTCAGAAAATGAAAATAGCGATCTCTAAGGCCATTGTGGAAAACAACAAGGTTCTTGGGGTTATATCGCTTGATGTGAACCTGGATCAATTGACAAAGCAAATCAGTGAAACGAATGTAGGATATAATGGGTTTGGATTTATTTTGGATGCAGAAGGAAACTCGGTAGTGCTGCCGGATACAGAAGATGCAGCCGGGAAAAATCAACGGGAAAGACCATATGTCGACAAAATTTACACTACAAATGAAAGTGCAGGGAAAGTTAATTACACGGATAAAGGCGAACCGGAAGTTCTATATTATACGACGTCCGGTCTTACAGGATGGAAAATCGGTGCTGTCTATCAAGAAGACGAACTGTTAAAGCTCACGAACCATATTAAATATATGAACATCATCATAACCTTGTGCGCCATCGTCGTTTCAAATGTTATTGTCTACTTTGTCGCCCGCTTCTTTACGAAGCCGATCGTTCAATTGACGAAGCAGGTGCAGCTAATGGCTGATGGAGACTTGACCGTGGAAGGGAAGGTAAGTTCGAAGGACGAGATTGGCCAATTAACAGGCCACTTTAATCATATGGTACAAAGCGTGCGGGAGGTCTTATCCCGCGTGATTGGTTCCTCTGAACAGCTCACGGAGTCGGCCGAAAATCTGAGTGCCGTATCGGAAGAAACAAAAGCGGCAAGCGAAGAAATTGCCCACGCCATGTCGGATGTCGCGCAAGGTTCGGCCGAAAGCGCAACAAATCTGGATCATATGCAGGAGGTCACAAGCAAGCTGGACTCGCAGTTTAGATCGGTGGAAGAAACGATGTCTTCCATGCAGGCGAAGTCAAACCAGACACAACAGGCAAGCATCGATGGAAGAGAGACGTTGGCTGTGCTGCAAGTGCGTTCCGATGAATCGTTCCGTGAAATTCAATCGATCGAACAAGTATTGAACCTGCTCGTAACCAAAATCAACGACATTCAGGCTGTGGCCGAAATGATCAAAGCGATATCAGCTCAAACCAATCTGCTTGCTTTAAATGCGTCGATCGAAGCGGCAAGAGCGGGAGAGGCTGGCAAGGGATTTTCAGTCGTCGCCACAGAAGTGCGTAAACTTGCAGAACAATCCGCTAGTTCGACTGAGCAAATTAGCAGCACCATTCAGGGCATTATAGAAGAGGCTGCGAATGCCACCCGGGCGATGAGCCGGACCAAGGAAATCACCTCGGAACAAAATGAGGCTGTGCAGTCGACAGAGATTGCATTTACAAGCATTCAAAGCTTGATGCAGCAAGTGATCGAGGCGATTATGGAAATGTCGGACAAAATACAGACGGCGTCCGAGCTGAAAGAAAACGTGGTTCAGTCCATTGTAAATCTGTCCGCGATCTCGGAGGAATCCGCAGCCGCCGCGGAAGAAGTCAGCGCTTCGACGCAGGATCAGTTGAAAGCAATTGATACGGTCTCGCAGTCGGCGGAAGATTTAAGCCGATCCAGCAGCGAGTTGGAATTGCTAGTGAAGAAATTTAAAATATAAGCTATCATTGTGATGTTACGCGGCGGTATGCTGGGATCTTCTATGAACCCAGCATACCGCCGTTTTTATTTGAGCAGTCTTAAGCATAAAGTTGGTTGAAAGGGTATGGTTGGAAAAACACGAGATAGAATGGTTGGCTTCGTATTGACAAGGTCATTCATACTGGGGGATAGTAAATAAAAGGAATTATTTTCTTGGTGTTGAATGTTGATTATTACCTTCAAAGTGGTGATCCAATGCCCCGTTATCAATATGTATCCCCTATCTATCGCAAAAGCAGAAAAAAATTCGCGTTAACAGATGCGAACGGGAATCGAGTGGGGGATATTCAAAGACACTATAACAGTACGCTCCATTATGTTGTTGATAATGTTTTTAGCGATTATTTAGTCAATGTTGAAGTCTTTAATAACGAAGGGAGGTCAATGAGCAAGGCTATTGAAATTTGGTCGCTCAAGACAATGATTAGGTCGGAATGGAACGTGGATTCTAAACATGTCGGAAGATTTGTGCTGAAAGATAAAACGAGGGTCAAACCAAATCCTAGTATGGAGTTCGTGATTGATAATAAGGTTTACTTATTAAAAAAGGACTTCATGGATCGAACCACTAAGTTAACATGCTTATCTGAATCTGACAGAGACATAGCTTTGATTACTTACAATAAGGTTATACCTCCTCGGACGATTAGGATCGAGCTTTTAGACGATGAAGTGGACGTTTATACTTTGGCGTGTATCTACTATTTATTTTCGTTGAGAGATTATACGTGACAGCCCTGAAAGCTTATTTATACAAACGAACACCTTCTGGTGTAGGATTGGCGAGAGCCCACCCCACACCATCTTAGGTCTATACACTGTTTTCTTCATACCTCGCCAGTGCCATGGCAGCCGTCTCGCGCATGCGCTTCTGCAGGTATGCGCTATCCTGTACACGGACGCGCTTGCCGAGGAAGCGTATCTTGGACAAGAGGAACTCATGCTCATTCCACGGCAGTCGGATTCGAATCTGGTAGCTGCGCTGTTCCTCATCGTACATCACCTCCGTCTCGAAGCAGGAGAAGGCATACAAGATGCGCGACAGCTCGCGGTTATATTCACGGATGACCTCAATCACAACCTCAGATTTGCGACGATCGCGCAAGCGGGCAAGCTTCGCTAGAATGTACTCCGCTTCCGCAGGCGGGATCAATTCTGCCGTCAATGATGTAATATTGCGCAGCTTGGTGTTCATGAGACCACGGTGCTGACGATGGTACCAGAGCAGGTACCATTCTCGCTTAATAATGGAATACTCTAATTTATATGGAAAGCCCTCATGCTCCTCGTTGACACGACCGCCCTTGATTGCGTAGCTGATGCGTATTCCTGTTCCGGAAGAGATGTACCTGCGGAGCGGCCGCAGCATCGGATGATAGACATGCTTTTCCTTGCTCTTGGCCTTCTCAATAAGATTATGGGAGGTATCCATGAGCATCTCTGAGGACAGGATTCCATTTAATTTGGTTATCGTATCTTCGGAGAAGGCCTCGTTCGCTGCAGGATGCGCAAGCATTGTCTTCAACCATGCCCGTTCATGGGAGGTAACCACGAATGTACCCGCATCATCGAGACGGGATAGGATTTGATAGCCAAAGATTTTCTCAAATGGGTTCATAGTATGCAGCAATCTCCTTCCATTCCTCTATCAGCTCGCGGCGTAGATGTCTGGGCTCAAGCACTTCGCAGCTCGATCCGAAGCTGCGCAGCCAAGGCTTAATCTCCGTAATTCCATTTACCGTAATTTCGTATAGGAAGGATTGATCATCTTCCTCAACAATTTCCCCCCACTGCCCTTGCAGCAGTACCCGCTGCTTAATGAAGTCCGGTTCTCCTGGGCGAGGACTAAAGAAGCGGGCACGCACCTTCACGGGCCGTCCGGTATCGATAAGCCAGCTGTACTGAAGCTTCTCCATGAGCGCCGCTGTCTTCATCTGAAATACTTCCTCGGATACATCCTCCACTTCTTCAATATGGGTCATGCCCTCCATGCGGAACTTGCGGATACCCTCTCTATCGCTGCTCAGCATATACCATCTTCCATATTGATGGTCATATACGATATTTAAGGGCAGAGCCTTATGCCAAGTTCCTTCGCCTTCCCTCTCGAAGCGCGGATTCGTCTGCTGCGCGGCATAGCTCTTCTCTGCCTTGGGCGTGAAGTATTGGAATTGCACTCTGCATCGCTTGTTGATCGCACCTAATAAGGTAAACAGATGGGCCTCATCCAATATGCGAAAATGATAGTGATATTTATATAAAAAGGTATCGGTAAGATATTGCCCCTCATGATCAAGCAGCAATTGCTTCTTCAAGCTGTCCCGCAGCAAATAGCCATGGACAGAAGGCACCTGCGTGTTCGCCATTACATCCACGAAATCGTATAAATCAAGCAGCTCCTCATCCGATAGTTGCTGTATAAGCTCATCGTTCAAGCGGTAGCGATATGGACGGGATGCATTCGCTTTGCGTATGACGCCAACCGACTCCAAATATTTCAGGTCGCTTCGAATTGTCTTCTCATCAGGCAGCGACAGCTCTTCCGGCGTTCTGCCGCAGCATTCATCCATAAGCTCCATAGCAGTCATAGATTGCTCCTGCAGCGCCTCCAAAATAATCGATATCCGAACCGATTCAGATTCCTTCAGCGACTTGGCTCGAAACAAGAACAATAGGGCAGGATCGGATGAATCGTCATTACGTTGATGAACAGCTTCTGCCAGTTCCATTTCTGAGGCATGCTTAGATTGTACCTCTGAGGCAGCGGCAACTTCTTTCAAGCGTCGAGCCGTTTTGTCCAATGTATGTACGGAAATGCCCAGCCGATCTGCAAGCTGCTGTCTATTGAACGCCCCTCTCATCAGCATGAGCGTGCGCAAATACTGAATCTCCTTATCGAAACTCTCCTTAGCCATGTCGAATCTCCTTCCTTCTCCCAAGTAACCCATGCTGTTTTCTTTTATTGTATCAGGTAAACATTTGCGGGAGCACGAAATAATCTCGGTAGGTCGTAATACTTTCGCCATGTTCGCAAAACCGGAAATAAGAGATGATGAGTGCACAAAGCAATGCGCATCGGTTCAACGGTTAGGGAATGGCTTAAATGCTGGAACGCCTGAGCACCACGCGTAGAAGGATGGAAATCAATCGAAGCAGTGAGTACAACGAAACGAGCAGCTTGCAAAGGGATAGCTTTGATAGGGAAGGAGTCAAACTTATATGGAAAATATACGGCAGCAAATTATAGATGCGTTACGAAATATCGAGACAGAAGAACAGGTACGAATAGTATATGCTTGCGAATCAGGCAGTAGGGCTTGGGGATTTCCATCGAGGGATAGTGATTATGATGTTCGATTCATCTATGTAAGGCCTATGGACAACTATCTATCCTTATTCGAAAAACGAGACGTGATTGAGCGGCCGATCAGCAATATGTTGGATATCAATGGTTGGGATATGAAGAAAGCACTGTCCTTATTCCGCAAGTCGAATCCGCCTTTGCTTGAATGGCTGCAATCTCCGATTGTATATGCGGAAGAATTGGATGTGGTGGAGCAGATACGTGCCTTATCCTCCGATACCTTTTCGCCAAGAGCCTGTATGTATCACTATTTGCACATGGCCACAGGAAACTACAGAGAGTATTTGCAGAGGGAGTCCGTGAAGATCAAAAAGTACTTTTACGTGCTGCGCCCGCTGCTGGCCTGCCAGTGGATTGAGCGTTATCACGAGATGCCACCTATTGAATTCACGGTGCTGGTAGATCGGCTTGTGCTGGCGAACAGTGAACTTCATGCCGCTATTCAACAATTGCTTGCGCGCAAGATCGCGGGAGAAGAGTTGAATATGGAGCCGAGAATCGAAGTCATCAATGCCTTTATCGAACAATCCATCGGGTACTATGAACGGATTGCCGCACAGCAGCCTGTTGCAGCAGGCGGATATGATGCACGGCTTGATGAATTATTCCGCAGGTCGATTACAACCGCAGATGTAAGGAGAGAAGAAGCATAATGGCAATCGTGCAATTATCGTCAACGCATCCACAGTTTTCATTTCTCATTCGGAAAAATCCGCATAACGGAATGATCTTGAGACAGATTCGCAAGGGGACGGCATACGGCTGGTACAGCGATGCAGCGAAGTATAACGTATATTTCAAGGATGCGGACAATGAGGTTTCCTATAAGCAGCATAAGGATGAGGTTTTTGAATATTTGAACGTATCTCGCTATAATACGCCGATTTTCCCGCTGCATGCGATTGGCGAATTTTTCTCGGCACCCTTCAAAGCGCAGAGCGAAGAGGATGTTGCGGGTTATGAGCATTCCTTTACCATTAACATGATTCATGTGGATCGCATGCAGTACATTCATTTTTTTCAAAAACATGTAACGGCATATACCTTCGACCTCCATCACAGGACGGATAAGAGCTACTCTATTAAGATAACGACACAGCGAAGCCTGCATGAGCTGCTTCATGTCGTGAGTGTGCTGTGCTTATTCTTGTCTATGTTCGGCAATGAGAGTCTTGATATTTCGGACAGTATGATCGTGAAATATGTGAAGAGCATGAACATTATCGATGCCCCGTACTATATTCGCAGCCTGTTCGCCCGTATTTTCTTGTCCTCGAAGCAGGATTTCCGCAAACATAAGGTGGAACTTGAACGTACCGATCGATATGCGATCCAGTTCGAATACGGCGGAACAGCGATGCAGCGCAGAAATTTCATTGCAGGCATACTGCCTTTCAACAAATCGATTCTCGATGTTGGCTGCGGCGAGGGATTCTATGCAATCCCTTATGCTTCGAAAGTAGAAAGCAGCAGCTACTATGCAATAGATATTAATGAAGATCTGCTTGCGGTCGTGCAGCGAAAGGCCGAGTCCAAAGAACGAGATAACATTATAACCTATCCGTCACTTGAGCACTTCATGGAGCATTACAACGGGGAGCAAGTCGATGTGATGTTGACAGAAGTGATTGAGCACATGAGCAAGGATGAAGCGAAGCATCTGATTCAGTCAATTTGCACAAATATTGATTTTGAACATTTCGTCATTACGACACCGAATGCTGACTTTAACGTCTTCTACGAACTGACGGCGTTCCGGCACCTCGACCACCGCTGGGAAATGGGAAAAGAGGAGTTCGAAGTTTGGTTTGCGGAAGCGATGACCGCTTATGGAGCAGCAAACACATACGAATTCGTAGCGATCGGGGATCGCGTGAATGGCATATCGACGACACAAGGCGTCGTTATTAGGAAAGGAGGAGAAGAATGTGGAGCTTGTCACTAACGTTCATACGATCTATATGATGATTGGGCCGACGGAGTGCGGCAAGACGACGTTTGCCAAGGAAGTGCTGATGCCGCAGTTAAGTGGAGATGCATCAGGGGCCATGCAAATGAATGTGCAATATTTGTCCTCGGACAGCATGCGGCAAGAAATACTCGGTCACGACTATGATAAATATGATCAGGTTATGCTGGAGGCCAGCGCCCAAGCTTTCAATCTGCTATATACGAAGCTGGACATGGTCACTTCTTTTCCGGTGAATGCGGAGTTCGTGATTCTGGATACGACCGGACTAGCCGAGGATATCAGGGCCAAGGTTCGAGAGATTGCTGAACGCAATCACTACCACGTAGAGGTCATCCTCTTCGACTACCGCAAGCGCGAGGACTATTATGCATCAGAGCGTTCGAAGAGACTGATCACGAACCATATGAATCGGTTGAAAAAGGATGTGCTCGGTTCTCTTGCGCGGGAAGGGTATGCCAATATCCATCGGGTGCGCAGCAAGGACTTTTACTGGCTTGAACAGGGGGCTGCCAATCCGGAATACCGCGTCATTGTTCAAAATCGCGGCGAATATGCGGCTACATTCCTGCCGAATGAACGCAATTATACGATTGTCGGCGATGTGCATGAATGCATTCATGACTTGCAAGGGCTGCTGCGCAGCTGCGGCTACCGAATTGAGGACGGCAGGCTCAGCGCCATGGAGCGCGTGCAGGATACGGACATTATTTTGGTAGGGGACTGGATTGATAAAGGCAAAGCGACCAAAGCAACCATCGACTTTTTATATGACAATCGGGAGCACTTCCGGTTCGTGCTCGGAAACCATGAGAACTTCGTATACAAGTACTTGCAGGGAGAGGTTAGTGGTGTCGATAAGGAGCTGGTAGACACGTATTTTGATTCGATTCAGGTGTTGATGGGTGATCGAGAACTGTTGGATAGATTTAATCACTTGGTTTCCCTATCGCAGCCATTCTATCAATATCGTTCGCCTCATGCGCCATCGTTCTATGTGACTCACGCACCTTGCAGGAACAAGTATATTGGGAAGCTGGATGGGAAGGCCGTTCGTCGTCAGCGTAATTTCCGCATTGATCGGGATGCGCCGCTCGAAGAACAGCTGCGCTTTATTCAAGAAGAAGCGGTTAGCAATCAGCCTTATCATATATTCGGCCATGTGGCGGCCAAGACAGCCTTCCGTATCAAGAACAAAATTCACGTAGACACGGGCAGTGTGCATGGCAATCGATTGACCGCTGTAATTATCTCTTACAAGCCATTCTTCAAATCGCATCCTGCTAAGCAAGCGATTATTGAAGAAGAGCTTCCGACACTGTTTGAAGTTCAGCGGAAGGTATCCCTGCAGGAGCTAAATGATGAAGAAGTACGGAGATTGCACTACTGTACGCGGAATCAGATCAATTTCATATCTGGAACGATGTCGCCTTCGGATAAAGATGTAGATGCGCATGAACTGGAATCGTTGAAGAGGGGATTGGATTACTTTGCAGAACATCAAGTAGAGAAGGTAGTGCTGCAGCCTAAATATATGGGATCGAGATGTAATATTTATCTGTATCGTGACGTTGAGCAGTGTTTCGCGGTGAGCCGGAACGGATATAGAGTCAAGCAAGTGGATCTAACAGACGTATACGAGCAGCTGCTTCACAGATTCCGAACGTATATGGAAGAGAACCAGATCGCAATGCTTCTGCTGGACGGTGAGCTGCTGCCTTGGAGAGCAATGGGGGAAGGGCTGATCGAACGGCAGTTCAAGCCGATTGCGGCAGCTTTGGAGAGCGAGCTTGAGTTTTTACAGCAGCAAGGTTTTGAAGCTGCATGGGGGAAGCTTGTGGAGACGTATCGGAGTACGGAATTTGAAAAAGACCAGTATCATATGTCGAAAGCGGTTCTTAGTGAAAAGTACGGCAGTCCTATCTATCAGAGCTATAAGCATGTTCACGATGCGATCAAGACTAATGTTCCGCTGAGCGAGCATGAGGAAGCATACGAGACTTATCAGAAGCAGCTAGGACTGTACGCGGAGGACGGGGATTTGGAATATAAGCCGTTTGGTCTGCTTAAAGTGATTGATGAGTCGGGTGAGGAACGTATTCCAGATGAGAATACATCTGTGATATTTAGCTTCTTATCTGACGATGAGTACGTAATTGTGGATCTAACACAGCCAGATTATGTTGAGCAAGCCGAACGCTATTTCTCTAAGCTGACAACGGAGAAACATATGGAGGGCGTCGTCATTAAACCAGAGTTCACGATAAACAATGCCGTACCTTATATGAAGGTAAGAAACGCGGACTATTTGTCACTTGTTTACGGCTATGATTATCAATTCCCGCATAAGTACGATAAGCTCATCAAGCAGAAAAATGTGCGCCAGAAGCTGAAGACCTCGCTGGGCGAGTATCGTCTGGGCCAGCAAATGCTTGCTGTAAAACTTGACGAAATAACACCTCAGCATGCGGAGTATAAGGAACTGGTTGCAAACCTATTATTCGAAGTAGGCAGAGAGAAAGAGCTTGATCCAAGATTGTAACATGCATGAACTGAAAGTAATCATTGTTGATGGAATTGGTCAATTGAAGACTTTCTTTAGTAAGAGCGCTCTTTGGGATGACCTCATAGAGCGCTCTGCTGCATGAATTGATAGATTAGTGCAGAACTGATCTAAGCCGCTCATCTACTTGAGCGAGGAAGAGCAGCAGTTCTTCTAGCAAGGCGACGCCATTCTCCGTGACAATCAAATGTCCAGAAGCAATTTCACGGTACTGTGAACCAGAGATCAGGGCAGCAAGCTCCTTCGTCTGATTGACAGGCACCATGCGGTCATGGGTCAATCCAATAACGAGGGTTGGAGCGGTAATGCTGCCTAGGAGCGAACGCAGATTGATGCGGGTGTCAAGTTCAATGTGATGGTTCATCTCCGGCGCAAGATTTTGAGCGAGATCATCTGCCATCGCCAGCAGCTCATGAATGGCATACCGATTCAAATAATCGGAGCTATAGCCGGTATACATTAGGAATTGGGCGAATGCGGTACGATCGGAAATGAGCAGCTTGTGCCATAAATCGAATTGGAACTGTACCGACACGTCTGATTCAACCCATCCTGCAACCAGCGTAAGCGATAGCACGCGCCCTGGGTATTTGGCTGCCAGAGCTGCGGCAATCTCTGCTCCTAGCGAGTAGCCAATGACATGAAATTGCTCGAATCCTTCCTGGGAAGCGACGGCTAGATGTTGCTCCACCACATCGTCCAGTTCTAGTCGTAAGTTTGCTCCCAACTGACCGTAGTTGGGTGACATGACGGTGAAGTGGGAGGACAGGGTATGACTTAATTCTTCCCACAATTGATGGGTTGCTCCTGTCCCATGGATGAGCAATAAGCCTGATCCGCTGCCTTCAACGGAATATAACACCTCTACAGAATCCTTCTTCACAATTTTATCCATTTCATCCACCGCCCATATGATATATTGAGACTGTCGACTGATCATTTTGATTGGCGCTTATCTTTTCGATGCTAATCATAATTTATGAACGTAATTAATGTAAGTACGCACTTTTTGGTGAAATACTTACCGTAAGGAGAGTATGAGATGACAAGTCCGTCTATGTATGAAATGAACGGAAAGCAGTACCAGTGTGCAATCGAGTTGGCAGTCTCTATCATTTCGGGGCGCTGGAAGCCGACTATTATTTGCAAACTGTTTGCAGGCAAGCATCGTTATGGGGAACTGAAGAAAGGGATTGTAGGCATTAATCATAAAATGCTCGCAGAACAGCTTAAGGAGTTAGAGGCTGCGGGAATCATCCATCGTCATGCCTATCCTGAAGTTCCGCCTAAGGTAGAGTACGAATTAACTGAGCTTGGGATGAAATTAAAGCCAATTATCGATCAATTGCAAGAGTGGGGGGAGCTATTCCAGCTGGCCAATCTGCGAGAGGTGATCCCAGCAGAGAATAATATTGTAACGGATCTTTAACCATGCCATGTGGCGATCGAGAGAGAGGCAAAATGTAAGAAAGAATGCCAGGATACATTGGCTCCTTTACAGATATAGTAGGCGGAGCTTCATGAAATTGTACATAAGGTATGTGGAAAATCACGTTAATAAAATGGTAGAATATGGTCTAGTAATGGATAGAGAACTTTCAATTTCATAGAGAAAGGAAACGTTATAATGGGAAGAATAGTACATGCGGGAAAATGGATGCTGGCGGCGGTATTGAGCTTAGGGATAATTGGAGTATCCAATGCATCCGTCGTATCGGCAGAGCAGGAATCAAGCAACGCAATTCAAGAATATGGATCGAACTCATTAGTTAAAAAAGACAAAACCTATTGGGTGTGGGGAAATTATCAGGCTGTGCCGACTCAATTGCATGGAATTGGCCCAGTAACACGGATCGTTGGCCCTTATGTGGTGACGGATGACAAGAAGGTATGGTATTTGAAAGGTAGCGCGATATCGCCAGAAATTAAGATTCACCCCGTAAGCGGCATAAATGATATGGTTTTCTGGAATGGCGATTTAGCTATTGATGCAGATGGCAAAGTTTATATTGTTGCAGACGAAGACAATGCTCAATTCAAGGAGCTGTCCGGCATCGATCAGGTTGAAAAAATAGCCGCGCACTCCCCTGAACATCCGAACCCGGAACGATGGTTTTTCCTGAAGAAGGACGGTACTGTATGGGAGGGAACGAATAAATTAACTTCGTTTGAGAAGGTTGCTTCCTTACCTCAGGTGAAGTCCGTGGCGAGCGGGCTGGTGCTTAAAAAGGACGGCACGGTGTGGAGCTGGCCGCTTCAATTTCCGGAGGGAAGCACCCCAGCTCCTTCGCAAGTTGATGGTTTGGCTGCGATCCGATCAATCTATTCAAATAGAGAAGCGAATCTGGCAATCGACGCAGCATCTCGCCTCTGGTTTTGGGGTGGTACGTGGACGGGGGTGTCCGACGGAACAACGGTTCATGACAATCCGAAGCCGATTCAGTTGAAGAATATTTCTGATGTGAAAGTAGCGTATGTTGTGGAACGTTCAATCATTGCGCTCACGAATGGCGGAAACGTATATCAAGCGTCTATTGAAACCGAATCGATGTCAAGCGGCGCCAAGTTTGAACTTATTGCTTCGAATATCAGCTCGGTAAAGGCTGGCTGGAGACATATCATCATGCAGAAGGCAGACGGCTCTCTATGGGGTTGGGGCATCAATAAAGATGCGGAATTGGGATATGGCGACTATGAGTTCATGCATGCGCAGGCCGTGCCAGTACACAGTGCGGTATCGCTTGTGTTGAACGGAGAGACTGTTAAGATGAACAACGGCGTTGTTATTCGCAACGGTCAATCCTTCGTGCCGATTCGTTCGATATTCGAGAAGCTGGGTGCCACGATCAAGTTTGATATACTAAGCAAGGTTGTCACGGTCAGCCGCTCCAATGCGGCTACTGGCAGCGCGGAATTGACCATTGAAGTCAACTATAAGTCGGGGACAATGACGTTGAACGGCAAGGAAGTTCAGTTGGACAACAAGCCTTTCGCGATTAAAGGAACCTCTTATTTGCCGCTTCGCTTCATTAGCGAGAAGCTGGGAGCGAAGGTCGAATGGCTACAGAAGGAAGATAAAATTTCGATTGCGATGAAATAGGGAGTATGAATAGAGTCTTGTTCCGGTTATGACAAATACCGGGAAAGGCTCTTTTTATATAACTTGTGTTCAGAAGAGAATAGTTAAATTAGGGCTGCAGGAAATCAAAGAGGTTTGTCCCCCGCAGCGTGAACACTGTGTTATGCGTAATTACAGTCCTCTTCGAAATACTATATGTTATTTATTATTCCCTTTATACCAATTGGAATCAAAATCCAGATTTAATAGTTGTCCGAATCTAATTCCAAACTCTATAAATGCCCTTCCTCTAGCTGTTAATATCCCCCCATCTTGCACTACTAAATCATCACAATAATTCTCTTCATTAAAAACTCCTGTTTGACTTCGGCCTGCTTCATGCATACCGATTGTATACTTCCGATTTTCTAATATCCCCGCTTTAGCTAATAAATAGGGTGAGCTTGAAATTGAACCAATAATCACTTCGCTATTAAACTCAACGCATCTTCTAATAAATTCTATTAAATCATCATTATCGAATAGCGTTGTAATATCCATACACCCAGGAATCAAAATGCTATCCAATGTCTCTATGTCTACATCATAAATAGTATAATCGGACAGACACTTCAAATCGGATTCTCCAAAGATCGGTTCTGCAGTTATCCCTATTGTTGTAATAGGTTTATTTCCTTGTTTCAAAATGGACAATGCAACGGTTAACTCATACTCACTGAATAGAGGAAATAGTAAAACACCTGTTTTCTTCATTTTCGAATAATCCATCCTCACTATATTGTTTTACTGTAATTACGCATAACGTCTTATTTACGAATTCCGTAAATAACTCCATATGTGGGGTATTCGCGAAACTTTTGAACTATCCTGCCCGTTATTCCACAATTCTAGTGTTCTTAAGCTTCCTTTCAGGGCCCTGGAGTCTCATTTATGCAGGTTATATACATCTTCTTGTCGAAGTTACTATTTTCCCTCGGTCGATTCCAAATCAATGATATGCTTAACGAACTACTTATAGTAAGAAAAGGCAGGGGAGCAGCGTGGACAATCTAAAGAACAAAAAAATACTTATTGTGGACGATGAACCTGACATTCGAACCATGATCGATATGATGCTGCGCAAAGAGGGCTATTATCGAATTTATACGGCATCCGACAGCAAATCTGCACTAGCCGCGTGCCGCAGGGACAAGCCTGACATCGCCATATTGGATGTAATGCTTCCGGATCAGGACGGCTTTGCGCTGCTGACGGCCATCCGCCAATTCTCCAGCATGCCGGCGCTGTTCTTATCTGCGAGGGGTGAGGATGAGGATCGGCTGCTCGGACTAGGCCTTGGAGCCGATGATTATATTGTAAAGCCTTTTCTGCCAAGGGAGCTGATCCTTCGCCTGAACGGCATTTTGAAGCGAGTGTACCAGACGCATCAGGAGGAGAGGTTGCCGACCTTTCCATTGGAAGGATGCACGGTGGATTTAGAGAGCGCTGTGGTCTATAGTGAGACCGACGGGGATAGTGAACGTGAGCAGCCGCTTACGGCCAAGGAGCACGCCATTCTTATGAAGCTATATGAGAATAGAGGGCGCATAGTGACGACCGATGCATTGTTTCAGGCCGGTTGGGGCGATGATGGCGCCAGTTATGAAAATACGTTAATGGTGCATATCCGGCGAATTCGGGAGAAGATCGAGGTGGATCCTTCCAAGCCTTGTAGTCTTCTAACGGTTAGAGGGCTCGGATACAAGCTTGTGGTGAAGGAGCATAAGAACGATGGATAGCATTATCCGCCTTATTCGTCGTTTTACGGGCATCACGTTTGCCATTTTTGCCGGGATCATTGCTTTGAATTTGGCCATGCTCGGTTTCTTCGTGTTCAAGGAGATTAACGCCGGACAATCCCCACAGCATGTCGTGGAGTTCGTAGCGAATCATTTGCAGCGGACGGGACAGACACATGTATTAGACGCCTCCTCCCGCCAGATGCTGGAGGGTACCGAAGCATGGGCGATGCTGCTTGATAAGGGCGGCCAGGTTATATGGGATTACAAGCTGCCTGAAGACGTCCCGCGTGCGTATTCCTTAACCGAGGTTGCCAAGTTCACCCGTCATTATCTGCAGGAGCATCCGGTATACGTATGGGAACATACAGATGGATTGGTCGTGCTTGGTTATCCGAAGGATAGCCATGCGAAGTATCATTTTGACTTTCTCGTGCCATGGATACGTTCTTTACCGCAGAGGGCCTTAATCCTACTGCTCGGGAACATCGTACTTGGATGTGTGCTGGCTATCATAATCGGCACTCGGCTTGCCCGATCCTTGAAGCCGCTCACGGGCGTTGTTCACGCGCTAGGCAAGGAAGAGGCCGTTCGTGCAGAAGAGAAGGGGATATTCGGCAATCTTGCGCGAAGCATCAATGATACCTCTGAAATGCTGCGAGAAAGGCAGGCGGCTCTTCGTACTCGCAATGAGGCGCGGTCGAATTGGATTGCGGGAATTTCCCATGACATTCGCACGCCTCTGTCCATGATTTTTGGGTATGCAAGTGCTTTGGAAGAACATGCAGAGGTGCCTGAGGAGCAGAGGCGGCAGGCGGCAATTATTCGTAAGCAGGGAGAGAAGCTGCGCTCCCTCGTTAGTGACTTGAATCTGGTCTCCAAGCTGGAGTATGAGATGCAGCCCTTGAACATGGCGCCTATGCGATTAGCGGCTCTAGCCAGACAGGTTGCTGCAGACTTTCTGAATCAAGGGCTGGATGAGCAGTATGCGATTGAATTGCAGATCAAGGAAGAGCATATTCAGGCTGAAGTTGATCGCAAGCTGATGCTTCGTGCCATCACGAATCTGGTTCAGAATTGCATCGATCATAATCCAGATGGTTGCGACATTTCGCTGCTTATAAATCAATCAGCCGATGGTTCGGCTTGTCAATTTACAGTGATGGATAACGGAGTAGGGATTCAGCGTGAATCACTGGAGGATCTGTTGAAGCTGCCATACTCTGCGGAGAGGAAACACTTGCGACAAAATGGACATGGCTTGGGGCTTCCTATGGTGGCTAGAATTGCCGAGGCACATCGTGGACAGCTGTGGCTGGTGAGTGACACGGGGCAGGGCATGTGCGCTACAATTGAGCTGCCAAGCTGTTCGGCCAAGGCAGCTTGTAGCTAATCTAAGCTAACAAAAAGACGAACATAGACAGTTAGTAGAATTGTATGATGGTGTTCTAGTATTTATGGAATATCTCATTTACATCATGACGTTCAACGTTCTTGATCAATGAATATGCTAATATGCTCCTCAGTTAAACAATCACGAAAAGGGCCGTTCTCTGATCAGCGTATGATCCAGATAGCGGCCCTTGGTTGAATAAAACTACTATGGCTTATAGGTTCTTCTTATGTTCTCGGGAAGAGTGTCATAGGGAACTTCATGCCAATAGGTAACTCCTCGAAGCCTTGTCGTATACAGCTCCAGATAAGCTCCCTTGCGTAATTGCTTGCTGGTGGTAAAGTCCAGCTGTTTTTGACTTCCTTGGCTATCAAAAGCAAGGAGGCTGTATTCATATCTGCCGTTCTTGTTTTTCATCGCTTCGTTACTGTTGATTTGTGCATAATATATCGTCTTCCCTTCCGGGTTGTCCGGCGCTATTCTTTCCGGAGCAAGGATGAAAACACCGAATGCGACGACGGCTGCGAACAACAGCGCGGCGATAAGGATTATTTTTTTCATTGCAGGTTCCCCTTCTGGCGCGAATTAGGCTTGTATGACATCATTCCTTTGCAGGCTGCGAATGGAGAGACTAGTGAACAGTACAATATAAATGACGCTGATCACATAGAATTGGAATAGCTCCGCACCATTAAGACTCTCCTGACTGAGTACACCCATACCAATCGTCAGCATGGAATACGGCAGCAGCATGCCGAACTTCGCGACATACAGCCCCAATCCAAGGAAAACAGCGCATAAGCAGATGCCGATCGGTGCCGCAAAGCTGCGGATTCGCAGCGAGAGCACTAGCTGGATGGCAGCTATCGCGAGAGAGGATATCCATCCTCGAAAGATCCATCCTATCGCATCGGAAGGAAAGGCCGAGGAAATGCCGAGCAAATGTCCCATACCGAAATAGAGAGTGAAAAATATCAACTGAACAAAAAACAGGAGCGCTCCAACGACAATCAGCTTGGCTATGATGACGCTGGCAATGGATACAGGGGCCGTCAGTACAGCATTCCAGTTCCGGTTCATATGCTCTAATCTGCATGCATAGGCACAACAGATAGCGATTAGCACAGGGAGGAAGAACATGCCATAAAAGAGAGCAGCTTGCGTCCACAAGCTGTACCATTCCTGCTGCAGAACCTCTCGATTGAAATAATAATTCGCACAGCCAATTACGAGACTAATAACGGGAAGAACAACAAGAATGATCCAAATTCGAGAATGCCGCAGCTTCATAACTTCGGCGGAAACGCTTCGTAACATATCGATTAACCTCCTATACTTCCTTGCGAGAAACATGTATATTACCTGCCGCGTAACATGCGGCAGCGATGAGCAGCACCGCAGCTATCAGAACGGGACTTGGCGGCTGCATCACGTATGTTGCGGTTTTCTCTGTATATAGATAGGAGACAGGAGACAGTCCGGAATAGTAAGACCATATAAATATCCGGCGCACGAATGCAGGAAATAGATCCGCTGTCATGCCAATAAAACCGCCAATCATGCCTAGGCACAGGGCAAAGGATTGATTCTTTACGATAAGGGAAATCCATTGCTGCAAGGCAATGATGGCTATGCTTGTCAGAAGTGCTCCTCCAATATGCAAAATGAGCAGCCGCAACGGGAGCGAATCGAAACCGTTCATCATGCCGAACGCGAGAATAATGCAAGCCTGGAGGACGAGGTAAAGGAAGAGAATCGATGCAGCGCATATGAATTTGGCAGCATAGATGCTGTTCCGATGCATATTCGTTGCCATTAACAGCTTCCATGTGTTTCCTTTGTGCTCCATGTCGCACAAGCGCGATACGACGATAGCCGAGATAATCGGGAGAAATAAGCCGTTCATGGAAGATGTTGTTGCAATTATCGTTTTCCAGTCCGCGCTGCTGGGATTACGAGCGATCGACATCGTTGTTGATACCAACGCCCATAGCATTTGAGCACTCAGAAATAAGGCTGCCATTGCGAAGATACGCTTGCGGCGAAGCTTGAAATATTCTAGGGACAAAGCTCTAATCATAAGCTTTTCTCCCTTCCGGTAAGCTCCAAGAATATATCCTCCAGTGTTCTTTTGCGTTCTTCGATCCGAAGAACATCAATACCGCTCAGCACGAGATCCTTATTCAGCCTCGCCACTTGTTGATCGCTCATATGCTCGGTTTGTAAGCATTCGTCCTGCAGGTTGGCCATATAGCCCTGAGTTTGCATCCATGCTGCGGCTGCGGCATTATTGCCCGTTCGAATTGCGAGGGACGATCTATTTCGCTCCTGCAGCGTCTCTATTTTCCCTTGGTAGAGTAGATTGCCGTCATTAATAATGCCAACGGAGGTGGCGATCTGCTCAATTTCAGAGAGCAGGTGGCTGGAGAGAAGCACGGTAATTCCGTACTGCCGCGGCATTGATTTGATCAGCTCGCGAATCTCCCCGATGCCTGCAGGGTCTAACCCGTTCGTAGGCTCATCCAATATGAGCAGTTTGGGATAGGAGATAAGAGCCATAGCTATGCCCAGCCGTTGCTTCATGCCGAGTGAGTAATGCTCTACTTTTTTGTTTTTCTGGTTTTCAAGTCGGACAATTCTCAGTGCCTCATCTATATTTTTTCTCGGAACCCCGCGTAATGTCTGCATGACCCTCATATTTTCAAGTCCAGTCAAATGACCGTAATAAGAAGGAGATTCAATCAAGGAACCGATCTGATTAAGGATAGAACGCCGATGTTTGCCGAGCTCCTGACCGAATAGGGTGATGCGGCCATCGGTGGGCTTGGCTAGACCAAGCAGCATCTTCAAGGTTGTGGATTTTCCCGCCCCATTCGGGCCGAGGAAGCCGTATATTTCGCCTTCAGGAACCTCAAGGTCAATTTTGTTCACCCGACATACATGGTTATAAAATTTCGAAAGGCTGTAAGTAGCAACGACGGGTTGGGTATTCATCGAGTATCTTCAACTCCATTTCGTATCATTCAAATTATGATTGCATGCTTCAACTGTAAGTCCCGAACCTTTCATAAGGCTGAAAATTACCTTACGCCAACCTTAAATGACGGTGTATGTAAGAAAGATGAGAAAAAGTTGAGACGAAGGAACCGGGCTTCTGAATTATAGTAAAGGCAACAAGAAAGTACTCTCGAATGTACGAGGTTGATGATGAGAGGAACAGATGGAACAGATATGGGAGATGGAGGAGTAGATATGAGTTCAATGTCGAAAAAACAAGTGGTCGTTCGTGTCGAGGACATTATCGAGCAGCTAGGGTTAGATGAGGAGGCCGTTCTGCAGGAATTGCGGGAAGAGGTCAAGATACATAAGGAGGGCCTTAAGGCTGAGATGTGTTGAATCATCAGCCCAAGGCCCTGCTGTGCTGTTAATGAAGTCCCTTGCTTTTTATCATCTCGGTCATATTTTGAACGGCCTTGTTCAAATAGCGATAATAGGTGGCGCGGCTCATATTGCAGGCAAGCGAAGCCGCGATGTGATTATGAGGATGCAAGTTGTAGGCCGTATTTAGGAGAAGCAGATCCTGCTCTTGAAGGCGGTATGTGTTGTGCTCAAGGATAGATAGCAAGTGTGCTTGCAGAGCGACTCCGTTCGCAATTGCAGGAAAGAAGCGGGTATAGTGATTTAGTTTGCCGGGCTCGTGCAGACAGGATAGCATTTTCCGAACATCTTGTACGGTGATCGTGCTTCCTTGCTCGCTGGACTCGCTTGTCTGCTCCGTGAAGAAGGACATGATCCATTCCCCGAATCGTTCTTGTCTGAGATCAAGCTCCAAAATATCCGCTCTTGCGTATGAAGTATCACAATTCCTTGTACGTGTGGGACGAAGCTGGAACCCAACCTGCTGCAGGAATGTCTTCAAATTCGGATTGGTGGCAACAAGCACTGCGCGGGAGCCTTGACCGAGTAAGGAGAGCCGATCTCGGGTAAGCAGGCCGACGATCTCTTCTCGAGTGAACATGGGATGCTTGTCTGTTGCTGCTGCTAAGACAGCGTAGTACGTATCCGCCTGATCCGCGCTGCAGGCTAGTTCCTCATCCGTGAAGCATTCGTGAAGTTCGGAAGGTATGTATTGTTCCATCAGTCGGCTTGTATCCCGATGCATAAGCAGCAACATGAACATGCCGATAGGCTTGCCATCCGCTTCGCGCAGAACCACAATACTCTCTGGAAATTGTTCAACGAGTTCATCCATAAATTGATGGTAAATGCTACGCTGCCATGGATCGATGCTGTAGTCGCACCACTGATCCAGCAGCTCATGCAGCACAGGCAGATCGGCTTCGGTCACAATTTCGAGCGGCGAGTCTGGCGAATCTACTGTCCAGTCCGCATACAGGCGATCAGATTGGAGGGTATCCTTGCACAAATAGAGCAGCTTAGCCGCTATTTCGCGCCGATGATGAAGATCTACATGGCGAAATTGCTGATAGAGAAGCTTGGCTGCCTTCGTTCGAAGCTCTTCCAATCGCTCGGGCTCTCTTGCTCGGAAATCCCGATGCAGATGCATACGGGCAATATCATGCAGAGCAATGCCATCAGGAACGGTTCGAATAAAAGACATGCTCTGCAGCAGCCGATATTGCTGAATCGTGACAGGGCGCCCCAGGAACTTCGAGAGCATCTCTTGGTTGGCTTGCTGCAGCACGATCAATGCATCGACGCATGGCTGAACTTCATCGGTTGTGAGTTCACGCAGTAAATGGGCGCTGATCGTCTGAGAGACAATACTCGTATCCTTGTTCGACAGCTCCTGTTTCTTTTGAACAGCTTCTACTGCAAGTGCCAGACCGAGCGGATGGCCATCTGAGCTCCGAGCAATTTCCCCGCTTATCTCCTTCGAGAATGCACCTGTGTGTGAAATATAGTCCATCGTCTCCGCAAACGAAAAATGGGCCAGCGGCAATTCGGTAATGTGTCTCCCCTTGTGCGGATTCGTTTTCCATACAAGTGGGATAGGGGAGCGTGAGGCGAATACGAGGAGGACACCCTGTGACGACATCTTTGGCCAAAATGCATTCATAATCCAGCCTTCCAGCAGTGATATATGCTCGGAATTGTCAATAAAGATAGCGATGCGATGGGAAGCGTGAGCAGAAATAAGTACTTCGAGCGGATCGACAGGCTGACGATTATATCGTTCTAATTGAATGGCGGACGCTAAGTATTCGAAAAATCCTACGGGCGTTGTCAAGCATGAGCGTCCGTCCAGCCAGATGCTCGTCCAATGTCGTTGCTGAACGGCAAGCATCATCTCCGTCATGAGCGAGCTCTTGCCTATGCCGCCCATGCCAGATATGTATAGAATACGGGAAGGGGCTTGGGGATCGTCGAGCCAGTCGATGACGTGACTCATTTCTTTGCTGCGCCCGATGAATGGTTTGGTATGTTCCAACCAATGGAGCTGCACGGTATCGGCTGCGCCTCCTTGTGATTCATTTATATCTCATGTTAACGATTCCCTTCTCATCTGGCAATATCGATAAGACAACAGACTGCTTCTGTAGAGAGCATACTTGAGGAGTATATTATCGATTAGCTTTAACATCATAACTGTGTAGAACCGAGCGGTATCAGGAGTATTTCCTGAGCATCCTCGGTTCTTTTTATTATATTCATGAACAGTGGGTCTATAATGGTTTTAAATATATTTATCTGGATGACGGTGTAGTAACGAGTATTCAAGAATAGTTTCCCTTTTAATGAACCGAGAGGCAGATGGGAATTATCCTGTTCGCCTCTTTTTTGCTTAGCAAACTTATCGTTATATTCGGAGATTAGAAGAAGATGCCACATGAAAATAACTGCACGCGTTCGAGCATACTGCATGGCGCGGAACGCGTGCTTTTTTATTTGCTAGGGAAGGAGGAAATTATATTGATAAACAGAAAATGTATTGCTCGTCAATGGTGACCTCGCATCTTTGTCCAGTGTCGGTGAATCCGGTTTTGATGTACAACCGTTGTGCAGGGATATTTTTATGATTCACAGCCAGTACAATTTCGTTGCAATCCGGAAAATGTTCAGGTATAAAGCTCTTCAAAAGCTCTAACCCTGTTGAAGCATATCCCTGCCCCTGCTTCGCATAATCGATAGAGAAGGACGTAAGCAGCAGCGCATGTGGATTCTCGGAATATTCCTGAACTCTTGCATTCTTATTCAATACAAAAAAACCTACCGGCTGATTGCCAGCTGTTATGACGATAGGGTGCTGACCGTCAGAGGTATCCAACCGTTGATTCGGCATTGCAGCAAACTGTTTTTGCTCCGCAGGGAGTTGATAGGATTGGAGTGCCTCCAAATATGCAGGCTTGTAAAATTGCAGTTCTACTGTAAGCTGGTTCATCTTCTCGATTTCACCTCAACTTATACAGGAATTTGGATTAACCTTTTTGGAATCAGTGTAGCAATTTGGATGCACATTCTCAATAAAAACCTGAATCAAGGAAGCGATTCATCTCCGATGAAATATGAACCTTTTTGATATATGGAGGATACTATTCCCTTGCTGTTGAATGTAAGGACAAGAGTTGTTGGTTATAGAGCTCCGTCTCGTTGCGAGTCGTGCTGCATCTAACATTCGATATATCCGATCATTCGAGGGAGATGGAATGAAAATGAAGATAATAGACTTAAGCGTATCTATTAGTCCGCGCATTTGCGAGCCGCTCCCGGCTAAGATTGAATTTTCCAGTCACAAGGAAGGCGCTCAGCAGGCAGCCGCCATGCTTGGACTTAAGCCAGATGATTTTCCAGAGAGCCAAGCCTGGGCTACCGAAACGGTGACCTTGAACACGCATGCCGGTACACATGTTGACGCGCCGTGGCACTACTGGCCAACCTCGGAGGGCAAGCCGGCAAGAACGATCGACGAGCTCCCGCTGGAATGGTTCTTCTCTGATGGTGTGCTGTTTGATTTCAGCAAGAAGCCGACCGGCTATGAGATTACGACGGATGATTTGGTTGCTGAGCTGGCACGGATCGGCTACACGCTGAAACCTTATGACATTGTGCTCATTCGTACCGATGCGGACAAGCGCCTCTATGAGGAACATTATGCCTTTCTGCACGCTGGGGTATCTGCGGAAGCGACTCGTTGGCTGATTGAGCAGGGCATTAAGGTAGTAGGTACAGATGGCTGGGGCTGGGATATTCCATTGAACCTTCAAGCTGAGGCGTATAAGCGTGAGCCGAAGGATGGAGTGTTATGGGCGGCTCACTTTGTCGGCCAAGAGCATGAATATTGCCAGATTGAGAAGCTGGCGAATCTGGAGCAGCTGCCGAAGCCGTTCGGTTTTAAGGTGTGCTGCTTCCCGGTAAAAGTTGAAAAGGCGAGCGCAGGCTGGGCGCGTCCGGTTGCTATTTTCGAATGAACGGCAACGAGACTAGAATCGGATTACATATAAGAGGTTCAAGAGATCGCAGTTTCATTTCACTACTGGGCTTTTGAATACAGACCTTACCGACCGATATTATGTCGCGTGGGGATGGACACGGTGCTGGAGCATTACGATAGATGATAAGGAGAATATTACTTCATGTCGATCATAATTCATACCATTTCATATGAACGTATCAAAGAATTAGCTGCCTTTATCGCTCGATTGAATCAAGAGAAGCAGCATCATGTTGGATTTTGTGGGGATCAGGAAGACGAAATTGCGGGCACGCTTTCCGAGGAGTTCTCTGATCTTGAGTTAGATACATCCTTCGTGGTTGCCTATGAACATGAACGAATCATAGGAGCCCTCGGCTTTGATGTCGACCTGGAACGCGGTGTGGCAGAGGTATGGGGGCCGTTCATCGAGGAGGGAGCGAGATGGAATGACCTTGCACATGAGCTGTGGAGAGCGGGAATTAACCAGCTTGGTGACAAGGTAACGACACTGCACAGCTTTTATAATGAGGAGAACAAGCAGGCTCTGCAATTTATGGATGGCATATCGTCGTCAACATATTTGCATGCCCATTTGGTATTGGTATGTACCCGCTCTGCATTTGCCTATGCGCCGGCCCATACCCTACAGGAGATCACACCAGACTATGTTAATGCCTTCATTGCACTGCATGATGCTTCGTTCCCGAACACATATTACAGCGGACAAGAAATTATGAGCCGCCTTCAGGACGATCATCGGATATTTATTGCTGTCGATCACCAGCAGAGCTTGCTTGGCTACGTATATGTGGAAGCAGACTGCGACGCGCAGGAAGGAAATATCGAATTCATCGCTGTATCACCGCATGCGCAAGGACAAGGTCTCGGTACTTCACTGATACAAGAGGCACTGCGCTTCCTGCTCCTAGACAGGAAGATTGACGAAATCTCCTTATGTGTGGAGGAAGAGAATGGGAAGGCAATTTCCCTCTATCAGAAGGCAGGTTTTCGGCAGAAGCATCGGCTATTGTTTTATAAAATAACCCGATAAATATATGGATAATCCACAATAAACCCAATTAACCTAATTAACCCAATTAACCTTCACTGGATGTTGACCCTTATAAGGTGCGGCATTCGTGGAGGTTTTTTGATTGGGAGAATGATGAATGATACCTTACTTTAAATTATACATTGCTTTATAAGGTATAGATCGTATATACTGTTCCTGTACCTAATAAAGTAAGGTATCAGCGAGGAGTGACTTTGTTGAACGTCGATAAGGAAATATTGCGCGGTTACATTGATACGATCATCCTGAGTCTGCTGTATCATCAGGATTTGTACGGATATGATTTAAGTAAGGAAGTGAAGAAGCAGAGCCAAGGTTCCTTCGAACTGAAGGAAGGCACGCTGTATCTCTCCTTCAAGCGTCTTGAGAACAATGGATACGTGACAAGCTATTGGCAAGAGGGAAGTGCGGCAGCTCGGAGAAAGTACTATCATCTCACCGAATCGGGCAGAGCCTATTTGAGTCATAAGAAGGCAGAATGGCTCTTTATGAAGCAATTAATGGATCAATTTTTAGAAGGAGTGGAATGATCATGACGATGAGCAAAGATACAGAACATAAAATGAAGCAGTTCATTAAGCAAAATACACAATTAAACATGGCAGGCAGTGATGAACTAACATACTTTGAGAAACTGGTTCAAAAAGCGAACGCAACGTTAGGAGAAGCGAAGAAGCAGGCAGCCAAATTCAAATGGACATCACAGAAAAATCGGGAAGCGCAAGAAGATCTGATGGGTTATATGTCCGATTACATTCAAGACCTTGTCGCCGAAGAGGGAATCTCTGAAGCGGATGCATTCGAGCGTGCGAAGGCCGCGTTCTCTGTGGAGAATCCAGATAATCCGCTGCTGCACAGTGAAGCGAAATGGCTGCATTATGGGGAGCCTGCTGTTGCGGAGGCGATAGGTCTCTACTACGGCGCGTTCATGTTCATTGGCTTGGCACTTGGTGCGCTTGTTGGCGTTATTCTGCAAATGGTCGTCCTGAAGGAGGGGATAGGCGTGTTGTTCTTTATCGTCACAGGTATTGGCCTAATGCTTGGCTTGGCACTCGGAATGATGAAGAACGCACAAATCAGCTTGGGGCGGGATCGAATAGAATAAGCTGGCAGTTCATGTGGAGCCAGAGAGAACCGGAATGAATGACTTTCATTCCGGTTTTTTCATGGAGTGCGCCTAGCCCATGCTAAGCGGAATAGAACTAAACACGGATGCGCTCCTTATCAGGTTTGACGAAGAGGGATCGCTTACTGTCTAATATGGATTGCATTAATTATATGTTTATGGACATTTAACCTCATTCCAATGGCTGATAAACTCACATCATAATCATTCAATTCAATAGAGGTGAAGCCATGAATGGAGTACGTTACAAAATAAGAGAAGTGTTGGATAAGAGCAGGATTGAGACCTTTCTGCGGCAAGCTCGAATTGGACATCTTGGAATGGTCGATGGTCATCTGCCGTATGTTGTTCCTCTTAATTTCGTTTGGACAGATGGCAAGCTTTATTTCCATGGAGCCACTGGCGGGAGAAGAAATCAGGTTATAGGTGAAAACCCGGAGGTCTGCTTTACGGTTTGTGAAGAGTACGGGACGATTACAAATCCGGTGCCAGCCAAGACGGACACAGCGTATATGAGCGTAATGATTTTTGGCAAGGTACAGCCTATCGTCGATCTGGATGAAGCTACACATATGCTGCAGGAAATGATTGATAAGTATGTGCCAGATTACTATAATCGTCCATTACCCAAGCAGCACGTGGACAAATACCGATCAGCTGTATTCGGTGGCCCGGTTCAGGTGTATCGAATAGATCCACATCATATTACCGCCAAAGAAAATCCGATTGAAGAGGGGAAAATGTTTGAGCCTGGAAAAACGGTGTAAAGAGGGAAGAGACATGGGACATTTAGTTGAAGAGAATCTCAGAACCGTAAGGCAGCAGATGGAATTGGCTTGCCAAGCATCCGGGCGCAAGGTAGAGGACGTGAAATTGTTGTTGGCAACCAAAACTGTTCCGCTTGAAAAATTGCAAATGGCCATACAAGCGGGGGAGACTCTATTTGGGGAAAACAAAGCGCAGGAACTTCGGGACAAATTTCCGCTTATGCAGCAATCTAATCAGGTGGAATGGCATTTTATCGGACATTTGCAAACGAATAAAGTGAAGGACGTTGTTAAATATGTTACGCTCATTCATTCTGTAGACCGTCTGAAATTGGGGCAGGCCCTGGACCATCAACTCGCCAAAGAGAACAAGACTATGGATATTCTGGTGCAAATCAACACTTCCTACGAAGAAAGTAAATTTGGTGCTTCCCCGGAAACGGCACTGGAGTTGGTGGAACAATTGTCCCAGTTCGACACGTTGAACGTGAAGGGCTTAATGACGATTGGAAAACTAAATGCGACAAACGACGAGACCCGTCACTGCTTCCGATTATTAAAATCGATTCAAACCCAAGTTAGGGAGAAAAAGTTTCCGCGTGTAGAAATGGATATCCTCTCGATGGGCATGTCTGGTGATTTCAAGGTGGCTATCGAGGAAGGGGCTACTATCATCCGCGTAGGGACAAGCGTATTCGGGCAACGTTACTTGCCGGACAGCTATTACTGGAACGAAAATGCGCGCCAGGACGATTAGGAGAGAGACAGGAGAGCGATTACGAACACAACATTTTCTACATGGTTGATGTGAGCAAGCGAAGGTCGTGACGGGGATGCTTGGCTTATAAAAGCATCCCCGCAAGACGATAAATTCCTTCTTCAATAGCTGCTTCATCTACTTTCGCAAAACCGAGTACCCAACCTTTTCGATCACTTTCCAAGCAATACGTGCTCAGCGGATACACGCGGATTCCCTTTTCGAACGCTAACTTTGTCACGGCTTCCTCATCAAACGATTTATCAGCCTCAAGAAGCATATGCAATCCCGTTTCTACGCCGCTTAGTGTGAAGTGGTCGCTCAGACCTGTTGCGATAATAGCCTTCGTCATGGCTTCATGTCTACGACGATATACATTCCGAACTCGTCTCATATGACGCATAAAATGACCATGCTCGATAAAATGAGTAAGTGTTAATTGCTCCATAATCGGCAGATGCCGATAGGTTAATTCATGGACTTGGGTAATTTGACGAATGGCCTCTTTGGATCCGACAATTGCCGATAACCGAATGCCAGGAGCGACCATTTTGGAGTAACTCATCATATATAGCGTGTTCTGAGGTCGCTGACTGAACAGCGTCGGGAGCGGGTCACCGCGATATCGAAATTCACTATCGTAATCATCCTCAACAATCCAGAACCTCTGCTCAGCAGCCATATGTAACAATTGCTGCCTGCGCGGCTCCGACATAATTGCTCCAACCGCACACTGGTGCGATGGCGTAACATATATAAGTTTGGACTCAGGATGAATGCGGTCAACGCATAGTCCGTGTTCGTCAACCGGAACGGATTCAACTTGCATGCGCCGATACTTCATCACCATCCAGGCAGCAGGGAAGCCGGGATCCTCAACTGAAACCGTTTCTCCTTGCTGTAACAGAGCTTGGGCAATCAAATCAATGCTATGCTGTGCGCCTGAGGTCAAGATGATTTGATCGACATCCACATGAACTCCCCGTTCAAGCGACAAATAACGTTGAATCTGCTCTCGCAGCGGTAGAAATCCATATGCATTTCCGTAAGCCCAATTGTCCAGGTCTGTTTCTGTAGAGGCGTGCAAAAAGGAGTGTCTCCAATTTTTTCGGAAATGCTCGTCTAGGTATGGCTCATGAGGAGTGAAATCGATCTCTACTTGACGATGATCTTTATTTCCAAACCAATCGTGTAAATGTCCGATTCCCGTGTTTAATGATGGCAATTCAGGAGGGATCGGCCCTTGTGTGGCAGCATCTTCAGAAGGACGAGTTGCATATGTCCAATCGCTAACTCTTGTTCCGCCGCGACGAGAGGTTACGGTATACCCGCGGCTGAATAATTCCTCGTAAACAATCTGGATGGTTGAGCGTGAAACACCAATCAATGGAGCGAGTTCACGGGTTGGGAGCAGTAATTCCCCTGGAGGCCATTTTCCGGATGTAATATTATGTATCGCTTGATCCAGAAGCTGCTGCCAGATGGGACGTTTATCATTTCGATTGACTTGTAACATTCAGACAACTCCCGCGTTTTTGGCATGATTATGGATTGCTATAATTACTCAACTATGGATATTAATCAACACTCCATTGATTGGTATACTAGCACGACAATTGTTGATTGTGCAACACAACTGAATTCTCTTCTTATGGCGGAAATATCAGATTTCAATAGTGAAATAGACAGGTAGAGAGGAAGATGATCATGAATTATTTGGAGCAGCAAGATAAAGCGGTGGCTAATGCAATTCGGCAAGAGCTTACACGGCAGCGGGATAAAATAGAACTGATTGCATCGGAGAATTTTGTAAGCCGAGCTGTCATGGAAGCGACGGGCACAGTACTGACCAACAAATATGCTGAAGGGTATCCGGGAAGAAGATATTATGGCGGATGTGAGCATGTCGATAGGATCGAGGAACTTGCCATTCACCGAGTTAAAGAGCTTTTCGGTGCCGAGCATGCCAATGTGCAGCCTCACTCCGGTGCACAGGCGAATATGGCGGTATATTTTGCATCAGTAAAGCCTGGTGACACGATATTGGGCATGAGTTTATCCCATGGCGGCCATCTTACACACGGGAGTCCGGTGAATTTTTCTGGAAGATTCTATAATTTTGTTTCTTATGGTGTCGATGAACAAACAGGGCGCATTGACTATGACCAGGTGCGAAAACTCGCCCATAAGCACCTTCCACGCATCATCGTGGCTGGTGCCAGCGCCTATCCACGAACGATCGAATTTGAGTTGTTCGCCCAAATCGCGGCCGAAGTTGGGGCTCTTTTCTTTGTAGATATGGCACATATTGCAGGAATCGTTGCAGCAGGATTGCACCCAAACCCGCTGCCACACGCACACTTTGTTACGACGACCACGCATAAAACGTTAAGAGGGCCAAGAGGCGGTGTCATCATGTGCCGTAAACCATGGGCGCAAGCCATTGATAAAGCGATATTCCCTGGATCGCAAGGCGGCCCACTTATGCATGTTATCGCGGCAAAAGCGGTTGCGCTAGGCGAGGCATTGCAACCGGACTTCAAAACGTATATAGCAAAAACGCTTGAAAATGCTAACGTATTGGCGGAAGCGCTAATGAATGAAGGGTTAACCGTTGTATCGGGGGGGACAGACAATCATATTGTTTTGGTTGATTTGCGCGCAATTGGACTTACGGGCAAAGAAGCAGAATCCATACTCGATGAGGTGGGGATTACGGCGAATAAAAACGCAGTTCCTCATGATACGGCCAGCCCGTTAGTAACGAGTGGCATTCGCTTCGGAACTCCTGCAATGACTTCACGAGGATTAGGACCCGAGGAGATGAAAGAAATTGCCCAGCTTATTGGACTGGCCTTTAAAAATCCCAAGAGTTCGACGATTAAAAATCAAATACTAGAAATTGTACGTGAAATGACGTCTCAGTTTCCTTTATATGAAGGACTTCATTCGTTAGATAGCATGTAAATTTGCTTCATTGCAGGAAGGCCGGTAAGCGGAAACCTCACGTCCGGTCTGATGCGAAGGGCTGGGAAGCCAGCCCTTTACTCTACTCCATTACAGCGACGATTCGTTTTTATGTTTATGGCGGAAGGTCTTATTCTTCGCTCGATTTCCGCATGCCTTCATCGAACACCATCTCCCCGTTCCGGGTCTGGATCGATCCACAAATACCCACTGGCAATCCTCTGCTGTACATACACGTATGCGATGCCACATCTTCGTTCGTCTCAGTTCGTACACAATAATGAGTAGTTGAGCTAATCCTTTAGCTGCATTTACTTGCAGAGGCACAAGCTGCTCTCCATTCTCCTGGAACACGAGCCCGAACTGGAAATTCTTCGTAAGCTGCTCCAGCTTAACCTGTTCTACATTTCCATCGTGCTCGTTGTTCACTATTGTTTTGCGAAGTTCATTGCGAAGCTCGCGCGCCAATTGCAATTCTTCCTCTGAAGCAGCATTATCTGATTCTGTGATAAGCTGGTGCTGCAAGAGCCACTCGACTAAACGGCTAGGCTCTGTTAAATGCTCGATCCCGGGATCTCCCTCGTACCGCGTTCGTCTATCCTGTGTATTGAAGAAATCAGCAATTATTTCAAGCTGATCATATCCATTCGTCATCTGCTCAACCACTCCTATTGACACATCGTTAACTAACTATTAAGATTTATTTACTAGTTGACTAACTATTTAAACCGTTTTACTGGTTACGTTCGTGAGTTATGTCTTATACGTGCTTCTTGATTTCTGATTTCATTATCAGTGTATCACTAGGTTGTTCTAAATTATAGATTTGATGAACTCGCGGCCTAGCTTCCTCAAGTCTTTTCTATCTATTCTCGTATTTATTCTGCCAAGGAGCGAAGATAACGATGAACATGAATCCTTTCACTGTGAGTATTTCAGACGAAGAGATTGAACAATTGAAGCAAAGACTGCGAATGGCGAGATGGCCGGATGAAATCCCAGGAGCAGAATGGGATTACGGGATTCCAATATCGTATATGAAGGATATTGTTCATTATTGGCTGCATGATTTCGATTGGCGCATGGTGGAACGGCGTATCAATTCCTTCTCTAATTACAAAGCGACGATTGACGGGACAGACATTCACTTTGTGTACGAAAAAGGGAAGGGAAGTCGCTCATTACCAATTCTAATTCCCCACGGCTGGCCAAGTACATTTTATGAGATGCTGGATCTGATTCCGTTTTTGACACAGCCGGATAACGATGGAGGCAATGATTCCATCTCCTTCGATGTCATAATTCCTTCGATTCCGGGGCATGGGTTCTCGAGTATACCATTGGGGCCGGGTTATGAGGATAGACAGGTCGCGAATGTGTTGGTCAAGTTGATGGAGGGGCTGGGCTATGAGCAGTTCGGGGCACATGGCTATGATTTGGGGGCGAGCGTACTTGGCTTGCTATGCTTGGATCATCCGGAGAAGGTCATTGGGTATCATACGACATCACCGGGGAATCCGAGTCCTTTTATAGGGAAGGGCATGGAGATGTCCGAGGCTGAGCGGGCCTTTCTTACATGTGGCGATCAGTGGTATCGCGAAGAGGGCGGGTATGCGCATCTATTGGGGACGAAGCCTCAGACTGCGGCGTATGGACTGCATGATTCTCCTGTAGGTCTGGCAGCCTTTATTTTGGAAAAATGGTATTACTGGACGGTAACCGAAAAGGGTGAGCGGTTAGAGCAGTTCAACAAGGACGATTTGCTGGCAAATGTCTCAATCTACTGGTTTACCCAGACGATTAACGCGGCGAACCGCTATTATTATGAAGGCAGGCATATCAAGTGGCCGAGTGAAGGTGAGACATGCCCTGTACCGCATGGCGTTTCGTTAACGAAGACGCAGCCTCATGAGCGTCCGCCGCGAGAATATGTGGAGCGCTTGTTCCCGAACATCCTGCAATGGAATGAGCTGAATACAGGTGGGCATTTTGTTGCGCTGGAGCAGCCGGGGCTGGTTGCAGAATCGATACGTTCATTTTTTAATATTAGATCATAGTAATAGCCCCAGTGAAGGGGGAAGTAACTCCTCTGAATTCATTGGGTTTGTAACCCCATACTATAAAAGGAGGAAGGTGCACGAATTGAAAAGAAGGCTGATCCTACTTGTAGCAACAATATGTGTTTTTCTCGTTGCTTTTCTGATATGGCAGAGTTATTCAGAATCAAATGATTTCTCATCAATGGAGGGGGAGATCATGATCATGCAGCAAATGAATCCGACTGAAACACCTATGTACAAGTTTAATCTGCAGACAGATGCTCTTTTACCGTTTCATAATAATTTTTTCGAACCGCATTATAGTGTTAATAATGGGAATAAGCTTCTTGCTGTCATTCAAAACGGGGATGAGCAAGATATTTATGAAATTGAAGATGATAATGCTAGTTACTCGAAAAGAGAGAAAATAATAGCGGGAAAGAACATTCAATTTCCAAAGTCAATTCCTGGCCGTCATGCCATTAGCTTTATAGAAGAAGGCGAGTTGAAGGTATATGATAGAGACACGGGGCATTAACTTCCATAGCCTCGCTTGATAGTGGATATCTATACTATGATTGGCTTGATTCCAATCGGGTTCTTTTTACCGCACAAGATGAACAAAAGTCTCCGCACATTATGTCGTTCAATCTTACGAATCATCAACTAGATGAGTATAAATCGAATGCTTCTAATCCCTCACTTTCCTACAATAAAAAATATATTGCATACCAGCAGAGTAACGAAACGAACGTTGTCCATATTGATTCCATAACAGGTAATGATCATTCTACGATACAGGTTGATACGCAAGGTGTGCTGCCATATAAACCATCTCCTGATGGAAAATACCTATTAACCAATATGTATACGAATAGCATTTCTAATGTAGTTATTATTCATATCCCTACTGCTAAAATAAAAACTCTTTTACGTTCAACCTGGGCAGAGTATCTGGATTGGAAGTTGTAGGACTCGATGGTGGCTGTACTCAGGAGAAGAGCATATTGTACGACCGCGAAACCTCTTTTCGGTATCTATTTCAATTAGACCGGGAAGAGTTTTTTTGTATTTGTATCATACATAATATAAATATTGCTGAGAAATATTGTTTGAAGTTCAAATTTTATACTATAATTTGAATTAGGACTTGTGTCGCAATCGAAATGGTTCTGTAGGAGGGATCGTAGAAGCTTCTCAATTACATGGGGAAATAAAAAAAATCGAAAGGATGATTTTTGTAGTGTTGAGCAGCGGTAAATTTGTAAATAGATTCATGCTGATAATTTACATGCTAACCCTTCTTGTGTTAGGCCTATTTTTTATACCCAAGTTCAACCCAATTTCAATCAGTTCTGAGAATAAAGAATTGCGGGATGGAAAAAACATAGCCATTGTGATCAATAGTTTGAGTTTTCCGTTTCCGGCAGGCTTGGATGAAAATCAAAATCCTTATTTGGATTACATTAAAAAACATGTCGGATTGAATGTCCGTGTCGAACTGCCGCCCGTACCCAGTTATGAAAAAACGATCGACACCATCATTTCGATGGAACAGAATCATCCCGATATGATCAGCATCAATTCCCCGATCCAATTTGCCAAATTCGTGACGCAAAATAAACTCCAACCTCTCGATCACTGGATCAATGAATACGGAGCAGATTTAAAGCGTCTCATACCGGAAGAATTATGGGACCGCGTTCGGTATGATGGCTCGATTTACGCAATTCCGAGTGGTCAGCAGGTGAAGGGGAGAGAAATCATCTATATCCGCAAAGACTGGCTGGATAAACTGAACCTGCCGATACCCGTAACGCTGGAAGATTATAAGGCAGTAATAAAAGCATTTTCGGAAGGCGATCCTGACGGAAACGGAAAGAGAGATACATACGGCTTTACGATGATGAAGGATTTGTATCATTCTTCACCGCTTTTTGGGGCGTTCGGAGTTCAATTGAACCAATGGACGGAACGAGGGGGGAAGCTCGTCTATGGCAACGTTTTGCCGGAAATGAAGGAAGCGCTCTCATTCTTTGCTGAGCTTTATCAACAGGGATGGATTGATCCGGATTTCCCTATTTACCGTAGAGAGGTCATGAACGAAAAAATAATAGAAGGGAAGGTTGGAATGTTTTCCGGAGCTTGGTATGATACACGCGGAGTTATTGCTCAAAGCTTGATGAAAGATTCGAAAGCGAATTGGATAACCATTGACTATCCGATTGGCAAGAAAGGGAAGCAGGGAGTAGGCGCATTGAATCCAGTATTCGGGTATCAAGTGGTTCCAAAAGGGAGCAGTCATGCTCGCGAAGTCATTCAATTTTTAAATTTCATTGCAGGTAAAGGCAGAACCTCACTAGTTCTGGGATTTCAAAATCAAGTGTGGGATTGGAAAGACGGAAAAATTGTCAGCAATTTTAATGAACATGATAAGCACCTGTATAGAGGCATATATTCTGCACTGGTGAATGTGGACACACGGTGGCTGTTGCGTGCACGCAATGATTCCTACGGCAAAAAATTTCGTCTCAACGAGAACATTGAAAAATTGGAAAAGCATGTCGTACAAGATGCATATGGAGGCCCACCTCCTCTTACCATTGTAGGAAAATGGAATGAACTTTATTCATTGCAGGAAGTCTTCGTAAAAATCATTCTCGGCCTAGAATCCATGAATTCATTCGACGACTACGTAAAACGATGGTATGAGAGCGGAGGCACAGAAGTTACGCAGGAAGTAAACGATTGGCATGAATCGCATAAAAAAAATAGGATGTAGCCATGAAACTATTCCAACGTGCGCATCATAAGTTTCTGCAAACCTCGCAATTACGGCTCAGCATCTATTTCTTCATTGTGCTTCTGCCGCTAGTTATCATTAGCTTGTACGTCAATAACAGAGCGAACCAAATTATTATTCAAAAGACGACAGAACAGACTCAAGATAAGGTGGAGTCTGTTATGAATAACCTGGAATTGTCGTTGCATCATTTTGAGACGTTAACCAATCTAATTGCGGCGAACCACAACATTAATGAGAAACTTAGGGTGCATGGGTCGGGGATGTCACCTCGTACAATTGTACAGTACTCAGAGCTGCTGCAAGAGCTATGGAACATTTCGGCGGTGAGCCTGGTGGCTTCCCAGATCACGATTTATCAGATGGAAACCCATACGATGATATCTACGAAATATGGAGGAAAGAGAATCGAATCTGCAACCGAGCGAGAAAGTTTCGCCTATTTAAATCGACTTGCGGATCAAGCGAGTACTTTCCTTATGCCCCAGCCCAAAGAGGGGGTAGAACCTGTAATCACAGATTTAGTGGAGGTAAACTCAATATCTCTTGTCAGAAGGATGAATGCCTTCCCTGATGAGGACAAAGCAAGTTTACTAATTGTGACTTTACATAAAAATGCTCTTCAGACACTTATAAGCCCGCTGTTGAAATCTGAGTTGACTAGCTTGAAAATAACGAACAGAGAAGGAGACCCCATTTTGACCGTTCCTAATACCGATTCAGGAGGACAGCAAGATGGGGATATACTCGAAGTGAGCATGGAGTCATCTAGCTATCCAATCCGGCTGGAAGTATTTCGGCCGATCGAAGAGATTTATCAAGAAACGAAAACAATGAGACAATTTACCTATTTAATCATAGCGTGCAGTTTTGTGCTTTCCATGCTTATATCTTGGGGTGTTTACAACCGCATAGCTTCCCCTTTAGGCAGATTAAAGCATGCGATGAAGGGGTTAATCGGAGGAGATTATGATATCCGGTTACACACAAGAAGGAAGGATGAATTTGGTTATTTGATGGACTCGTATAATCAAATGGCCGAGCATCAAAAGCATCTGATTCAGGATCATTATGAGCAGCAACTTCGCATTGCCCGCACGGAGCTCACGTTTTTGCAATCTCAAATTAATCCCCATTTCTTATATAATACGCTGAACTCTATATACTGGACGGCTCAAAACTACGAGGCAGAGGAAATAAGCGAGATGGTGCTGAACCTGTCACACTTTTTCCGATTAAGCCTTCATAAAGGGCAAGATACATTCACGGTAGAGGAAACGATTACCCATCTAAACTACTACTTACGCATCCAGCAAATTCGCTTTTTACATGGCTTTCATGTCGTGTATGAGATACACCAAGAAACGAAAACGATCCCTATATTAAAGCTGCTATTGCAGCCCTTGGTTGAAAATGCAGTTATTCATGGACTGGAGCAGATGAAGGGCGATGGGTTGTTGATCATTTCGAGCTTCTTGAAGCAGGGGAAATTGATGATAACGGTGCAAGATAACGGAAGCGGAATAAGTGAGCAGCGCCTGCAATCCATTCATCAAGTGATTCAGGAAATCGACGGCAAGTCGGCTCCTTTATCTTTTTTGGAATCACCAGAAACGGAGCTATATGGCTTGCGCAACGTTTGTTCCAGAATGAGGATGTTCTACGGCCCTGAAGCGTGCATCCGATTCGAAAGCCAGTTAGGAGTAGGTACAACAGTAACTCTTGAGCTGCCTTTATCAAGTACGACAGATGAATAATGAAATAAGGAGAGGATCGCTTGAATCTTCTTATTGTAGAAGATGAAATTAGATTTTTGCAAAATCTGCTTCACATGCCCTGGGAAGAACACGATATCGAAGTAGTAGGGTCGGCGAATAACGGTGCTGAAGCTCTCGCTCAGATACAAATGAAGCAGCCCGATATTATTTTAATGGATATTCAAATGCCCGAAATGGACGGTCTTTCCTTGGCGAGTCAAGTGGCTCGGGCTTATTCGAACACGAAAATCATCATTTTAAGCGGTCATGACAATTTTTCCTATGCGCAGACGGCGGTGGAGCTTGGCGTATACAAGTATTTGCTCAAGCCTGCTGCTGAAATGGACATTCTCCAGGCTGTAACGGACGCAGCCCGATGCATTCAAGCAGAGTTGATGGAGCGAACGCGTCAACTAATGATGCAGGAGCAATGGACGCAGTACCTCCCCGTCCTGCATCAGCATACGATTCGCAATCTAGCATATGGACGATATCAGATAGAAGAGCTGGAAGCTTCCTGTGTTTCATTAGGGCTTCATATAGACATGGAATCTCGTTATGCGGTAATCGTTCTGGACGTGGACGAATATGTCTGTTCCAGCAATGAAGATGGCATGACCTTGGATAATCTCGTGCATGTTATTCGAGATATACTGCCGACTCCTGATTTTTATGTATGCACGGAAGAGGATAAAACCATTATTGTGATAGGGAATACGGGAGCGCTGGAACATACTCCGCAGCAGATGCTCGGGATTCACGTGGCGATGGAGAAGCTCATTCGCAACATCAAGCAATGTCTTGGCATTGACGTAAGCGCGGGAATTAGTGGAGGAACCGGAAAGATAGACGAACTGCTGCCATTATATATTCAAGCCAAAAAGGCGCTGCAAAATCGGGTCGTTTATGGAACAGGAATCGCAATTCCATATGATGAGCCGCTCCAAGCTGAGTTCAATAATCGTCCGGATTACGAGCACGAGGACAAGCAGCTAGAGATGGCATTGGAGACGATGGATCAAGAACTTGCCATGCGAATGATTTCGAACATGTGCGAGGCGGCGAAGAACAACTCTGCTTCGTATGAAATTATGATGGAGCAGTTAATGTACATCGTTGGCGTGTTGACGCTCTTTATCCGCAAACGCGGATGGTCTGTACAGGATGTGACAGGAGCGGATTTCGATTTTCTCTCGAATGTACAATCACTTACGACGCCAGAGCATATGTACGATGTATTGCATCGTGCTGTAAGAAGCATAATCACATATGCAGAGAGCCATGACAGGAAGGTTACCCATACCACTGTTCAAGCGATTATTGAGCTGCTTGAGGCGGAACAGGATCAGGAATTTACCTTGCATACGATCGCTGATCGTTTTTATGTGAACGCCTCCTATTTAAGTCGCTTATTCAAGCAAGAAATAGGAATGTCATTTACCTCATATGTTCTGGAACGCAAGATGGAACGGGCGAGGACGGCGTTGATGAATGGGGCGAGAGTGTATGATGCTGCCGCCATGATCGGATATCGAGACGTCAGCTATTTTACTAAAATATTCCGTAAATACTGGGGCGTAACGCCAAGCAGTGTAAAGAAATAAATATTACTCTAGGGAATAGGCTGAATGTCATTTTTCAACCGAATATTGTCATCATTGTCTAGTTCCAGAGTCTCGCAACTCCTTGTATGCTTCTGTAGAAACAATTAAATGGTTCATAAAGGGAATTAAGTGAATTGTTGTAAAACTACTAAACTAAGGATAAGGAGTCGATGTTATGAACATGAAGCCAAAGAAGAAAAGAAAGGCTTGGTTTGCAGGGGTGCTGACGATTACGTTTACCTTGAGTTTGTTCGTTAATTTGTTCTCGACACCAGTGATTAGAGCGGCAAAAGACGTTGAAGAAAATGAAATGGATAGCATTGCGATGGATCGAAGTGACCTGTCAGCAAGAAATATGGTGTTTTTATACAGCGGTCATTTTGGGGACGGTCAACGGTACATTCCATATGAATCGGCAGAGCTTGAACGTTTGGATACGGTGAGGCAATTTGTTATTGCGATAGATAATAAGACAAACAAAATTGACAATTATAAAGAGAGAAATATGATTGATGATGTAAATGAAACGGTGCAGACAATCGTGGACACGAACAGCGAATATAAAGTACTTGTTTCTCTGCCAGCACACGATGTATCGAGCAAGTTAAATGTTGATCAGTTATTCGATGAATATGTAAGCTATATAAAGGAGTTAAAACGAAAGCTTGGTCCAAATTGGGACTCGGTAACTGGATTTTATTATCCAAACGAAGCCATATACTTCTATGGGACTCAAAATTACAGCTACTCGCAACTTAAAAATCAATCGCAAGTTCAGTTGTTGGAAAAACTTTCGGAGTATATAAAGAACAGTGACGACGTAGACGGAGCTACTTCTTTTGCATGGGCTCCCTATTATGGTTTTGGCCCTAATAGGGAAAAGATAGTGGAAACAATTGCATACATCGTGGACGAGACAATGATCTTTGATGATGTGTATATTCAACCCCACTATTATTTTGACAAAGACAGCGCAATAAATTTGCAGCCAATTTACGATAGCGTGAAAGAAGGAAGAATATATGGGGATGGTGGTCGGTTGGTTGCAAAGAATCATTTAGATAAAACGAAAATCGGAATTCAAATGGAGATTGATTCAGGGTATTTTACCGATACAGGGAAAAGAGAAAGGTATGACCAGACAGTTGATAAGTTCAAGGAACTTCTAGGCGAAAAAGGGCGATTCAGCTTTTACATGGGATCTAAAGGCTTAATAAATCGATTTAATATTCCATACTTCAAAGAAATACTAGATAAAGTAAACGAATTCTATACAAAATGAGTTTATGCAAGCCGATTCCTCTATTGTGAAGGAATCGGCTTGTTTTATTTTTGGGCGGAGGATTGCTGGGATTATCTGCATCTTGTTAACAGTTGGCAAAGCCATGAATGTCTCATCGTGATCCATTTCAATAATGACGGGGGAAAAGGGTTGCAAAAAGGAATGAATTGCTTACAATAGTAAGGTTGGAAAGGGAGTGTATGATGAGTTTTTTTAGTTTGATTCTATTTGGGCTTTTTGTTTTTTTATTTATCAGGGAAAAAAGACGGATCAGTCTTTCATTCCTGTTCATGGCGGCTGTAGCAAATTTATTCTTGGACGTGGTGGCCTTTTCTAACCAGATTCCGTGGGTTAACATAATTATAGCCGCGGTTATCCTTGCCTCTATTCCTTTGAGCGTACTGTTTGTGAGTATATATTTGCTGCTTAACGGACGAATTATGCTGAAGAAGGAAAGCAAGAAGCTTGCGAATATGTTGTCACTATTATTGAGTCTCCTGATCTTTGCGATGATCGGCATGTTTTTCTACATTTTCTTTATTTCGTATAATAATAAATTTGCTGTTTTTTATCTCGGGACGCTGCTCATCTTCATGTACTTTTCCTTTGTATTCGTCAGCTTTCTGACGTATGCGATCTTCTATCATTACTGGAAAATATGGTACAAGCCCGATTTCATTATCGCGCTTGGCTCTGGTCTAATCGGAGGGAAACGAGTCCCGCCGCTTCTAGCGTCACGTTTGGATAAAAGCATTGAACAATATATGAAGTATCATCAAGTGCCTAAAATTATCGTGTCGGGCGGCCAAGGGCCGGACGAATTGCTTAGTGAAGCAGAGGCAATGAAGAAATATATCGTGGCGAAGGGAGTTCCAGAGCAGGACGTGCTTATGGAGGACAAATCTCGCAACACGATGCAAAATATGCTGTTCTCGAAGGCCATTATGGACGAGATGAAACCCGATCATAAAAGCATCTTCGTCACGAACAACTATCATGTATTTCGGGCAAGCATTTATGCGCGGCTCGCGGGATTGAAGAAGTGTGAGGGTGTTGGCGCGAAGACAGCAAGATATTACATGCCAAGTGCGTTCATCCGCGAGTATATCGGTATCATTATGATGTACAAATGGTGGCATCTTGCAGTGGTATCAATGATCGTATGTTTTACCGTCTTGCTGTTGAGAACGGCATTATGATGGAGAAAAGATCGAGCAAGGGGAGCTGATTAACCCCTGACTCGATCTTTTGTTTTATTTCAGTATGACTTTGAAGCACCCTAAACCTTCGTGTTTTTGTTTACGGATTATTGCGGCTTCACCATAATCTTTACTTGGTTTTTCTCTTTCAAGAGCGCCTCGAAGCCATGATCAACGACTTCATCCAATTGAATGCGCTTCGTTACCAGCTTCTCTGCTGGGAAGTAGCCTTGCTCCATCAATTTGATAACCGCAGGGAATACATTGCGGTAACCGATGATGCCTTTCATTGTGCGTTCCTTCGTTACAATTGCATTCGGTTTAATAGTAGCTTCTCGCTCGAAAATGCTGACGATCATCACTTCACCGCCGAGCTTGGCTGCATCAATGGCATTGTTCAGTACAGCAGGAACTCCCGTTACTTCATAAGTGACATCCACGCCGCCGCCTGTCCGTTCGCGAAGCTCCTTCACGACATCGACTTGCGAAGGATCAAGTACAATGGCTCCGAGTTCTTCTGCTTTTTGCTTACGCTGCTCGGACAGTTCAATTGCATAGATCTCCGATGCGCCGGCAGCCTTCAATGCTTCGATAACAAGCAGTCCAATTGGGCCTGTACCGAATACGGCTGCACGATCCCCAACTTGAAGCTTGCTTTGACGAACTGCATAGAGAGCTACTGCGGAAGGTTCAACAAGCGCGCCTTGCTCGTAAGAAACGCTATCTGGAATCTTATGCACCATGTGCTCGTCTGCTGCTACATATTCGGAGAAGCCTCCACCGCCGCCAGCGAGACCAAGGAATCCCATCTTGTCGCAGAGGTTATACAAGCCTTGCTTGCAGGCTTCACATTCACCGCATGTGAAGATCGGCTCTACAACAACGCGATCGCCCTTTTGGAATTTGGTTACACCTTCTCCAACCTCGACGATCTGTCCAGAGAATTCATGTCCCATAACGATTGGAGCTTTCTCTCCAGTTAGAGGATGGGGAGTGCTGTCTGAAATGAAGATCGGTCCTGCCGTATATTCATGCAAGTCGCTGCCGCAGATGCCGCAGCATTCGACTTTAATTTTTACTTTGCCTTTACCGGCTGCTGGTTCTGCAATGTTCTCCACGCGCAAATCTTTGACGCCATGCCATCTTAATGCTTTCATGTGCTCATCTCCCCAGAAGTATAGAAATGAAATACTGTATGAAATGGAAACGGGAAAATATTTTCGGAAACGTTTCCGATATTAAATATGTCACACTCTTAGTGTGATGTCAATCACAGTCTTCTACTGCAGGAAGATCAGGTGAATAATGTGAATGCAGATGGTATGATACAGAAATAAGGCTTGGCTGGAATGGTGGAAGCAATTCCACTTGTAACGAGAGGGAGATGTACCAGTGGTTCAGAGAAAAGTCACAATCGAGGATGTTGCACAGCGAGCAGGGGTCGGATTGGCAACCGTATCGCGTGCAATCAATGACGCAGATGGCATTAGTCCGAAGACGAAGGCCAAGGTGATGCAGGCGATTGAAGAGCTGGGCTTCGTGCCGAACTCCTTCGCACGCAGCCTTAAGGTACGGCAGACGAAGCAAATTGCGCTAGCCGTTCCCGATATTCGCAATGCCTTCGTTCCGGAGATTGCCTATTCCGTCGAGCAGGCGGCCAAAAATTACGACTACCGTGTCGTTCAGATCAATACATTAGGGAATGCACGAGCAGAGCTTGAAATACTTAGGGAAGTGAAGAAGCTTCATGTAGACGGTCTGATTGTCCTGCCGCTAGCTTACCCTGCAACGCTGCCTGACTTGATTAATAAATCGAGCATTCCGATCTCCGTTATTAACTATGGGAAGAAGCTCGGTGACGATGTGAAGGCGGATATCGTCAGTCTATCTACGCAAGAGGGCAAACTTGTCATGGAGCATTTCATGAACATAGGCCGGACGCGGATTGCGTACGCAGGTGCGCCGAAGCATATCATTGAGGAGCGTTTCTTTGCCTACGAGGATGCCCTCCCGCAAGTAGACAGCTCTCTGGTCTATCTCGGAGATGATTTCTCGATGCAAACGGGATTGAAGGCAGCCGATTATTTCTCAGGTCTAACGAAAATGCCGGATGCGATCTATGCGGGCAATGACATGATTGCGATGGGACTACTGAACCGATTCAAGGAATTGGGGATCCGCGTGCCCGAAGACATTGCGATTGTTGGCATTGATAATATTTTGTGGGGAACAATTACGACGCCGCGGCTTAGCTCTGTGTCGATCATGGGAGCAGAGGTTGCCAGAGTAGCGACCGAACTGCTGCTTAATCGTATCATCGAACAGAAGCGCGGTGTATATGAACGAGTGCAGTTTGAGCCTCGTCTCATTGTTAGGGATTCTAGTGTGGCGATGACGCGCAGCTCGCAGCAGTTGGACTGATCTATATCTTGATGTACATTCAATTTGAATGTGTTCAATGAGGGAACGTATTTGCCGATCATCACATTTGGACAGTATTTCGGGTAAACGGGTCGAGTCCTGCTGCCCGTATCCTTGCAGCTGCATCATGTGGTGTGCGGCGGGTATCATGCAGGCTTATTAGTTGGCGAGCTGCAGCGATTGGCTGATTATAGCAAGGAATGGATAAATGATCCGAAGGAATACACATGATTGAGCAAAGTAATGAAGCCGTTGGAAAGAAGGCCATAATTATGAAGTGACCCCCAAAAGTTAGACACGGTTATTTCATCAAGCAGCTTTCTCAAAATGAGTTCGGTACTGTACCGGACTCATTTTTAATTTTGCCTTCAACCGTTTAGTATTGTAGTAATCAATATATTTTTTCAGTTCTTCCTTGAAATGTTCCACATTTTCAAACTCTTTGTAGTACAAAAACTCCGACTTGAGAATGCCGAAGAAATTCTCTATGACGGCGTTGTCGTAACAATTCCCTTTTCGTGACATACTTTGGAGAATGCCTCTCGACTTAAGCGCATAGCCATACTGCTTCATTTGGTAATGCCATCCTTGATCTGAATGAAGAAGAAGATGGTGCTCCTCCGGCAGACGCTCCAGTCCTGCATCCAGCATCTCAGATACCAGAGAATATGTTGGTCGTGAACCAATGGTATAGGTGATAATTTCCCCGTTGTATAAGTCCAAAATAGGCGACAGATACAGCTTTTCTCCAAATAACTTAAACTCCGTGATGTCCGTTACCCACTTCTCATTTGGCGCTTCCGCCGTGAACTGGCGATCCAGATGATTCGGTGCAGTCTTGCCGACAGCCCCTTTATATGACTTATACTTTTTCATGCGGACTAGGCATTTAAGCCCCATCTCTTTCATGAGCCGCTGAAGCTTCTTGTGGTTCACTTTCCACCCACGGATTGCCAATTCATCACGAATACGACGATATCCGTAACGTCCATCATGTTCCGTGTAAATGGACTGGATCTCAGCTCTCAAATCCGCATTCGGATCTGATTGGTTTGTACGCTTTATAAGGTTGTAATAGGTGCTACGCGGGATACCAGCCAGCTGTATGAGTGCCTTCACCGGATATTTATGCCTCAGTTCCCAGACGGTTTGTGCTTTGTCCTGTTTGGTGGTTGTTCCTTGTTTCGAACTAAGGCATTCAACTTTTTTAGATACTCATTCTCCATTTCAAGCTGCTTGATACGTTCTTCGAGCGCTTCGACAGACCCTTCAACTACGGATCGTTTAGTAGACGAATTGGATTTTTCCTTCATGGATGGACGCCCCTTCTTTTTTGGCTCAAGGGCTTCTAAACCGTCTGTCTCCATCTTTTTCTGCCAGGAATGCAAGATGGAAAAGTTCGAAAGGTTGAATAGAGCAGCGGTATCCATGAGAGAAGCTTTTGATTGAGCCATATGATTAAGTACGTCCAGTTTAAAGCTTGCCGAATAATTTGTATAGCCGTTAGTAAAGGCAGACTCACCATGCATCTCATAGAGCTTCAGCCAATATTGGAATTGGGACTTGTTAACGTCCATTTCGTTTGCGTATTCTGTCTGCGATAGAAGATCAGGGTTGTACCCTTGAATTATCGCCAATTTCCTATCCTTCGTAAATTTAGTCATAAAAAACTGCACCTCCAACTGTTAGAGTGTGTCTAACAATTGGGGTGCAGTTCA